>CAYXVU010000167.1:0-12981 GCA_964468725.1 uncultured Clostridia bacterium
GCGATATAGCTGATTTCGATCTTGATGGGTTCGCCCGGCAGGATGTTAGCGACCGATTGCGTGAAGATATTCGGACGCTCTTGATCGAGTAGGCTGGCTGTGCGGCCTGAGCGTCGCGCCGCCTCATAGATGACGCGCGCTTCTTCGCGTTGTTTGATCTTGCCGCGCACAACGCGCTCGCCGATTCGCATGGTGAGATCATCTACGGCGGCGTTTTGCGGCAACGGAAAGGTATAGACGGCTTCGATCTTTTCTTTGAAGGGATTTTCGAATTGTTGCGTGACGGTAACGCGCGAGATGAAGCCGCTGATTTCGGCGCGCACGTCCGTATGCTTCAATGGGCAGAGGCCGATGGGTTGACCTTCGGGGCTGAGCAGTTGCAGCGAGCCTTCGGTGATAGGCGTGGACGCTTCGGCGACAAAGCCGGAAGGGGTGAGCGAGGTGATTGCAAAGTAACTGCTGATGGCAATCGAGACAAGGGCACACAACACGACCAACGTTCGTTTCATGTATTCCTCACATCCTGAAATGTGCGCTGCACGGTGCGCGATGGACTCAATCTTTCTTGTCGGCGCTTGATGGGTTAGACGCCCGATCTTGGGATTGAGTTCCCGAATCTCTATTCGATAACTGAATGCGAGGTGATGAGCGACTTGCAAAAAAGATCACTGCGGCTCGGAGTGGACGGGCAAAGAAAAAGGAGCAGCGAATTCGAACTCGCTGCTCCTGCGGTTTGCCGATGGCAAGGATTAGAAATTGAAGCGTGCGCCCACTTGCATCTGGAAGGGAGCGCCCGGATTGTTGCCCAGCAAGAGACTGCCGAAGCGTGTCGAAGTCGGACTGCGATCAATCAGCGACAAGAAGTTCGGATTGCTCGGCGCGAGGAATCCGCAGCTCAAGTCGCTGGTGCTGGCGCAGAAGTTGGTCACCGCAGTTCCGTTCAACTCGATATTGTCGAGGTTGAAGAAGTTGAACAACTCCATTGACAGCGTCAAGCGGCGCGTCTCCCCGAGGTTGAAGCGTTTTTGCGCCCGCAAGTCGAAGGTGTAGACCGGTCGGTTGCGGAAGCCATTGCGCGTAAACGGCACGCCCGGCCCGAGGAAGGGACGATCCGCTCCCCCCTGACTGGAGTTGGCATCCGAACCGAAGGTGGCGTCAACCGGTCGTCCGGAACGCGCTCTGACCGCCCCCGCAATGTCGAATCCCCAAGGCAGGTAGATGATCGGATTAACGACAAACTGGTGACGAGCATCGAGTCTCGACGGGCCGTATTCGGGTCGCAGATCGAAACCGTTTTCGTAAGCGACACCGCCAGCGTCGCGCTCGTTGTCATCATCCGAAAGAGATTTCGACAGCGTGTAGAAGGCGTTGAGTTGACCCCAACTGCGTTGGAATTTGGCGCTGAAGGTCAAGGCGCGATAGAGCGAGCGAGCGGACGATTCGCGGATTTGTACACTGGCGAGTTGCGGCAACGGTCGGCTGCGACCGCTGATCAAAAAGACCGGTCGTCGCGCCGGATCGGTGTCACGAATAACCGGAGCCGGTAAGTTGAGTTCGCGGTTGCGTTGCAGGTGAATTGTGTTGACATAAGAGAAGTCCGCGCCGAGCGACAGCCCTCTGGTGATTTCGCGCTCGACGCCGAACCCAAATTGATACGACTTCGGATTTTTGTAATCTTCTTCGATGCCGGTTACGTTCAGCCCATTGACCAGCGGATTGAAGCTGGTAATCAGACCGCGACGCAGCAGCTCGGCTCCGATGCTTTGCACCTGTTCCGCTGTAATGACGGGCAGGCTGCCGAGCCCGAAGGTGTTGAGGTCAATGCCGACCAGGCGCAGTTGCTCGTAGAGCGAATCGAAGCTGCTATTGGAAACCGAAAGCGCTATCGGCAAGCGGATGGAGACATCGCCCGGCGGATTGCGGAAGTTGTTGAACGGCCCGGCCAACAGCAGCAGCGGCGTGCGCGCATAGTAGATGCCGCCGAAGCCGCGCACCACCATCTTCGCATCATTGAACGGATCCCATGCGAAGCCAAGTCGAGGTGCGAACTGATCGGTTGAATCGGGAATTTTGGTCGGGTCGAATTCGTGCCCGGTCGGGAAGGTGAAGTCCTGAAGCAGCGAGACCAATGCGTCATTGGTGGCCTCCGGATCAGGATTGTATTGCCCTTCCCAACGCAGTCCGAAATTGAAGGTCAGGTTTGGACGCACGCGCCAGGAATCCTGCCCGAAGAAGGCGATTTCGTTGGTCGAATAAGAAGCAGTCAAATTGCCGACTTGCCGCAAGTAGCTGGCCACATTGGAGGGCGCATCAAAGCGATTAGCCGTCGCGCCGCCTGTGCCCAGCGTATCCAGGATCGTTGTCACATTTGATCCCGCGATGTTGAACGTCCCGAACTGATTGAAGCCGAACAATTGGTCAATGAAGACGTGATTGTACTCGCCGCCGAATTTGATGGTGTGCGGGCCGCGCGTCCAAATGACGCTATCGGCAACCTGCACGCGCCAGTCGTACTGCGTTGTCGGCAGGAAGTTGACCGTGCCGTAGCGAGCCACAGCGGTCGTGACGTTGGGCGATTCTTCATTGGCAAGGCGCGGACGCTCTTCGCGTGAATACTGGCCGCGAAACTCGTTGACCATGTTGGTGCGGAAGAAGGTCGTGAATTGACCGACCACTGTATTGGTGTTGTCTTTTTCCGTGCCGTTGTTCGACAGCGCGCTGATGGTCGTCGGCTCTAAGGCATTGCCCGTCGCGTTAGCGTTGAGCGCTTCGTTGCGGCTGTAGCTGTAGCGCACGTTGAAGCGGTTGTTGGAGTTAATTTCATAGTCAATGCGACCGAGCACGGCGTGTGCATCATTGGTCTGCACGAATCCGGTTTGCAAGGAGCCAAGAAAATCGAAAGCCTCTTGCGTAGCAGCGGTCGGCGTGAAGCCGGAGAGCAACGGGAAGAAGACTTCGCGGTCGTTACGGAAGCGTTGATATTCATAGGAAGCGAAGAAGAAGAGTTTGTCCTTCTTGATCGGACCGCCAATCGAGCCGCCCGCCTGGTGTTGGGTTGGCGCCGGAGTCACTTCGCGGAAGGTGTTTCCCACCGGGTTGATGAAGAAATTGCGATTGAGGTCGAGTTCCAACGCGTCGAACCACGTCGTATTGCGGGCGAGGTCTTTGGGTCTGAGCAGATAGAAAGCGGAGCCATGAAAATCATTGGTTCCCGATTTGGTGACGGCATTGACGATGCCGCCGGTCGAGCGTCCAAACTCTGCCGAGTAGCCCGCGGCGATGACTTGAAACTCTTTGATGGATTCTTGCGGAATAGTGAACGCGTTGTTCGAGCGCTCGCCGCCGCGAATGCCGCCGAAGAAAGGTTGATTATAATCCACGCCGTCAATATTGACGTTCGAGTTGATGCCGCGTTGTCCGGCCAGCGAAATCTGTCCACGCTGCGGGTCAACCTGCGCCGTCGGCGTCAAGGTCACGAAGTCTTGAAAGCGCCGCCCGTTGATGGGCAAATCGTTGATGGCGGATTGATTGAGAACCGCGTCGGCTTCTGAGCGCGTGGTTTGCACTTGCACCGCGCCAGCCGTAACCGTGACGGTCTCTTGTACGCCGCTGATGCCGAGCGTGATGTTGACATCCGCCGTTCTGCCGACGATGACTTCAACATTGTTAATCGTGACGGCGGTAAAGCCGCTGGCTTCGGCCATAACCGTGTAGATGCCGGGCGGGAGAAGGACGATGCGACAAATGCCATCGTCACCGGTCGTCGCCGTGCGCGAAAACCCGGTCGTCGTGCTGCTCACTTTGACGACCGCTCCGGCCAGCGCCGCACCTTGACTGTCGGTCACTGTCGCAGAGATTTGGCCGGAACTGGCTTGCGATTGCGCCATTGTGGGGACGGCGCTCATCATCAAGCACAGTGCGAGCAACAAAGCGCATAGTGATTGATAGGTGTTTTTCAACATGTCTGTGCCTCTCTTGTTTATTTGTTAGTGTCACAATTCCGAGATGGCATTAGGGAGTCCGAATGCCACCTGTGAGCCATTTGAATTCCGTGTTTCTCATCTCCGGAAAAGCCGTTATGCAATCCGATGCAAGTCTGAAATGAGATCGTGCGCGCTGAATGAAAGTGGAGCTGCCGGATACGCATGAGAATCAACCTGAAATGGGAAGCTGCGCGCCCGCCCTGTGTGAATCGAATGCGAACCGAGCCTACTGCCTGTCGCGTAAACATCACGAAAACATCACAGCCGAGGTGCGACATTTCGATACGGAGGATTGAGATCCGCTGTGCGAGCAAGGGACAGGCTACTGCAAGGGGAGAGAGCGCGTCAAGCAAAATGGGCGTTAAGAAAAGGTGAATTCCGGGCGTCTAACTTGGCTCGGTCGGCGGCAGAAAAGGCCAAGCCTTGAGCGGCGAAAGCAGTCGTCTTCTTGGCCGTTTCTGCCATCGGTTTTCGACTATTTGCCGCGCGGCGTCGTCACCTCAATCACCGCTTTATAAGAGCCGCTGTTATCCGAGAGCGCGCCCTCGTTGACCGACAAAAAGAGCAGGCCTTCGCGCGTCGCTGTGAACTCCGTCGCACGACCGATGAAGATGAAGTCATCATTGTCCGCGCCGATGACGGCGATCAGCGCGCCGGTCGGTTGATCGCCCATCAGCTTGCGCGAGTCCGGCAGGTCAATGCCTTCCGGCCCGCTCGTGCGCGACCCCGCTGGATCGAGCGTCACCGTGCCGCTGGCAGTGATCGAAACCCGGTCGCCGCGCTTGACGATCAATCCGGTGCTCGTCCAATCGCGTTTGGCGGCGATGTCAACTGTCTGTGTGCGCACCAGTCCGGTCGGCTTTGTCGGCTTCTTTTCCGGCTCGGAGCTTTCTGTGGGCATAGGTTTTTCGGTCGGCTTTTCGGTCGGCGGCGGGTCACTGGTGCGCGTTGGGGTCGTCGCCTCCGGTTCGCGCGGCTTCTCGCGCGGCGGGTCAATGACTTCAACGCGCGGCGAGGATTCGCGCGAACTGGTTGGCGATTCGCCTGCGCTGCTCGGAGCGCCGTCGAATTCAATGCGCGATACATCGCCCATATAGATCATGGCGCGGCTCAGATAGCGCCCGCCTCCGGCATCCAGCATGATGACAAATTGATCGTCGGCAAAGCTTGAGACTTTGCCTTTCAAGACGCTGCCGTTTTTCAAATAAATAGTATCGGCTTGCACAACAGCGGCTGACCACGCGAGCACAAGAAAAGAGAGGACAGATAATAAGAGATTTCTCATTCCGATTCTCCGCTAACTGACTGACAAATTGATCGAGGCGGCGCGGATTATAACAAACCGCCCGCTATCGCAACATCCCTATGGGCGAAGGGCACGCCCGCCTTGAAGGCGCAATGGCACAAGGAGTCAACTCTCGCCCTCGTGATTGACGCGCGCTTGATAATCTTCGGAAGAAGCCGGGTCGAGTTCCCAACGATGGCGGTCGCGTTCTTTGACTTTGTCAACGCTATGGAGCGGCTCGTTGTCGGCATAGATCAGCCCCCAAGCTTGACCTAACTCTTCGACCACTGCCTGATCCGGAGTTGGGGCGGAACCGCCAACCGTCTCGTCGCCAACATCGGCACGCCCCCAATCGGCATCCAGATCGCCTCCCGAAAGGACGGGCGTTCGTGAATGATGAGCCTGCAACTCGCGCTGCAACCGCTCGCCGCCGGACGCCAGCCGTTGGACATCTTCGAACTCTTGCTGTACCTCTTCACTCGGCTCGTAGACTTCACTCTCGGCCAGCCCTGCATCTATGGAAATGTTTTTGAGTTTTCGAGCCATAGCGAGTTTGCTCCTTTCTTGCTGCGAGTCCTGCCAAACTCTATGGCGGTTAGAGTCTATCACACAAGGTAAGGCGCGCAAACGTTGGCATCTGCGTCAGACGCCGCCGGGAATTTCCACCGGCAACCGTTGCTCACCGGCGCAGGCTTTGTGATAGTAGAAGACCACGATGTTGCGTCAGAGGCCTCCGTTGGGTGGCGTCTGGCGCGCCGTAAAAATTTGCCATCACGATACCCAAGCAATGAACAGAAAGGAGACGGCATGATGAGGAAGTGAAGCGGCGGCAATGCTTTTGGCGGTGATAGGGGAGGTGAAGGATTGCGAGGGCGAAGAGAAGGTAGCCAGCTAGGTTGGCAGTGTGCCCAGAGTTGCAACCTCGAATGAAAGCGTGGAGCAGGGGCGAATAAGGAAGCGAGGGTCGAAATCGGGGCGCACAACGCTGGTGCAGTGTACGGTAGTGGCGAAGAAGTATAGCCTATATTTGAGCCGGTTTCATGAACGGATCAAAGCGAAGAAGGGCGGAGGCAAAGCGATAATAGCCGCCGCGCGGAAGTTTCCGGGAATCATCTATCGAACGTTGAAGAATAATTAGGGGTTTGAAGATTTCCCAAATTTTGTCCTCGCCGAGGGCTGAAACCTCAACCTCGGAGTAGACAACTCATCATAGGAAAGCAGCATGAACCAATCATCAACTTCCGGACAAACAGCGCTAATCAACGATATGGAAATGTATGTTGAAGTTCGCGGCGCAGGGGAACCGTTGATTCTCCTTCACGGCGGCGGCGGCATTGGTGCGCATTGGAATCTGATTTTTAGCGAGCCTCCAAATAACTATCAATTGATCGTGCCGGATTTGCGAGGTCATGGCAGATCAACAAACCCAAAGAAAGAGTTCACATTTCGGCAATCGTCCCTAGACGTGTTTGCCTTGCTCGATCATTTGGGTATCGAGCAATTCAAGGCAGTTGGGATGAGTCTAGGAGCCAAAACCTTGTTGCATATGGCTACGCAACAACCCGCACGAGTCGAGGCCATGGTGTTAGTAAGCGCCACCCCTTATTTTCCGGCACAGGCACGTTCCGCGATGGGGGCGCTCACGTCGGAGACGCACAGTGAAGCTGAATGGCAGCAAATGCGCGCCTGGCATCCACAAGGCGATGAACAAATCGCGTCCCTGTGGCAACAACTGGGCGCGCTCAAAGACAGCTATGACGATATGAATTTCACCCCGCCCTATCTCGGTACAATCGCAGCGCGCACCTTGATCGTGCATGGCGACCGCGATCCGTTATATCCCATCCATCTGGCGCTGGAGATGTACGCCGCTATCCCTGAATCCTATCTCTGGGTTATTCCCAATGGCGGGCACGGCCCCATCTTTGGCAAGACGGCTGCACAGTTTATCGAAATCGTAATGGAATTTTTGCAGAACTCCTGGGGCAAAAAAGTTTAACAAGTTATTCGCACGATGCCGATGTTGCGCTGAATAAAAGAAGACAAGGAAGTGGGTGGCATCGGGGCGAACGCAGCGATTTTCAGCGTGGTCAATGCAGGGGTCAGGCATCCGTTTCCATTTCCAAAACCGGAACGATTGGTGCCGCTTTATGAGAAAGAGACGGACGCCGCTACGCCGGGCGAGTGGTCGAAGAGGCAAGGGGGCAAAGGCGCAATGAACGGATGCGGGTGCTTCGTACCTCCTCCGTCTTGATTCGCCCTGCACATGGCGGGAGGGAAAAGCGAATGCTATGCTTGCTGTCACCTTGCCAAACTCAACAGGAGTGAAGATATGAAAAAACGTTTCGCAGCCCTCTGTGGGCTGACGCTTGCCCTGTGCGCCCTGCCGTTGTCACCCATCGCGGCGCAATCGCAAGCGGTGAGCGTGCGCGCTTATCGTGAAGCCAACGAAGCAAAGATCATCAGCGAATTTGTTGACTTGCTTGCCATTCCCAACACAGCTTCTGACAGAGAGAACATTCGCCGCAATGCTGCCAAATTGGTCGAGATGATGCAGCGACGCGGCCTGAAGACGCAGATGCTCGAAGGACAAGGCTCGCCCGCCGTTTACGGCGAACTGATGGTGACTGGCGCGACCCGCACGCTCGGGTTTTATGCCCACTACGATGGGCAGCCCGCCGATCCGAAGACCTGGGCGTCACATCCGTTTCAGCCGGTGCTGCGCGATAAAGCGATAGAAGCGGGCGGGCGGGTCATCGAGTTTCCGGCGGCAGGGCAACGAATCGCCCCGGAGTCGCGGCTCTATGCGCGCTCGGCATCGGACGACAAAGCGCCGATTCTCGCTCTGCTCGCCGCGCTTGACGCTGTTAACGCTACGGGCAAGCCGCTCACTTCGAACATCAAATTTTTATTTGAAGGTGAGGAAGAAGACGGTTCGCCCTTTCTTGACGACATCATCCGCCGCAATGCCGCTTTGCTCAAAGCCGATGCCTGGGTCTGTGCTGACGGCCCGGTGCATCAGACACGTAAAAATATGATCTATTTCGGCGTGCGCGGCGTCGTGCAAATGCACATCACCGTCTATGGCCCGACGCGGGGTTTGCACAGCGGCCATTATGGCAACTGGGCGCCAAATCCCGCCTTGCGGCTGGCGCAACTGCTGGCGACGATGAAGGACGATAGCGGGCGCGTACTCATCGAAGGCTTTTACGATGATGTCGAACCGCTCGGCGCGGCAGAGAAGAAGGCCATCCGCGACATGCCTGCCGTCGAAGCCGGGTTGATGAACGAACTCGGGCTCGCGTCTACGGATGGCGGGGGCAAACTGCTCGGCGAACTGATCGCCGAACCGTCGCTTAACATTGACGGCATTCGCAGCGAGTATGTCGGCGCAGAGGCGCGCACCATCATTCCTATGGAGGCGACCGTGACGCTCGATCTCCGCTTGGTCAAAGGCAACGATCCGCGTCGGCAGGTTGAAAAAGTCATTCGCCATATCAAGAAGCAGGGCTACTTTATCACCGAGACGGAACCCGACCTGCCAACGCGCAGAAAGCACGCGAAACTGGCGCGCGTCACCAGCGATAAAGGCTATCGGGCGGTGAGAACGGCGATGAATTTGCCGGTCGCCCGGCAGATGATTCAAGCGGTCGAGCAGGCATTGGGCGAACGTCCGGTGTTGGCTCCGACGTTGGGCGGCAGCGTGCCGCTCTATATCCTGGAAGTCGGGTTGCAAGCGCCGCAGATCGGTGTGCCGATTGTCAATCACGATAACAATCAGCATTCGATCAATGAGAATGTGCGGATTCAAAACCTGTGGGATGGCATTGAAATCTATGCCGCCATCTTCACCATGCGGTAACGCGGGCGTCAGGTGTCGGGGTTTGGTCAAGCAACCGGCCAGCTATCCGAAGAGTAAAAGGGACGGCTTCCTGTCGAGTGCGAATTGGTGCTGATTCAGTCTCTCGAGTCGCCGTATCATACGTGCCGCCTGACACCGGATACTTGACACCTGCAAGCAGCTTTCGTCGCTTGCAAAATTGCGGTATAAAAGAGAACGGCTCTCGAACTTTCGTCACTCTGCTGGCGTAGATTGGCTTGAGTTCCGAATTTCAAACCCATATCAGGAGAAGGAAGAAAATGCAGTTGAAACGATTCACCTCTCTGCTGGTCGTGGCGTTGATGATCGCATCTACGTCTGCACTGGCAGCAACGATGAACCCTCTCGGAAATGATCCGGTCACCGGCAAGTACGAAGGCGTCGCCAAAAGCCCGGCCATCGGAGACATTCCCATAACCGTCAATCTGAAGAACGAAGGCGGCAAACTCTCTGGCAGTATTGACACTCCCAACGGCCCGGCAGCCATCACCAGCGGCAGCTTTGCTGATGGCAAACTCACGATGAAGTTGGATGCCGGTGGCGCGGAAATCAACATCAATGCCAAACTCGAAGGCGATAAGATCGTCGGCGAGTGGGAACTGGCTGGCCAAACCGGTACGCTCGAACTCAAACGCGTCGGCGGCGGAGCCCCCGCGACGACTTCAACACCGCCTGCCGCAGCCGGTGATCCGGTCAGCGGCGAATGGGAAGCCGAAGCTGACGCTGGCGGTCAGACCATCCCCTTCACCCTCAAGCTCAAACTCGAAGGCGATAAAGTCACCGGCTCGAGCGAATCTCCGCAAGGCTCTGCGGCGCTCAGCAACGGGTCGTGGAAAGATGGCAAGTTGACCTTCAGCCTCGACACCCCGAACGGCGCGATCACCATGACCGGCAAAATCGATGCAGGCAAAATTGATGGTGATTTTGAAGTCTCGGGCTTTCAGGGCAAATGGAAAGCCGCAAAAAAGAAATAACCCGTTTTCATGTGACGAGGGATGAGAGCAGCGCCACGCTCTCATCCCTCGTTCCGTTTTCTCTCTGCCTCAAGCGCTATTGCTGGTAAACCACTTCGCCGCCAATCACCGTCATTACACACTGAGTCTGCAAAATCTCGGCTTCGGGTATGGTCATAATGTCAGCCGATAGGACGGTAAAATCGGCCAACTTGCCGACTTCAATCGAACCTTTCACTCGTTCTTCAAATGCCGCATAGGCAGCCCAAAGGGTGAACATCTTCAAGGCTTCATCGCGCGTGACGGCTTGTTCAGGATGCCAGCCTTCGCCGCTGAATCCGCGAATATCTTTGCGCGCCACCGCCGCGTAAAATTCGATCATCGGCTCGCCGCGCTCGACTGGAGCATCCGACCCGCCCGCAATCTTGCACCCTAATTTGATCAAACTCTTCCACGCATACGCGCCTTCGAGTCGCTTGATGCCCAAGCGCGATGGCGCGAAATGCAAATCGCCAATGGCGTGCGACGGCTGCATGGAGGGAATCACCCCAAGCTTGGCAAAACGCGGAATGTCGTCCGGGTGAACGATCTGGGAATGCTCGATGCGCCAACGCGGGTCTTTGACTTTGCGTTGCGCCGCCGGTACGGCAGCGAAGGCTTTTTCGTAGAGGTTCAAAATCGTGCGATTGGCGCGGTCGCCGATAGCGTGGGTTTCCACCTGAATGCCGCCTTTGAGCGCGGCGACCAGCATCGGGTACAACTCCTCTTCTTTCACCGTCGTAAAGCCCGTCGTATCGTAGTCGGAATACTTCTCCAACAACCACGCGCCTTTCGAACCAAGCGCCCCGTCCATGACCACTTTGATGGTGCGCAACGTGAAGCGATGGTCGAACGAGCCGGTGCTTGCGCCTTCGCTAATCAGTCGCGTCGCATTCGCACTAGGGCCGTGAATGGCTTTATAGATGCGCAGCTTGATTTTGCCTTCGCCGTAGAGTTTCTTCATCAACTCGACATCGCGGTAATTGCCGCCCGCGTCTTGAATCTGCGTCCAACCGAGTTCGACGCTGCGTTTTGCGCCGAGCAAGATGGCATCTTCGAGATTGCCTTCACTGGCAGCGGGAATCTTGCGACTGACGAGCGATTGGGCGGCGTCTAAAAACATGCCATTGGGTTCGCCCGTCTGCTTATCCTTCATGATTTCGCCGCCGAAGGGGCTGGCCGTGTTGCGATCAACCCCTGCCAGTTTGATGGCGGCGCTGTTGGCAACTCCAGCGTGACCGTCGGCGCGCGCCAGATAGACGGGATGATCGGGCGCGATTTTATCGAGGTCGTAGCGCGTCGGAAAGACCGGCGGCTTCCAAAAGGTTTCAATCCAACCGCGCCCGGTGACCCATTCACCCGCTTTGGTTTTGTCAACGCGCTCTTTGACTTTAGCCAAAAAGGCCTCCAGGCTCATCGTGCCTTCGAGGTTGAGATTCATTTCGCGGTAGCCGACGCCCGACAGGTGATAGTGCGAATCGGTCATACCGGGTACGACCGTTTTGCCTTTGAGGTCAACGATGCGCGTGTTCGCGCCTTCGTAAACTTTGGCGTCGCGGTTCGAGCCGACGAAGACAATCTTGTCACCTTTGACGGCGACGGCTTCGGCGCGAGGGCGTCGGTCATTGACCGTATAGATGTTGCCGTTTTTGAAGACGACATCAGCGGCTTTGCTGGCCGCTTGCAGATTCGCGGCGGGCAGCGTTGGACTGATGAAGGCGTAGCTCGGCGCAAAGCCGAACATCAAGGTCATCAAAATGAGCGCAAGGATCTTCATTCTCCCTCCTAACAAGATGCTTGTTCCGCGTGGACTTCAAGACAAAGGGCAATCGCCTCTTTGATATTCTCCAACGCCTCTTCCTTCGTTGCGCCTTGACTGACGCAACCGGGTATTGTCGGGCACTCGGCAATCCAAACGCCATCTTCATCTCGATCAATCGTCACATTGAATCTCAGCCTGAGCCTCCGCGCGAATTAGGGCAGGAGGAAAAATAGCAAGATAGATAATCAAGTTCGTTTGAAATCTTCCCAGTCTAAATCTAATTGACGAATGATATGGCGCAGGGTTCCAGTCTTCAGATCTTTGTTACCCCAATCAGGAATCGTAGTAAAACGATTAACTGCCGGATTATGCCATTTCCGATGTGAACCGCTACCCCTGCGTGGAATCTCCTGACAGCCAAGTTTTCGTAGTTTGGTCGCCACATCCTGATACTTCATGCTGTTATCACGGGAACCAGCGTTTCCGCCCAAAGCATAGAATGCGGACTCACAGGCTGCAAAGCTTCCGGTAGTGGTTGGCCGGTATCTTCATACGCTTCAATCAATGCGGCCAGCGCATCCGATACATTAGGAATCACCTCTTCCAAGTTGTCCGCTTCGGTGATGAGATCGGGTAAAAGCGGACAGGTGACGGTATAACCGCCTTCCGGCTGTGGCTCCAAAACCAATGGTAATTTGTAAATGTTCTGCATTCGACCTCATTGTATATGCTGAGGTTGTAAGTTCAAGATGCCGTACTAGCAGACCTACCAATGCGCTCACATTTTATTTTCGGATACGTTGAAAGGAAGTCGAGAACATCATGCTCATCAGCAATGCAGCCGATTACGGCATCATCTTTCTTTCTGACTACAATGCCTGATCCTCTGCGCCATTCAATTAAAACCATTAGATAGTTAGCCTGCTTATCTGTCAGCTTTTTCGAGAACCGATATTCATTCATTGCTGCCCCGCTAGATTCAATCTTATCCACCTTTATCATGAGCATTATGTTGTAGCTCTTGATATTGCTACAACCCATTCTCTCTCTAATTGCAATCCTCAGTTTGAGCGCAGGTA
>CAYXVU010000168.1:0-12966 GCA_964468725.1 uncultured Clostridia bacterium
CAGCAATACCGGACGAACCGTTGATGAGCAGGTTGGGTGCGCGTGCCGGTAAGACGACCGGCTCGGATCGTGATTCGTCATAGTTGGGGACGAACTCAACCGTATCTTTGTCAATGTCGGCGAGCAATTCGGTTGCAAAGCGCGTGAGTCGCGCTTCGGTATAACGGTAGGCCGCAGCATTATCACCATCAATGCTGCCGAAGTTTCCTTGCCCGTCAACCAGAGGGTTTCGCATCGAGAAATCTTGCGCCATGCGAACCATTGCATCATAGACGGCGCTGTCCCCGTGCGGATGATACTTACCCAAAACGTCGCCGACGACAGTAGCCGATTTCTTGAATGGTTTGCCCGGCGCGAGTCCGATCTCATGCATGGCAAAGAGGATGCGGCGATGCACAGGTTTGAGGCCGTCGCGCGCGTCGGGCAGCGCGCGTCCGATGATGACGCTCATGGCGTAGTCGAGATAACTACGCCGCATCTCTTCTTCAATGTTGACGGGTATCTTTTGAATCGCTTCAACCATGTAAATTATCTTTCCTTCACTTCGATGTTGGGTTTCCTGCTGAACCGGAAAATTTGCCCTCGTCAAACGCCGCGAGACCGAGCGCAGTCGCCCTTTGTAGCAGCGTCATTTGAGGAGCGGCTGGTTGCCATGTTGGAAGTTGATTAGCCGTTTCAAGCAAAGCAAATTTTACACGATCCAAGAGCCAAGAGCAAAGCAACTTGCAACGCGAAAATATTGGAAAAACCGGATATTTTCTTAATCTTTTGCCCTCTGATACAGTCGGCAACGAAACGGGAAAAGGATTAGAGATCAGCCGCGATTGAGAGCGTTTACTTCGCTGCGAATCTCTTCCAACAAGCGATGAATCTGGGCATGCAGATAGGCATTGGTGCGCTCGGCGAGAGGCAAATAGAAATGCTCGGTGGAGTAGAGGTAGCGTCGTTTCTTCTCGATCTTCGGCGAGTGCGCAAGCGACCGGAGGTTGTCGAGACGGTCGCATAATTTGACGAGCGGTGCGCCGGTATGCGCCGCCGCTTCGATGGCATCAAGGTAGTCGCCCAAATCGGTGTCTTCAAATTTGCTCAGCAACCAAACGATCTCAGCGATGTCGCCGCCGAATTGTTCGGCAATCTCATCGCGGGTGATAGCCGTATCTTCGATGACATCGTGCAGTAATGCCGAGCAGATGAGTTTCGGGGAATGAATCTCTAATTCATCAACCAGAGCAAGGGCGACCCGCAACGGGTGTGTGATATAGGGAGTGCCCTCGTCACGCATCTGATGGCGGTGTGCGAATTCAGCAACCCGATAAGCGAGCCGCACAAGGGTAATCTCCTCATCACCCAGATGAGGAGCGATACGCTTATCAAGCTCTTTGTAGTCGGGCGTCTGCATCCGTGGCGTCAGTCTACCATCCGGCGGCCTGATTATCTACGCCGCCCCCTCTGTTGCGGTCGGGATTTGGCCGCTGCGACCAGTTTCACCTGACAACGGGTCTGGTTGGTACGGATAGCCTGTTGCAGATTGCGATAGCCATAGCGTTGAGGATCGGCTTCAAAATGAGCCGGGTCGGCCAAACCATAGCGCCAGGCAAAGCCATGTTTCTTCATAGCCTGCACAATGGTGCGCCCGCGAGAGGTCAGGCGACGCGCGCCACGCGGGCCTGTTGCAATGCCAGCGATGTCTATGGCGAATCCTGCCTCATGTACGGATGAGCCCGCAGGCAAGGCACCATACAGCCCGCGCGCGTGGCGACAGCGGCGGCTTTTTGAGCAGCGATGGAACTGCGCTTGCTGTTGCGACGAACGCCAGGCACTGGTAATCGTTGGACGTACCCCGACGCGGCGCAAGTCGCGTAACGCTGCGTTCAGGTTTTTGGAGAGGCGCGGATCAACATAGCCTTTCGGCTGGCAGGGCACAGCAGCAGAGCGGGTCTGCCGCCCTCGTTTTTTTGTCGTCACCGATTGCTTTTTGCAGGTATTGCATTTAGCAGTGGCCTTTTTCTTCGAAGCGCCAAATGCTGGCAGAGCCATGGCGATAAAAAAGCTACAGAGAGCTACAACTGAATAAGCCACCGGCTTGGTATTGCGGAAGCAGTGCATCATCACAACATCCTTTTATTGGTCGGGGCTTTCAGTCAAGGGTCGGGGAAAACTTCTTCTTACGAGGCAGCCACGAGTATAAATCATGCCGGACTGTTTTGGCGACTGTTGGACGGGAAATTCTGTTCTGACCAAGAACGAAACAACTCTGTGATGAGCGCAGGGTATGCGGTTTTCACTGAAGAAAAGTTGAGCCGTGAAAATCGAACCAATAAACCTGATTGAGACGGACGGTCACGGGATGGGATCGTATTCGGGGGCATCCGTCTCAGCCCTGTTCGGTTCACTGTGAAAACGGCCTGACTCTGTGACAATCTGCTAGTTTGGTTTCAAGACGGTTGAAGGGAAGCATCGCCCGCAGGCCGTATACCCCTTTGCGCGCGCTTCGGAGATCACTATGGATTGCCGGGTTTTACCCAAGTACGTGCATCCTGACTGATGATACATTTTGTCACTGGATGAAATGATTGCCGTGGGCCCCGAAGCGACAGGCGATGGTGAACTCCCGGCAAAAGCTGGCAGGTTCGGTCCAATATCAGCAGGCGCTAAGGGGCTGAGTTTTTTCTTCTCCGTGGCGAGCGGACTGGTTGTCGGGTTGGGCGCAGAACCGGCTGGCGCAGCCGCGATGGTTGCCGAAGCATCGGGTGACCACAAACCGCGCATCGCTAAGACGGCCTCCTTTTCCGCAGCGCGAAACTCATCGGCAAACCGGTGCGTTTCGCTGACTTTGACGAAGGCTTTTCCTTGGCGCAGCAACTCGGCGTTGAACAACGTTTCATCCTCCAGATAGACATAGGCCGGTATGTAACCGCTGTCATCTGCCGCAGGAAGAGAAGGGGTTTCAGGATCGAATGCCAGACGAACCTTTTTCCCGAGTACGGTCTTTTCGACAAACTCTGTGGCTTTTTTGAATTGTTCGGAGTAGTGCGGTTTGTCTTGCGGAATATCAATGCCGATGAGTCGCACGCCGCCAATGCCTTCAATTTCGAGGACATCAGGGCGAACCACCTTGGCTACCGGATGAAAGAGGGCGGAAGCGGCGAAGTTCGTGCGCGCCTCCTGAGCGGCATTGGCATCTTTGGTCAGCAGCGCTTGGCTCGGCTCCCGTTTGGTCGTCAGGCGTGAGGTCAGAAACCCGAGAGCAAACCCGGCCAGCAAGGCAACAATGATAAACGAAGCGACTTGTCTCTTGTTGAAACCGATTTGCCAGCGCGTCTGCGCTTCGTGCGTCTCGATACGGTCTTTTAAGGATAACATCGTGTTCACCTACTTCAGGATGATTGGCTCGCCTGATGAGTGAAAATTGTTGGGGCTTTGTTGTTTGCGCCTCCCCTTGCTTTGGAATTGTCGCATCCGTGACTGCGGGCGTCAATCTTTGCTTGCCGAGGCCACCCCTAAGGCTCGCGTGGTGATTGGACAGGGCTTCGGGACGAGAAAATGCGAGAGCGGAAAAACTCTCCAATTACTTCGGGAAAGTGACGATTATTTTGATTTGCAATGGAATTGATTCGTATAGTAATCTTCAGCGTCGCAAGGCTCCCTGTTTTGCTGGTTCGAAACGCACGAGCAAAGCAGGGAAATCTTTTTGGGCGACGATGAGTCCTGAATCGCTCAAGCAGTGCGTCGCTCTTCATCAAACAGACAACCGATGCGCGTAAGCGCACAAACTACAATCAAGAGGAGATAAGTACGAATTTATGGCAACAGCGAAAAAAATGACCAAAACTCAATTGACTGCCGAACTGGCTGCCGCCACCCAGACCAACAAAAAGGTTGCGGCGCAGTTCCTTGACTCTCTGTGCTCAATCGCTTACAGCGAAGCCAAGAAGAACGGCGAATTCACCATCCCCGGCATCGGCAAACTGGTTAAACAGAAACGCAAAGCGCGCAAAGGTCGTAATCCGGCAACCGGCGCTGAGATCAAAATTCCGGCCAAGACGGTGGTCAAATTCCGCATTGCAAAAGCGGCGAAGGATTCTGTCCTCGGCTAGTTGTTCGTCTCTATGCGTTGCGGAAGCCGCACGCGATGAATCACATACGGCAGCCCTTAGTTGAGTGATCATTGCGGACAATCAGAGGGCTTGTCGCAATAATGTAAACGTTCTCCCCCAATTTTGAGCTAGTCTGCGGCCTCACCGCTTTCGGTAGAAGATGCCGACAGTTGTATCGTTACCATCTGAGTTGGCGTTCTCAACTCTGATTGCACGACAACAATTGTCGGCTGCTATCTTTTATGGCAATCAAATACAAACAACCCGTTTCGATTCAGGCCGTCATCTTCTCCGCTTCACCCCCAGCGTGGGAATACTTGCTGCTCCGACGACAAGCTGCTTACGGCGGTTTTTGGCAATCGGTGACCGGCTCGCTCGAACCCGGCGAAACTTACAGGCAAGCTGCGGTGCGGGAAATCTTTGAAGAGACAGGCATCGTCTGTGTTGAAGAAGATTTGATTGACCTGCAATTGACACAGGTCTTCGAAATCGCGCTGCTGTGGCGCGCGAAGTATGCGCCCGGTGTGACGCATAACGAAGAGACCTGCTTCGCGCTTGCGGTCGCCAAGCGCACCATTCAGCTTGATCCACTCGAACACGAGGCTTTCGAGTGGGTGGACTACCAGACGGCGTTGGCTCACCTCTACTGGGAAAGTAATCGTCGAGCCGTGAAAGTAGTTGAGAGTCGAATGGCGCTGCCGCCCGCCCTTATTCAGCCCTGATCCACCACCAACCCATAATCGTCATCTCATCTTGAATGATGCCAGACAGTTGAAGGAAGCAATGTCAGCTAAATAAAATGCCCGTGTTGGGCCTCATATTTTGCATTATGACAGGATCAATTGGCGTCTTTTCTCAAGGGCGCTCCGCCTCAATGCCTTTCGAAAAAGATCGAAGGGAAGGCTAGTTTAGCCGCTATATTGGGTCGCGACTCGATGCCGAGGCCTTGCAGAAACAGCGCAGAGAGGGTTCTTTGCAGTCGCATCCAATAGCCAATTGCTATAAGAGCTATGTGGTCACACCTTGCGACTGGATTTGTTCAGCAAGACTGATTGAAAGAAGTCAGCCGAGAAGATGGAGATACAATGCCTGATATTGGACGTATACGGAGGTCAACGATGCGAGGCGGCACGAATAAAATTTTCATCTTTGCTCTCTTCCTTATTCTTATGGGAATCATAATGGTTGCGGGTGCGCTCACCTTCACGAGCCTCTTCCACCCTGATACCCATAGCTTGCCTTCGCGTGTTTTAGAATTGCTCAACCATCTGGGAATGGCTTTGATTATTGCCGGTTTCGTAGCGGGTCTCATTGAGCGGACGATAGCGCTGCAGCATCATAATCGAATTGAAGGGATGCTCGGGCAGTCACAAGAGATTGCCGAAGCCGGTTTTCAACGAATTTATGTTAGCCGACAGCAACTTTTCGATGATCTGTTTCACAAAATCCTGAAAAAGACGAAAAAAGAGGTGCGGATAATCGGCATTTGTGTGTCCTTATTTCGCGAAGCTAGCCGTCCAGAACGGCTGAGCGAATTAGGAGTAGAGCAGGTAGTGAAAGATCTCTGCGAGGTCATCGCAAAGGGCTGTCTCTTAAAAGTCCTTCTCTTGAAGAGATACCCCTCAGCAGAGCAGTTGGAACGCTACGGAATTTCTCGGGCTGGAACGGCAGATTTTTATTACATGCGAGAGCGGGATGAAGAACGAGACGATGAGTTTCATCAAGGACAACGGCTGAAAATGATCGCCAATCAAGCCGTCGGGAACTTGATCGATATGTATGTTGTATTGGCGAAGCGATATCAAGATTCTTTGGTAGAAGAGAGACGAACGGTTTTAAGGCGGTTGGAAGTGCGGGAATATATCTTCCTGCCGTCGTTATCTCTTTACATTACCGATGAAGATATTTACGTCACTCCCTATTTAAGCAAGAGACGCTGTTACTCCGTCCCCTCCTTTCATCTCAGAGGTAAAGAGACAGCTTTATTTAAAGCCTATAATGGACACTTCGAGTCTGTTTGGGAAAATGAAGACTTTACCACCGCCGCAATTAGTAAAAAATTTATTGATCTGTTAGTGGAAACCCCTCAAGAAACGATAGAGCTATATCAAAAATATGTGCGACAACTTTCTGCTGAAGAATCGGAAAAAGCTGCTAGCGACCCATCCTATAAAACACATCCGCTTTATCATCTGGTGCGCGAGCGAGCTTCAGAGCTGGTCGTTGATGAAGTCGGTCGCAAGCGGGTTGATGGGGGGATGCAAAAATTACTCGAAACGAATTCCTTGATTTCTTCTAATATCTTAGGAGAGTTTGTCAGGCAGAAAGAAGGTGGGTGGAATCATCGAGATTGGCTTGAGCTTTTGGAGCGGGCTCGCCGTCATGGTTGCCAAGCTTTAACCGATGATGAGATCGGCCTTCTCTTGGAGGGCGAAAGGTCTCGCTACCTGAAGCGTAAATGAAATCTGCCAATTGCCCTTAGCACCCTTACGCTGCCGCTCTCCTGTTAGGTGCGCGAAGTGAGAAAGAGATAAAATCCACCCGCGCCGAAGAGCATGTTCGGCCCCCAGGCGGCTAAGAGCGGCGGCAACAGTTCATAGCGCCCCATCTGTTCGAATAGACCGAGCGACCCCCAATAGGTCAAGCCGATGGCGATGCCAATCGCTACGCCATAGAGCGCACCGCGTTTGCCAATTGAAAAGGAGAATGGCAAACCGACCAGCACCATAATCAAACAAGCCAGCGGGAAGGCGATCTTGCTTTGCAAAGCGATGCGCAAATCGAGTACGTCGAACCCCGATTGCGCGAGATCGTCAATCTTACGCCGCAACTCGGCCAAGGTCATCGAAGAAGCGCCGCGCGAATCCTTCTTAAAGTACTCCGGGCGTTCGCTGAGTTTCAGTCGGCGTTGTTTGAAGGGTTCGTAAGCGGTAACCTTCTCCCCGGCAAACTGGCGTTCCCAACCGTTTTCCAATATCCACTCTTGCGTTTGTGCATCCCAACTGGCACGCCGCGCATACAAGCGTCGCGTGATACTGAAGGGCTGGCGTGACAAAACCATGATGTTGAGTCGTAAGAAGGCGTCTTTATTGATGTCGAAGTATTCGTAGTTGAAGATGCGCGAGTCGAGTCCGAAGATCCATTGGTTCTTTGTTTGAAAGAAGGTTTGCGGCGGCTCCTGCCCTTTGCGAATCAGATAGCGCAGATTGTTTTGCCGACGATTGGTGAACGGCAGCACATAATCCTGATTGAAATAGACAAAAGCGGAGAGCAGGAGCGAGGCGAGCACAACCGGCATCGCCAACCGATAGACCGATTGCCCGGAGGCTTTGAGCGCGACCACCTGACTCGTCTTTTGCAACAGCCCGAAGGTAATCATCACCGCCACCAGTGCCGCAATGGGAGTGACGTAGTTGACAATCATCGGCAACAGAAAGAAGAGATAATTCGCTACGACCGACCACTCGATGCGATTGCGCGTGATGCTGTCAAGCAATTGAAACAGCGTGATGATGATGAAGAGCAGCGAGAAACCGCTGACGATGAAGAAGAAGAAACGCGACAGATCGGAGAGCACCAAGCGATCAAGCAACTGCGGCATCCGCGCCCACCCGAAACGCCGACGGGGGCGCACCGCGCGCGGGAGTTCGGCTTCCGCCGCTTGCTCCTCGCCGGTTGGCCGCGCTGCCCGATTCATTTCTTCTTCGCGTCGCAATGACCGGCGATAGGCAAGGCGCGTGAAGAGGCTGAGCGGGTCTGATCCTGGTTGGCGTTGCAGATAAATCGAGATGATGCCTAATGCCAACAATAGCGTGTTGGCCATCCACATTCCCATCCAGGTCGGCAGCTTGCCCGATATGGCGGCGTTTTCACCCGACAGAGCAATCAGGTAATACAACACGGTGATGGCCAGACCGAGCAATAATCCGAATGACCGACCGGTGCGCGTCTTGCCGATGCCAAAGGCCAGTCCGAGCACCGCAAAGACCAAACAAGCAGCGGGATAAACCAATCGTCTGTGCAGTTCGGCGCGCCACTTGCGCGCTTCGTTTGGGAGTGGCGTCAAGGCGAGTAATGCCGACCACTGCATCTCACGAATATCGAGCTCTGTCACTTCGTCTTCCGAACTCTGCGCAGGTGGTTCCGTATTGACGATGCCGAGCGTCATCTCCTCCGAATAGCCGGAACCATACTGTTGATTCCGATTGCGCTTGCGGTCTTTCTCCACTTCTTTGGCTGCGGTCGCATCCGCTTTGCTTGCGGGTTTGGCGGCAATTTGGCTCGATGACTTTTCTGGTGCGTCGTCGTCGTCGTGGTTTGCCGCGATGTTTCTCGTATCGCTGACCTGATGCCACGACACCTGTTTCAAGTAGAGCGCCGGGAGGGTGGCTTGCGTGCTTTGCCGCAGGAAGCCGGATGAGGCTGTGAGAATGCGCATTTCGCTTTTCTCATCGCCGAGGTCAACCAAAAAGACGTTGTGCCATTCATCGTTGCTGCGATCAATGTCTTCCACATAGAGCACTCTGCCAGGGATGCTCTCTTCGAAGACGCGCGGTTTGACTTGCGTATTCAGGCCTTGAAAGACCAGCGCCTGATTATCTTTCAAATGATTCAGCCGACTTACCGAATCGGGGAGCAGTACGAAGGTGATGTAGAGCATCGCCGCTGTGCACAGCAACGCAAGGGCAAGCACGGGTCGCAGCAACCGCGTGCGGCTTAAGCCTCCGGCAACGAGGGCAATGATTTCACTATCGCCGGACATCCGACCCAACCCGACCAGAATACCGACGAGCAGGGAAATGGGCAGCGTGAAGACGATGATTCCGGGAATCAACGCTGCTAGTAATCTGCCGAGCGCTTCCATCGGCAACCCGTTTTTCGTCGAGACCACCAAAATTTCGGAGAAACGGCTGGCTTCGTGGGCAAACACGATGGCCGTCAAGAGCAAAAGACACAACAAGGTGTAGGGAACGATCTCGCGTATCAGGTATCGGTCAAGCAAGCGAAACATCGCTCGGAGTCTAGCACGCGCCGCATGGGCGCTTCAAGAATCGCTTCGTCGCCGATGCCGAACAAATTTTCAGAGCCGAATCGGGTGCGCTATACTGCTAGTCACCTCGTTCATGAAAAGTATGAACAAAGCCAATATCACAACTCTTCGCTGGTTGAGCCTGCTTGTCGCGGTGCTCTTGGGCAGCGCTTCACTGAGCGCACAAAGTGGACGGAATCTGCCGACGACACGACCCAAAGGGGATGATGAAACCATCCGCTTGCGCGCCGACGAAGTCTTATTGAATGTCACCATCATTGACCCGTACGGTCGGCAAGCCACCGATTTACGCAAAGAAGAATTCATCATTGCCGAAGACGGTCAACGCCAGGAAATCGCCAGTTTTCAGATCAGCCGCGTGCCGGTCAATGTCGCCCTGCTGCTTGACGCTTCCGGCTCGGTGGTCGGCAATATCGAGGCGTTGAAGACCGCCGCCTTGAAACTGGTTTCGCAACTCGATACTGATGATCAGGTTTCGGTGGCCGAGTTTCACACCGATGTCGAACTGATTCAAGATTGGACATCCAACACGGATGACATTAAACACGCGATTTCATGGCGCTTCAAACCCGGCAGGGTGCTGACCAAAGATGGACGCTCGCAGTATGGAATGACCTCGCTTTATGATGCGCTGCTGCTGGCGGCAGAAGAGCAATTGGCGAAAGTCGAAGGTCGCAAAGCCATCGTCCTGCTGACCGACGGCGATGACACCTCTAGCAAAGTAACCTACGAGCGCGCCTTGGCGGCAGTCATCCGCAGCGGCGCAGTCATTTATGTCATTAGCAAAGCGCGGGCGATCATTAAAGAATACGGTGGTCATCCGGCGGTCAGGTCGCGGCTTGAGCGCGCGGAATTCCTGATGACCGATCTGGCAACACGCACCGGCGGACAGGTGTTTTCACCGTTGAAGGAAGAAGAGATGCAGGGCGCTTATGAACGCGTCGCGCGCGAACTGAAGCAGCAATACATCATCACCTACATCACCAAAAACGAGAAACGCGATGGCGCGTTGCGCCGCGTGAAGGTCTATCTGACGCGTTCCGGCTATATGGCACGCACCCGCGATAGTTATTACGCCCCGAAAAATTGAGGATTTCCGGCACGCAAGATGCACCGAGACAGAAGCGGGCGAATGCTGGCGACACGCCTAGCTGTCCACTTCTGCCTTGGGTTTTGATTGACGTCACGCGGACGAGCAAGCGGCAGGGACTCTATTCGCCGGTTGGTCACGCTGCGCTCACTCGGCTTTTGGCTCCGCAGTGGGCTTGGGTTTGCGGGTTCGTGGTTTGGCATCGCCGGACTTAGGAGTTGTTGCGCGTTTCGTAACAGTCTTCTTAGCGCCTTCCGTCGTCGTTTGCGTTTTGCGAGGTGTCGAAGGCTTTGCGGCTGCGCGCCGTTTGGGTTTGACCTCAGCCGCCGCTTCGGTCGAAACCGCAGTCACGTCCGCCAGAGCGGGTTGCACCAGTTGCACCTCTTTCTCAAAGTAAAATGCCAGCACTTCGGACTCAGCCTGAAACCAGTCATCCGCAGGGTTGCCGGGGCAGCCGCCGCGTTGTTGATAGATTTCGTAGGCGCGCATGCGAATGACGTATTGCACCTCATCATCCGCAAGCAGCCGTTGCCGAATTGCTTCTGTTGTCTCTTTACTCATAGCCTCTCGTTCCTTCCTATTGGTGATACCGAATTGCAGAACAAACTGAGAAATGTTGGTTGAGAGGCGGTCTCTGACCGCCGTCCCTTGGCTTAACCGCCTCAGGTTGATGAGCAACTTGGTATTCCTTCTTGGTTACGAACACAGATGAGATTTTCCCATCAAAATAAAGCCAGTATGATAGCCGACGATGGCTGATTAGAAAAGGCTGAACCGGACGCGCCTGACATCTCGACGTTCGCCTCACACTGTGCGATGGGCACGCGCCCACACGATTCGGGTATAGATTTCCGCCATTCCCCAACTGACCAATACACTGCCACTCACCCACAGCAGCCCACTCGCCCTCAGAGGCTCCAACTCTAACCCGACGCGCAAGCCGGGCAGCAGCACCGTCAACAATTGAATTCCGATGCTGAGGAATACGGCGAGATGAAGATAGCGATTAACCGCCGGACGGACGTGAATCTCTCGTGCCGGATAGGCATAGATCAATTGCCCAATGGCGGCATACAAAAAGACGACGCTGCGGGTTGCCTCCGGGCTGAATCCGTTAAGCGGCATGAAGACTAACAGCGCCCCTCCGATCAGCGCTTTGATCGTTCCGGTGAAGAAGATGAAATGCAACCCCGTCGAATCTAACAGCGGAGATTGCGGATGATGGGGCTGCTGGTGCATCACTCCGGGGTTACGATCCAAACCCAGCGCCAACGCCGGAGGGCCGTCCGTAATGATGTTGATCCATAACAATTGCACGGCGGTTAAGGGCAATAATAGGCCTCCCGTCTCGTCGCGCAGTCCGAGCAGAAACGAGCCGCCAACACCGGCCAAAACAATCAGGATTTCAGCCAGATTGGTCGAGAAGAGGAAGCGGATGAACTTCTGAATGTTCTCATAGATATTGCGCCCTTCTTCAATGGCGGCAACGATAGTGGCGAAGTTGTCGTCCAGCAAGACCAAGTCGGCAACTTCACGCGACACGTCGCTGCCCCGTTGCCCCATTGCCACGCCAACGTCCGAACGTTTGAGCGCTGGTGCATCGTTTACCCCATCGCCGGTAACGGCGACGATCTCGCCGCTTTCTCTCAGAGCTTCGACCAGTCGCAACTTATCTTCGGGGGCAACGCGCGCGAAGATATTGGCCTCTTTGATAGCGCGGCGCAACTCGATTGCCGATAGCATCTGTAAGTCGAGGCCGGTTAAGACGCGGCTGGGCGGGATGCCAATTTCATGAGCAATCGCCATCGCCGTTGCCGGATGATCGCCCGTAACCATGACGACTCGAATACCGGCTTCCCGCGCCTGACGAATGGCCGCCGGAACTTCCCGACGGGGCGGGTCCCATAGCAAGACTAAGCCGAGAAATTGAATATCCTCGTCGCCTTCTCCGTTGCGCCAGCCCATTGCCAAGACGCGAAACCCTTCGCGCCCATAGGCTTCAGCCTTTTCTGTCCAGTTTCGCCGTTCTGCTTCAGTCAAGGCGCTACGGGCGAGTAGGACTTCCGGCGCGCCTTTCAGATAGCTTACCAAGACATCCGTCTCTCTCACGGTCACCCGCATGTATTTACGCCCGCTATCAAAGGGCAAAACGCTTTGGCGCGGGGAGTCCGAATGCAGAAGAGAGGCGGTTACTTGATGTTTGCGGGCATACTCCAACAGCGCCAGTTCCAGCGGGTCGCCAGCGCCGGTTTCGATCTCTGCATCATTGGCCAGAACCATGGCTTGCAAACAGCGGGCGGTATCGGGCGTATCCAGGTCGCGGACCGACATACGATTTTCCGTCAGGGTGCCGGTCTTATCGGTGGCGATCACCGTAACCGAGCCGAGCGCTTCCACCGCGCTCAGTCGGCGCACGATGGCATTTCGTTTTGCCATGCGTTCGACGCCCATCGCCAGCGTCATCGTCAGGATGGCAGGCAACCCTTCCGGAACAGCCGCAACCGCCAATGCCACAGCGAAGAGGAGGATGTGGTCAATCCGCTCCCAACCTTCGACGAACAGACCCGCGATCACGATGGTTGCAGCTAAGCCCAAAATAGCGAATGCGACTTGATGGCCGAATCCGGCTAAACGTTTCTCCAAAGGGGTCTGGTCGGCGGCAATCCCGCCGATCATAACGGCCAACCGTCCCATCGCGCTGCGGCTGCCGGTGCGGGTGATGCAGAGAT
>CAYXVU010000169.1:0-12853 GCA_964468725.1 uncultured Clostridia bacterium
GAAGGAAGGAAAAGGAGAGAAAGTAGTAGGATCAATGAGGGGACTGAGGATGAGGAGAGAGGATAGGCACAGAGGCGGTAAGATATTTGAAGACAAGACGAGAGCCGGTGAGATATGAGGAGGAGGAGGGGGCTGGCGCTAGGGAGTGGAGCCGTAGAAGCAACCTGCAAGCCGATGGTGAGTGCGCGAGGCAAGCAGGCGGGAAGGCGATGGAGCGAGGATGGAGCGGATGCAAGGTTGGCCTTGAGGAGTTATGTGCTCAATGACCGATTGGATGAGCTATGTCCAAGGCCAGAGATCAGCAGCGATTGGGAAAAGGCGGTCTAATCGCACCTACTTTGATTTCGCGCACCCGTCAGTAAGCGCGCACGGACAGTCCGTTTGCAACCGGAATCGGACACGGATGGACGCGGATTGGACGGGCGTTCACGGATGCTGCTAAAGGCGCGCTCACTTCTTTTTATTTTCGCTGATGTATTGCTCCAGTTTTTTGCGTTCCGGATGATTGGGCTGTTTGCTCAGAAACATTTCATATTCGGCTGCGGCGCGGTCTTTCAATCCGGCAGCGTGATAGAGCGCCGCCAGCCGCAGATGGGCTTCGGCTTTGCCAACCGGATCGAGTTTGATCGCTTCGTTGAAATGGACGACGGCTTTCGACCCTCTCTTGATCTGCAAGTAGGCTTCACCGAGATAGAGTTGTGCATCGGCAGAGGTCGGATGGGCTTCGACCGCTTTGGTCAACGTCTCAATCGCGCCGTCAAAGTTTTTGCGCGCGATTCGCAGTTTGCCGAGGTTGACCAATGCCGGTAGAAAGGTCGCGCGTTCGGCAAGGGCGCGCAGATAGGCTTTCTCCGCATCGTCAACCTTATCCTGCCGCGACAGCACGGTGGCCAGTTCGGTGAGGGCGACGAAATCTTTCGGGTCGCTCTCAACGATTTGGGTGAGCAGACTCGCGGCTTGTGAATAGTTCTTATTCTTGAAGGCTTCCTGTGCGGTGTCGAAGCGCGTCTGGTTATCCGGCTTTCTGGCATAGATCGTTGAAGCTGTGCCCGCGCCTGCGGGGTGCGGACTGCCGCGCCATTCAAGATTGATGTCTTGTTGCCACTCTTTGGTGCGCGACGAAACCATGGCGATGTGCAAGCGACCGACCTCTTGATTCTCACATTCAACGACCAACACATATTGATCGGTCAGCAAATTGTTAAACCGATAGCGTGTGTTATTGCTGACAGTTTGGCGAGCGATCACGCCGCCGCCCAGCTTGTAGAGAATGAGGTGAAAGGTTTCCGGAACCGCGCCGCTCACTTTACTGCTGTCAACTTTGAAATCGCCCTACAAGATGTGGTCGCCTAGCGGCGAGCGATTCTTCTCCTCTTGCAGGGGGTTGCCAAACGTGGTCTCGGCGATGCCAAGAAGTTGAGCGATAGCTAGCCAAGCCATCGCAACGACAAGCTTACGTCTCGCGTGATGGATCATCTGCTCAAACCTCCGACTTAAATTCCGGGCGACGAACGAGTCGCTCATCGAAAGAACGAATTTACGACGCCGCGCAGCGAAAAAATTTGGCGCGGGTCTACGGTCTCATTGATGACGCCGACAATCGCTTGGTGCAGATAGCGACTCTTGCGAATGCGGCGCGCAACCAAATCGTTGAGCCAAGGATTGGACAACCAGTTCTCGGCAATTTGATAGCCGAGATATTTCGGCTTCAACTCGGCTTCCAGCAGGGCAGGATACGCCTGCAAACCACGGAAGTCACCCGTAGTGAGCGCCTGATGTGCCAGTCGCGCGGCCAACTCTCCGGTCTCCATCGCTTTGCCGATGCCTTCGCCCGTGAAAGGAAACGTCGCGCCAATGGTTTCGCCAATGAGCAAAAGGTTGTCGGCCATCACCTGCGCGCCGGTCAGCCCGCAACGCAACATCGCGCCGCGCAGAGGAGTGACCGAAGTCGCTTGCCTGAATAACTCGGCTGCCAACGGAAAGGTCTTGATGAAGCGGGCAAAGGCCGCACGCAAATTCGGGCGCGGATTGTTGGCGGCATAGCGAACCCCGCAACCGACGTTGTACTCGCCATTGCCGAGCGGAAAGATCCAGCCGTAACCGGGCGTAATCGAACGATCATACGAGATCAGCAATTCGCTGATTTCGTAATCCGATTGCACGTAACAACGTAGGGCAATGGCGCTTGGCCCTGCGTGTCGAGTCAAACCGAGTTGTGAAGCCAATTCCATGCTCGCGCCGGTTGCCAATAATCCGATCTTGGCTTGCACTTGTTCACCCTCTTCCGTGTGCAAACGAATCGCGCCATCGGGTTGCCAGCCCATTCGGCATACTTTGCGTTTGCAGAGCCGTGCGCCTTGTTCGACGGCTTGACGAACGATCAACTCATCCAGCACTACGCGCTTCAAGGTCATGAACTCGCCTGGCACATCGAAACGAATTTGCGAGGGCGAATAGACCGAACCGAGGTGGGTCTTGTATCCGCGTCGGCGCACTTCCTCGTATAGGCCGAGCCGTTTGAGCGCCTGTATCGAATCGGCAATTAGCCCATCGCCGCATACTTTGTCGCGCGGAAACGCTTCCTTGTCGAGCAAGAGGACTTCCCATCCGCTCGCCGCCAGATGAAAAGCGGCCGTCGCGCCCGCCGGGCCTGCGCCAATGATGGCAACATCCCACAGATGAGCCGATTCAAGCGCATCGGTGTGCGCCGCTTCTGCTTGTTTGTCGTGAGCGTTCAAGACTCTTTCCCGTCCGCTTGCTTTGTGGCACGTGTGCAATGACAGCCTTCTTTTTAGCTGAGTGGCTGCGTGCCTTCAAGCTGTCGCCGCACTTCATTATCATATTGCTCTCGTCCGCTGTCAGAGGCAGAGCAATGCGGGACATCTATGCAAAGGCATCACGCAGCAGGGCGACGCTGTCACGGATGGCCGACGCCCAACTGCCCGTCGAAATTCAAGCTTTGCGCCCGACCGAGGCGGCCAATGGGGCATAAATGGAGATTCTTCTCGGATTGATCTTGAGGGTGGGGTCGCTGGCGGTTCTGTTGCCGGTTAGAGCTTATGGTTCCGCGAAGACCATCGCGCCGCTTGTGGGATTACTGTCGCCGTTCTATCTCATCGGCGGGTTTTATCTCGCTGATGGACTCAGGCGGCTGCGGCGGGCTGTGCGTTCGCCCGCGCTCTCGGCACAACAAGTACAGGCCTTGCAGCCATCTGAGCGGGCAACAAGCAGCATCGCACAGCTACCGCCGCCCTTTTCCGTAACCGAAGGGACGACGCAGTTGATAGAACGGGAAGAGAAGCAGCCTGCTACCATCAAGGCTAAAGACACGGATGCGATGGAAAGCTAACCGAATGGTGCAAGGCCAGCGTAACGATGAAGACCCCGCTGAGTTCATTTACCGGCTGACGATGCGAGTTGTCGTGCCCAAGTCGTCTTTCCTGCCGGAGCATTCCACTCCAACTCTTTCACGCTGCCATCCGCCTGTCGAGAGAAGGTGAGATTGCCGTAATCAGAGAAGGTAAAGAAGCGGTCTTTGCCGACCGGCAACAGTTTGTACGACCCTGCAAACAGATGACCGCCTTCCAGTTTAATCTCAAACTGACGGTCATTGCTTTTGTATTGGCCAGCGTAATCGGCAAGCTCTGCGGCGCTCAGGGGCATGGCAATCGGATGCGGAATGGCGGGCGGCGATAGCGATTCGCCTTGCAAGAGCTTTGGCAAATCGCGCGACAGCAAATCGTTTGCGCCGGATTGCAGGTTGGCAATGACGACGAAACCGAAGCCTTTCTGCGGGTTAATGGTGGCAAAGCAACGATAGCCGTTTGTGCTGCCGTTATCCGAATAGACGCCGTCACGAGTCAAACTCAGCTTCACCCCTTCGCCGTATTTGCCTTCCAGCACCGCTTCACCGAAACGATAGACATCGCGCGCCGTGCTCAGGACGGAACCGGCTCCGACCAAAAAGGAGAAATCTTTCAGCGGCGCGGGCGCTGGCCCCCCGGCTTCTAGCAAATACTCTGTGGCGCGCGGAATCCTTGCCGCAGCCTTGAAATCCACCGTCTCGGTCATCTCTGCCGGAGTGAAGACATATTCTTGCAACAGCTCTGCATAACTCTTTTGCGACGCGAGTTCCAACACCCGAGTCAGCACGCTGAAACCCGCCGAGCTATAGAGACTGCGTTCGCCCGGTTGAAAGACCAGCGGCACTCCTTTGGCTCGTTCGACCATCATCGCAGGCGTGCGGGGTACAGCCTCCTCTTCCGGTTTGGTGATGCGGTGCGGGATGCCTGAGCGATGTCTGAGTAACCATTCGACGGTGATCTCATCGCCACGCGGAAAGTCGGGCACCCACTTGCTGAGTTTGTCTTGCAATCCCAACTTCCGCTCTTGCAACAGCCGAATGGCAATGGCGCGTGTCATGCTTTTGGTCACTGATGCGATGCCGAACCGTGTCGTCGGGCGATTGGACTGACGGCTCTTCGCATCGGCAAAACCGAAGGCTTTTTCATAGACGATCTTGCCCTGCTGCGCGATCAAGATGACGCCCGAAAAATGTTTGGCTTTGATGATGGGGCGCAGGTAGGCTTCGACGGCGGCAATCTCTTTGCTCTTTGCATCAGGCGCGGGCAGCGAGCTTTGTGCTGTTACAGAAAACAGAAAAGAGCAGAGCAAGCTATAGACGATACACTTTACTTTCAATTTTGCACCTCATCATTGCGCCTTTTTGAAAACTCCCGTTCGCTAGCCCTTGGCAGACGAACAAACCTTACTCTCCCTTGTGTCAACATAACGTATCACATCAAATTGGCCATCGTCTTGTTCGGATAAAACCTGTTTAGAACGAACAAAACCCGCTCGATAAGCAAAAAAATTTTTTGCTGCTATTTGGAGTTTGGCTGGCTGAGGAAAAATCGCCGGGCTTCGTTGACGCTGTTCCGACATGTTATAGTTGCGCCCCATTGGAGGCAGCATGGCATATCAACTGAGCGAGGAAGAACAACTCATACTGGCAACCATAAAAAAGTTTCTTGATAAAGAGGTCGCGCCGGTCGCTTCGGAACTTGAACACCGCAACGAATACCCGACCGAAATTGTCGAGCGCATGAAAGAACTCGGCCTGTTCGGCGCAAACGTGCCCGAAGCCTACGGCGGATTGGATTTAAGCTATACGGTCTTTGCCATGATCTTCGAAGAGATTTCGCGCGTCTGGATGGGGTTGGCGGGGATACTGGGTACGCACACGGTGATGTGCGATGTCATCGCCCGCTTCGGCACAACGGCGCAGAGGCAGACCTATCTGCCGGTGATGGCGCGCGGCGACAAACGCGGCGCGATTTGCCTATCGGAGCCGCACGCCGGAACCGACTTGCAGTCCATTCGCACCACCGCCGAACGACGCGGCGACGCCTATTTCGTCAATGGCTCGAAGATGTGGATCACCAACGGTCGCCGCGCCGAGCTGATGCTTTTGCTCGTCAAGACGGATAAAGACGCACGCCCAACGCACAGAGGAATGAGCGCGTTGATCGCCGAAAAAGGCGAAGCGGGACTGACGATCAGCCGCGATATTGACAAGCTCGGTTATAAAAGTTTGGAGACTTGCGAACTGCTATTCGAAGACTTTCGCGTGCCGGTCGAGAACCTCATCGGCGGCCAAGAGGGCGACGGCTTCAAGCACGTGATGACCGGATTGGAAGCCGAACGCATCAACGTCGCCGCCCGCGCTTTGGGCATCGCCCGCGCTTCGTTTGAAGAGGCTATCAAGTATTCACAACAACGCAAGACGTTCGGCAAAGCGATCTGCGAGCATCAGGCAATTCAACTCAAACTCGCAGACATGGCGACCAAGATCGAAGCCTCGCGGCTGTTGATCTATTCGGCAGCCGAGCGCAAAGATCGCGGCGAACGCTGCGATTTGGAAGCCGGTATGGCGAAACTCTTCGCCAGCGAATCGGCGCAGGAATGTGCTCTCGAAGCCATGCGCATTCTGGGCGGCAACGGCTACGCCAAAGATTTTCCGGTCGAGCGCTACTACCGCGACGCGCCGCTCTTAATCATCGGCGGCGGGACGAACGAATTGCAACGCCTCATTATCGCCAAAGGCCTGCTGAAAAAATATGCGCTGATGCGCGGCGAATGATCGGCAGCGGGTCAAGCGCGCGGGATTTGTAAAAATTTTTTGAGGCTGAAATTTTTTGTAACCGCGCTGCAACAATCGCTGTCTTTACGGTCAGGCGACGAGCTCGCGTCCGTGCTTCCACTGGCGCGGACGCGAGCACGTTTAGCCGGCTTCGCTTTCAATCATCAACCATAAGAATGGCAAAAAAGGGCAGGATTTCCTCAGCAAACCTCCGGTCTCCGTGTATCATCTCCTGCTCAAGATTAGGGCGTTCTCTATTCTGTTATTAAAAACTACCCAATGGAGGGATTTATGAACCGAAGACCCGCGCCCGCGCTTAGGCAGTTGTGTGCAACACTCGTTGCCCTGTGGCTGGTCACCTCCGGCCTGACGATTCTTGCCGCCAATCCGCCGCAACGCAAAAACAGCAGATCGAAGGCTGCCGCTCCCGTCGTGCAAAGGCTCGACGAAGGCTACACAGCCAAGATAAAGGAGTACACCACCGATAAGGTCTTTTCGACCGAATTGGTTGACCACCTTCCAGCTTCCGACACTGTGCCGACGCCCGAAAAGGTTTTGGGATACATCGCGGGCACGCCGGAAAAACTCACGTACACGAAAGATCAGCATCGCTATTACCGCGAATTGGAAAAAGCGACGCCGCGCGTTCGTGTCTTCGTCGCTCCCGAACGCTCCGAAGAAGGGCGTGAACAGCTCACCGTTGTGGTCAGCGACGAAGCCAACTTGGCCAAGCTGGATCGCTATAAAGAGATCACCGCTAAACTGTCTGACCCGCGCAAGCTCACAGACGCCGACGCCGAGGCGCTGATTAAAGAAGGCAAAGCCTTTTATTGGGCGTCGGGTTCGATTCATTCGCCTGAAACCGGCTCGCCCGAAATGTTGATGGAGATGGCCTATCGTCTGGCGGTCGAAGAGACGCCCTTCATCGAAGCGATTCGTAAAAACCTGATTGTCATGATTACTCCAACTCTCGAAGTGGATGGGCGCGACAAGATGGTTGACCTCTACAACTGGCGCAAGGCCAATCGTGGCAAACCGGCTCCTTCTCTGCTCTATTGGGGAAAATATGTTGCGCACGATAACAACCGCGATGGGTTGGCGTTGGCGTTGGCGTTGACGCGCAATCAGATGAAGACCTTTTTGGAGTATCATCCGCAGGTTCTGCACGATCTGCATGAATCCGTGCCCTTCTTATACACCTCGACGGGAACAGGGCCGTACAACGCTTGGCTTGACCCGTTGGTGATTGATGAATGGCACGCGCTCGCCTATCACGAAATCGAAGAGATGACCAAACGCGGCGTGCCTGGCGTCTGGACGCACGGTTTTTACGATGGCTGGGCGCCCAATTATATGTTCTATGTCGCCAACGGTCACAACTCCATCGGGCGCTTCTATGAGACCTTTGGCAACGGCGGAGCCGACACCCAAGATCGCGTCGTCGGAGCGCAATCGCAACGTGACTGGTACAGACCGAATCCGCCCTGGCCGCGCGTGAAGTGGTCAATTCGCAATAACATCAACATGCAACAATCGGCCATTCTGTTCGCCATGAATGAAGTGGCGACGGAAAAAGACCGCTTCATGAAAAACTTCTACATCAAGAGCAAACGCTCGATTCTCAAAGCCAGCAACGAAGGCCCGGCTGCCTATATCATTCCCGGCGATACGCCGCGCCCGGTCGAAGCTGCCGATATGGTCAACCTGCTGCGGTTGATGGGCATCGAGATTCATCAAGCGACGAAGGACTTCGAAGTCAAAGGGCAAAAATATCCGACCGGCTCTTACCTTGTGCGAATGGATCAACCCTATTCGCGCATGGCCGATATGATGCTCGATACCCAGTATTATAATGTCAACGACCCGCGCCCTTATGACGACACGGGGTGGACGCTCGGCGCGATGCGCAACGTCAAAACCGTGCGCATCACCGAAAAGGCGATTCTCGATACGCCGATGGTGATGCTCACCAGCGATGCGAAGGTGCAAGGCAAAGTGATGGGTTCGGCAACCGCTGCATTCATCATCAACCACAATGCCGATAACACCTTGATGCCGCTGCGCTATAAACTCAAAGATGTGAAGATGCTCGCTGCTGAAGAGCCGTTCAAAATCGGCGACAAATCTTTCAACGCCGGTTCCTTCATCATCAAGTCCGAAGGCAACCCGGCAGATTTGCGCAAACAACTCGATGACGCGACGGCGCAGTATGGCGTCAACGCCTTAGCCGTTGACAAAGCGCCCGAGGTGAAGACCCATGAAGTCGGCTTGCCGCGCATCGCTATTCTTCATACCTGGACGAACACCCAAAACGAAGGTTGGTATCGTGTCGAATTCGACCGCTTCGGCATTCCTTATCACTATATCTCCGTGCATGAACTGCGCGACAACCCCAATCTGCGCGCCAAATATGATGTAATTATCTTTCCGCCGGTCGGCGGTTCGGCGCAATCCATCGTCAACGGACTGCCGAAACGCGGCGAGCCGATGCCCTGGATGAAGTCCGATTTGACGCCGAACATCGGCATGTCAATGGATACCACAGCCGATATGCGCGGCGGCATCGAACTGGTCGGCATGGCCAATTTGCAACGCTTCATCGAAGAAGGCGGCTTGTTCGTTCCCATCACGACGATGTCAGCAATTCCCATTGACTACGGCATTACGACGGGCGTAACGATTGAATCATCCCGCCAACTCAATGCGCGGGGTTCGATCTTTAACGCCACCTTCACCGACAAGAAAAGCCCGATTGCTTATGGCTACAGCGATTCGTTGCCCATTTACTTCAGCCAAGCTCCGCTCTTTCAGGTGAATGCGCTCAGTGGTTTCGGCGGGGGGGGTGGCGGCGGCGGCGGCGGCGGACAACAGGGGCGCGCTTCGGGGCGAGGAACCAACACCGACCCCGACATCATTCAGAGCATGCCGCAATCTATGCCAGCACCGTCGCAACGCCCGAATCCTGATGGCATCCCTGAAGAGTTGCGACAGGCGCTCGGCACAGCAATCCCGCCGCCCAATATGCGCCCGCGCGTCGTGCTGCGCTTTGTCACGGATGAAAAGACTCTGCTCGTCAGCGGCATGCTCGCGGGCGCGAACGAACTGGCAGGCAAACCGGCAGTCATTGACGTTCCTGTCGGCAAAGGCCATGTGGTGATGTTTGCGACCAATCCGATGTGGCGGCATCAGACGCAGGGCGAGTTCTTCCTGCTCTTCAATGCCGCATTGCACTTCAATCATTTGAGCGCCGGGATTGAAGAGCGCGCGCCGCGTCCGCAGCCGCGAACCGGAACGACCAACGGCGACGACGCTCACGACAAGTAAGAATCCATCACTGAGGTGAATGAGCGCAGCGGGCGGGCTTCAGTTCGTTTGCTGCGCTCTTTTTTTTCGAATCGAAGAGCGTGAGGAGGCGAGAGCAAAAGCGCAATCCCAGAGGGCGCGCTTCCGCTTTCGCCTTTTCGTCTATTTGCCTTTTGCCTTTTCAGCGATGCTGACGACATGGCCGCGAGTTCGGTAATAGAGAGCTCCTTCCGAAAGCGCCGGAGTTGCCATACAGACCTCTCCCATACTGTTCTTTGCCAGCAATTCAAACTTCGCCCCCGCTTTGACGACATACACATCGCCGTCTTCACTCGAATAGTAGAGCTTACCGTCACCGGCTACAGGTGAGGCGGTAAAGCCCGCTGTGCCCTCGCCAAGCCGTTGTTGATAGACGCGCGTTCCAGTGCGCGCCTCGAAGCAGTAGAGGACGCCATTGTCTTTGCTGCTGTAGAGATAATCGCCGTACACCAACGGCGTGATCATGTAGGCTCCATCGCGCGGCACCATCCAGGCTACGTGTTCATTCGATGTCGTGTTCTCGGCAAGCGAGATGTCCCCGGCGGCGTTGAGCCGGACGGCATAAATCGGAGCCATGCGACCATGCGCGTTGGTGATAAAGACCAGATCGTGAGCGACAATCGGAGTGGGAACGGGAATGTCTCCGCCGCCTTTCAGTCGCCATACCTCTTTGCCGGTCGTCGCATCGTAGCCGCCGATATGTTTATAGCCGTTGACGATCAACAAGGTGCGGCCTCCAACCTGACCAATCGTCGGGCTGCCCCAAGTCGGAACTTCTTGGCGCGGCGTGCGCCAAAGCTCGCGCCCGTCTTTGATGCTGAAGGCGGCGACAAAAGAGTCCTTCTGCACATCACATTGCAGAAAAATCTTGTCTTGAAAGATGATTGGCGAGCTGCCAAATTCCCATTGCGCAGACTGTACCATATAGAAGCCTGAATCGAGCACGCCGAGGTCTTTTCTCCAGAGCAATTTTCCGTTCAGGTCATAACAGAAGAGTCCTTCAGATCCGAACATCGCCACCAAGTGCTTGCCGTCCGTCGCCGGGGTCGAACTGGCGTGGGTTGACTTCGTATGGCGTTTGATTTTCGGAACCCCGGTGTGGGCAAGGCGCTCCCAAAGGATTTTGCCGGTTCGTTTATCAAGACAATAGACCATCCATTTATGCGGCGTATCATCCTGAACAGAGGCAATATCTCCATACAGACCGACTCGAAGTTTCGGGTCTGCCTGCCCGCTGATGGCGGTAGTGACGAAGAGACGATTGCCCCAAATAATCGGACTCGAATGGCCGAGACCCGGTATGGCGGTCTTCCACTTCACGTTTTCGCCCGCAGGCACATTCCATCGCGTCGGCGTTGCAAACCCTTCGGCGATGCCGCTGGCGCGAGGGCCGCGAAAAGATGGCCAATCCGCCGTCGGCGCAGCCCCATAACCCGGCGCAGCAGGCATCAGCATAGTCAGAAGCGAAACGATAGCGACCAGTCGTACAACGAAACGAGTCATAGATAAAACTCCTATCAGTCAAGGTCAGGATCGGAAGTTTTCGGGCCGAGAGCCATTCTGCCACGCGCGCGTCGAACAAGACAGAGAGAAAACCGCTTTTTCACACTCTCTCGGCAGCATATCCTGAGTTTTTTGACCCGGCATCCGGTCTTCCTGAAGATGCGGTTATTTGAAATTGCTCAACAGAACAAGATCGTAAGTCCAGATGCGCTGCGAAAGAACCAGTTGTTTGCCATCCGCAGACCAATCGAAGTGCAGGCTTCCCCCAAAATCGAAATCGGTCACCCGCCGCGCCGCGCCCCCATCGAGCGGCTGTACCCAGAGATTCCATTTGCCGTCTTGAGCCGCTGAATACATCAGTCCTTTGCCATCCGGCGACCAATGCACGTTAGCCGGTACAACGATTCGATCATCGGGCAGAGGGATAATCTTCTCCGGTTCGCCTCCGGTAAAGGGAATCACTATTAACTTTGTCGGGTAGCTCAGAAGCTCCTGATAGTCGCAATACGCAATCCACTTCCCATCCGGTGAGATCGCCGGTCGGCTCGAATGGCTGGCCGTCAACCGCACTGCCTCCCCGCCCTCCAGCGACACTTTCCACAGCGAAAAGAATCGGTCATCGGTTCCTACCGCACCATACACAACCCACTTCCCATCCGGTGATACCTGCCCAAACCGCTCGCCGCTCCCCTCTGTCAGCCGCACCACCTCGCTGCCTTCGCGGTTCATCTTCCAAATATGCGGCACGCCATCACGTGAAGAGGTGAAGACGATAAACTGCCCGTCCGGCGTTATGGCGGGTTCCTGATTGATTCCCGCATCAGTGGTCAGTTGTCTGGGCTCGCTACCATCGGCGTTCATCGTCCAGATGTCCCATCTCCCGTTTGCCTGTGACGCATAGACAATCTTGTCATCGGGAGTGAAACAGATTTCGCCATAGGCGCCGATCCCGCTCGTCAGCTTGCGAGCGCGACTGGCCTCACCCTCCGGCACAACCCACATATCCGAATTGAGTTCCGTCTGCACCGCCACCATCGTTTCCCCATCACCGGTTAAATGAATGCTGAAATACTCTTTCAGATTATTGGTGACTTTTCGCACCTCGCCGCCCGGGTACGAGATGCGCCAGATTTGATCGGCTTGCAACTCATTCTCTCGTCCCGTGATGAACAGCCCGCTGCCATCGGGCAGCCACTCGACCCATCTCGTCCATTGCCAGAGGTGCGAAGTCAGCGACACCTCAACACCATCTGCCACGCGTACCCCAACGACCGTGTTGCTGATTGCGCCCGTTTCGCCACTGCCAACCGAACAGGCAATGCAGTTCCCATCGGGAGACCAAGCGGGAATTTTGAAAGAGTCACTCAGCGGGCGTTTGGCCAACACACGCTGGTTGCCGCCATCCGCATCGGCGATCAGCAGCGCGCTTTCCACCGTCGTCGTGCGCGCGAAGACGAACCGTTGCCCATCGGGAGAAAAACTAACCGGCCCGTCTATTTCGTCCAGCAACTTCGTCTGCACGCTGCCCAGCGTCGGCATTCGATAGAGCGCACGCACGGTATTTCCCTTCTTCCACTTGGTGAGATAAAGATGATTGCCGTCCGGCGAGAAGCTCAGACCCCGATAGCTGGCCTCTTCGGGCGGCAGAATCTGTTGACTGCTGGAAGTCGCAATTTGTCTGAGCCACAGGCTTTGGCGTCCGGCTTCGATTACCGAATAGACCAAGTGTTTCCCATCACGGGAGATGGCAGCCCGTATAGCCGTGCCGGTGCGCGTCAGCGGGGTGGTTTGGATTTCGGGAGGCGGCAGGTCGCGGGGTTGGCGGTCAAGCAAACGATAGACCCACCACAGGCTGCCTGCGCCTGC
>CAYXVU010000170.1:0-7949 GCA_964468725.1 uncultured Clostridia bacterium
GAGCAAGCGTTGAAGCTGCTTTTGCAACCTCACTCCTGACTTTGCAAAAGCCCTGCCCTCTTTGCCAATCGCAAAATAATTTTTGTTTCATACTTGCAACGATGTTGCTTTCTCGCTATAATGCCCGCGTTGTTACGAAAGGGAGAGAGGAGGGAAGCGATGAGTTCAGCAAATCAGGAAGAGAAGGGGCTGGCGCAAATTCTAGCTGAGTTAGCAGAGAGTGTGCCGGAGCATTTGGTCAAACGTCGGTTCGGGTGGCGCGATGAGCGCGGAGAAGCGCATTGGATCGATTATATCGACTGGCACACGGCGGCGGATATTTTAGACAGAGTTTGTATTGATTGGTCTTATGAGGTTCGGGATCTCCAAGTAGTAGGTGACTTCATTGCTGTCACCGCAGCCCTGACCATAAAAGGCGTTACCCGCTGCGGGATTGGCGTCGGGTTGGCAACGGAAGAGCGGGGCATCAAAGGAGCCGAGCACGATGCTCTGAAACGGGCGGCAGTAAAATTCGGCTTGGCACGGTCGCTCTATCGTCCAAACAAGGGCAGATCAACGAAACAATTGGTCATGGTTAAGGCCGATTCGGCGCAAGACAACGAACCGGCGACTGACCGGCAACTTGCTGCCATCTACGCGATTGCGAAAGCTAAATCGCTCGACGCGCAGCTCGAAAGTATGGCGCTGTTTCAGAAGGAGCCGGAGAGCTTGCCCCGTCGCGCTGCCAGCGAGTTGATTGAGCATCTTCGTGCCGTTCGCCTTTCAGCATAAAACGAAAGTTTGGCTGTGTATGCGGCACGAGTCATCGGGGTTTCTTCGTGCCGATGCCCCTGACCAAAGCACCCCTTTGGTCAGGGGATGTCTTGCCCCTTGAGGAGCTATGAATTCGCCCATCAACATCGAATGTCAACGTTACGGCTGCATGAAAAACCTGTTGGCCTGTTATGCCAATTGTCGCTTCAATCTCCGCTGCGACGATTTGCGAGAAGTGCTGGTCGGGCAACAAGAGCAAGCGGAACAGTTGCTCAATGATTATCGCTTGACCCGTGATCAACCGCCGGTTCGCATTCAATTTTTAGCCCGTAGCTTGAAATTCGTCGCACAGGAAAAGGCTCCCCTACGAACTCGCAAACCCCAACCTAAGAAGACGAAGAGAGCGAAAAAGAGGAAGTAACAAGGTTATGCATTTTAGACTATACGAAGGTATAAAACTATTGACCTCCCTAACACCCTGATCTATAACGGAAATCGAAAATTTATTGTTTCCCATCATCTGAGCCAATAGCTGCCCCCATGGATCATTCTGGCATTTGGAGAATGAAGATGATGTCTCAACCCGAAACGGAATATATTTTAACAATTGTTCAGCATACCTATTGTAATGATTGTATGTGGTTGAAGGGAAAGATCACCGATGTTTACCATGCCTCCGGCATTATTCGGGGGGATGATTCACAAAACTGGCGCATGCATATCATTTCGCCGCCCTGGGATCGCGCACGTCGAAAAGCGGAATTTCCCAAAGGCTTTTCTGATATTGATGTCCCAGCCTTAAAGCTTGAAGTCGGAAATCAGATCGCCTTTGCAACCCAAAACCCTGCACTCATCAATGAAATCCTGGAAAAGTTGAAGTGGTTGCTCATTAAGCGACAGGCCAATGCCGAAATCATGACACAACTCAAGGATGTCATCCGAGATTTCAAAGAGACTTCCGAACCCGATGTCTGCATCGTCGCTAGGTAGTCTATAGCAGTTGGCAATTGCGTGTGACGCAGGGCAAAGCTCTGTGCGCCGTCTTTGCGTTCTCTGCGCTTTTGCGGGGAATCCGTTTTCGGTCACAGCCAATCGCAAACTGCTGTAATAGTGTCTGCCGGAGAAATTCTCTTTTCAAAAGGTGAAAGAGAATGGCGTTGTCAGCTCGTTGCCCGATAGCTGGTCAGGTTCCGTGCGCGATCCTGATGGCGCTCAAGGGCTAGCTCGATTAACCGATCAATCAAGTCTTGATAAGGGAGTCCGCTCGCTTCCCACATTTTGGGATACATGCTGATCGAAGTGAATCCGGGCATGGTGTTGACTTCGTTGATGATGACTCTGTGAGTTTCTTCTTCAAGGAAAAAGTCGGCGCGCGCCAATCCGGCTCCGTCAATCGCTTGAAAAGCGATAATCGCATCGCGCTGGATTCGTTCCGTTATCTTTTTGGGTAGCTTTGCAGGGATGATGGTGCGCGATGTATTGTCAATGTACTTGTCTTCGTAGTCGTAAAATTCATGGCCGGTAATGATTTCACCCGGCAGGCTGGCGAGGGGATGATCGTTGCCGAGCACGCTGACCTCGATTTCACGCCCGCTGACCGCTTTTTCGACGATCAGCCGCCGATCATAGCGCGCCGCATCGCTGATCGCAGCACGCAGTTGCGTTCTGTCAGCCGCTTTTGAAATCCCCACAGATGATCCGAGATTAGCCGGTTTGACAAACATCGGGTAGCCGAGCGAGCGGCTCAGTTTGCGTAAAATTGCCTCCGGGTTCTCTTCCCAAGAAGAGCGCAGAAACCATTCATACTCGATTACCGTCAGGCCTGCACGCTCGAAGAGCTGCTTCATGACGATTTTGTCCATCCCCGCTGCTGAGGCCAGAACCCCACAACCGACATATGGTACGGAGGCCATTTCGAATAAGCCCTGAATCGTGCCATCTTCGCCATAGGTGCCGTGTAGTACCGGAAAAATCACATCGAGTTTTGCCATTGCCTCAACTCGTTGATTGGAGCGGATATGCAATAGCCCCTGCTTGGTTGGATCGCCGATGAGGGCGACCGATTGCGGTTTCGCTGTTGTCATTACTCGATCCGGCAGCATGGCTTTGGCATCCCCTGAAACCAGCCAGCGGCCTTCTTGGGTGATGCCGATGGGGACAACTTCGTATTTGGTTTTGTCCATTGCATTGATGATGGACTCAGCCGAACGGAGGGAGACTTCATGCTCACCGGAACGACCCCCGAAGATGACACCGACGCGAATTTTGCTTTTCAATCTGCTCCTCACTCGTTCTTGGGATTACCGCTATAAAATTCTCTTTCCTAAAGCCGAAAGGATGAGTTCGACGGCCAGTTGCGCGGTTTGGTTGCTTGTGTCAAAAACCGGATTGACTTCGGTAATCTCGACCGAGAGGACGCAGCCGGAAGATGCGATCTTTTCCATCGCCAGATGGCTTTCTCGATAGGTCGCGCCGCCGCGTTCAGGGGTTCCGACGCCGGGGGCAAACGAAGGGTCAAGGAAATCCATATCCATCGTTACATGGATGCCTGCCGTATTGCGCGAAGCAATTTCGATGGCGTCTTCAATAACGCTGCTAATGCCCTTTTCATCCAACTCGGCTATCGTAAAGACCCGCACTCCGAGAGCGCGAATCATTTCGCGTTCGCCAGGGTCAATGCTGCGCGCGCCAATCACGGTTACGTGTTCCGGCAGCACTTTGGGAGCAAATCCTGCAACGTGGGTCAACTCATACGCTCCGTGGCCGAGCAATGCCGCGAGCGGCATGCCATGAATGTTGCCGGATGGTGATGTCTCTGGTGTGTTGATATCGGTATGAGCATCCAGCCAGATGATGCCAATCTTCTTATTTTGCTTGCGATAGTAAGAGGCCACACCGGCGGCGCTGCCGATGGCAATCGAATGGTCGCCGCCCAAAACCACTGGCATCGCCGATTCGCAGAGCGCCGCTTCGGTCAGGGCGGCCAATTCTTCGCAGGCGGCGGCGATCTGTGGCAAATACCGTGCCCGTGCATTGGTGTGAACGATTGATTCCGGTTCCGGCGCGTGAACGTTTCCGGCATCGGATACTTCATATCCGAGCAACGAGAGCGACTGATTGAGTCCGGCTATTCGAATGGCCGAAGGCCCCATATCAACGCCGCGACGACCCGCGCCTAAATCCATCGGCACGCCTATGATCTGAACTCTTTTCTTCATACAACCCCTGTTTAATGATTGACGGCCATTCTCACCTCGCGGCAATCGGCGTGGCAAGGTGGGCAAAGTGTGGCAATGATCTCATTTCGAGTGTTGAAGTAGTCGTTCTACGGCTTCTTCGGCAGAGTTGACGAACGTAAGAAATCCTAAATCCCTTTCAGAAATCACTAAGTGCTCGCGCAGGGCGGCGAGTGTTTTCGGCCAGCACTCGCCGAGTAAAATCAAGGGGCGCGGCGAAATCACTCCCATCGTCAACTTATTCCAAACCAGCGAAATCTCTGTCACCGTTCCCATGCCGCCGCGCAGGGCGACATAGCCAACCGAATGGCGAATCAGCATTTGCAATCGCGCATAAAAATTTTCGCTCGGGGCAATGGTCTTCAAATAAGGGTTCGGCGCAGCTTGAAACTGCGTCATGGTTACGCCGATGACTTCGCCTCCGGCTTCGTGCGCGCCGCGACTGATGGCTTCCATCACCCCTGCATACCCGCCGGAGCAGACCTCGAACCTGGCTTCGACCAGCAATCGCCCTAGCCGTAAGGCTTCTTGATATTCAGGGGAGTCCGCGCCACAGCGTGAGCCTCCGAAGATGGTTACTCGCCGATTTCCCGATTCGATTTTCATAATTCTCCTAGTCGGTTACGGCTTCAACCGATAGAGCATACGAGGGAAGGGAATAGTCTCGCGGATATGTTCGATGCCGCACATCCAGGCTGTACATCGTTCGATTCCCATACCAAACCCTGCATGCGGAAAGGTTCCATACTTGCGGAGGTCGAGATACCAGTCGAAGGCTTCTTCCGGCAACCCGTGTTTGTGAATTTGATTGAGCAGATATTGCAAATCTTCGGCGCGTTGCCCGCCCCCGATGACTTCGCCGTAGCCCTCCGGTGCGAGCACATCAACGCTCAAGGAGAGTTCTGGACGCTCGGCATCCGTCTTCATGTAAAATGCTTTGATTGCCGCCGGGTAACGATGCACCATCACCGGCCTATCGTATTGTTTCGAGAGATAGGTTTCATCCGGAGCGCCGAAATCGCCGCCCCACTCAAAACGGGTTTCCAATTCGCCTTTCTCGAATCCTTCGTGCAGCATCTTCACCGCATCGTCATACTGCAATCGCGGAAACGGTTTCTGAATGGCTTCGAGCTTGGCCGTGTCACGTTCAAGCTCTTTCAATTCCAAGCGGCGATTTTCCAACACGCGTTGCGCGATGAAAGTCAGAAAATCTTCGGCCAACTCCATGATGTCATCGAGATCGGCATAGGCGACTTCCGGTTCGACCATCCAAAACTCCGTCAGGTGACGCCGCGTCTTCGATTTTTCCGCCCGAAATGTGGGGCCGAAGCAATAGACTTTGCCAAACGCTGCCGCCGTTGCTTCGTTATAGAGTTGGCCGGATTGCGTCAAGTAGGCTTTGTTATCATCGAAATAGTCAACTTCAAACAGGGTCGTCGTACCCTCACAAGCGGCAGGCGTGAAGATCGGAGTGTCCATCAGATAGAAGCCGTTCGAATCGAAATAATCGCGCACCGCTCGAATGACTTCGGCGCGCACACCCAAAATGGCGTGAGTCAGCCGTGACCGCAGCCACAAGTGGCGCTTGTCCATCAGAAATTCAACGCCATGCTCTTTGGGAGAGATCGGAAAAGGTTCGGCAAGGCCGATAATCGTCAAATCGGCGATGTCGAGTTCAAACACCCCCGGTTGTTTGGGATGTTCGCGCACGCGCCCGCGCACGATGAGGGAAGACTCTTGTGTAATTCGGGCGAAATCATTCCACACGCTTTCACTCACGTCGCGTTTAGAGACCACGCCTTGAACCATGCCCGACCCATCGCGCAGTTGCGGAAATATCAATTTGCCGCTGGAACGAATGTTATAAAGCCAACCTTTGATGACGACCTCTTCGCCTACGTGTTTAGCTAGCTCGCGGATGTAGGTTTGTTTCATACGCTCTCCTCTGTTTGTTTGCCATACGGTACCAAAGTAGACCGACTATCCTACTACACCGGACATGGCAAAAAAAAGTCAGCCTCATCGGCAATTTGGCTCCATGATTATTATTGAGAGCTTCAGATCGTCTTGTTACAATCGAGCCGCCCTCGAATCAATCTGCTTGTCAACTGACTGCCGCCCGTCCCCCTATGGTTGGTCTAACTCGTCAAAGGATTCGCATGAAGTATTGTCCTATCTGTTATGAAGGGTTTGAAGAAGACCTGTTATTTTGCACCTTCGATGGAGAAGCGTTGCAGTTGTTGGAAACCGGGCAACGGATCACTGGCCGCCAACCTATATTCGAAGAGTGGCGAAACGAGCAGAAGAAGAAAGTAAGCACTGCTCAATCCCACCGGCGAAAAGCCAAACCACTTTCCCGAACCATCGTCATTGGCTCTTCGTCAGTTGTTGCCCTCTGTGTAGTCGCGGCGGCCGTGACCTACCTCTTTTTGTCCCGCAACATGTCGGTCGAGACTCCGATCACGAACGCTGCAACTGCAACTTCCGCTTCAAAACCGGAAGAGGCGCTCGCGCCATCTGAAGCCAAATCGCTGCCTTCGCTGTCTGAATTATCGAGCGAACGGTTACAGGCGATGTTGCCGCCCGCCCTTATGCGTCGGTTCGCGCACAATCGTTCGGAGGATATGCGAATTTTGAAGACCGACAAAGGCGAGGTGGCTGTCTTAATCGGCAGCGGCGGGTACGATTCGGTAAGCGGCGCGACGTTGAGGCGTTTATTGATCGTGAAGTATGAGAGTGAGCAATTTGCCGATGTCACGCCTCATCTATTGCCTGCAGGGTTTTCTGCTGGAGCCGTTGCAGGCGCGCGGGCGCAAGTGCGTTTTGATAATGAGACACCGAATCTTTTCATTCGCGTGCAAGTTCCCAATGGCGGCGTGTTGCGTGAATGCTCATCGTGTGATCATGCCTACCAAACCGTTACCTTGGAATGGACGGGCGCTCGCTATGCGGAGACCCATCGTACCTGGGATGATGACGCCTTTACCGCCTTCTTCGTTTTTGCGCAGGCCTTGAGCAAGCGGCAAGCCGATGTGAAGTCGAAGCCCTTCATGAGCGATGCCGTTGCCGTTGAAGTGTCACAAGGCTTTGCTCGCAACAGCAAGCAAGGTTGGACGGTTCATGGACGTGGCGAGGGTCAAGATTCCAATACGGTCAGTTATGAACTGAGCAACGGAGAAGAGAATCTGGCGGTCACGTTGTCGAAAGCCAGCGGGCGATGGCAGGTCCTCAAATTCGCGCGCCTCTAATCGTCACCCTACTTCTTCAGGCGTTGGAGAAAGGCTTGATTGTCTTCCGTCTCAGTCAGCCCTTTCAGCAAAAGCTCCATCGCATCAACCGGGCGCTTGTCGGCCAGCGCCCGCCGCAGCAAGTGAATCAGCGGGACTTCACCCGGGCTGAAGAGCTTCTCTTCTTTGCGCGTGCCGGATTTCGAAATATCAATCGCCGGAAAGATGCGGCGCTCGGCCAACCGCCGGTCAAGTACGAGTTCGAGGTTACCCGTCCCTTTGAATTCCTGAAAGATGACCTCATCCATTTGGCTGCCCGTATCTATCAAGGCTGTGCCGATGATCGTGAGCGAACCGCCTTGCTCAGCTTTGCGAGCCGCGCCAAAGAAACGCCGGGGAAATTCCATAGCGCGCGTATCCACCCCGCCAGACATGGTTTTGCCGCGACTACCGGATTCACGGTTCGATGCCCGCGCCAACCGCGTAATCGAATCCAGCAGCATCACCACATCGCGCCCACATTCAGTCAGACGTTTCACATGTTCGAGAACCAGCCGAGCGACTTTGATATGTAAATCGGAACTCTGATCGGCGGAAGAGGCGATGACTTCGCCGCGAATGCGCCGTTTCATGTGAGTCACTTCTTCCGGGCGTTCATCAACTAACAACATGACCAAATCCACCTCTGGGTGATTATCAGCGATGGCTTCGGCAATCTCTTCGATGAGCGTTG
>CAYXVU010000170.1:7959-9820 GCA_964468725.1 uncultured Clostridia bacterium
AGCCGCGATCAGTAAAATACCGCGTTAGTTTTTCGATGAGCGTTGTCTTTCCGGTTTTGGGAGGCGCGACGATCAGTCCCCGTTGCCCTTTACCGATGGGCGCAATTAAATCCAGCACGCGCATCGAAAGGTTATTGTTGCCCAGTGAAAGCTCTAATCTTTCGGTCGGGTCTACGCTGGTCAAATCTTTGAAATGGGGTTTAGTCCGGTACTCTTCCGGCGACAATCCATTGATGGTTGTCAAACTCACCAGTTGATCGGAGCGTGTGCGGCCTCGTGGGTCTGCGGAGGCTTCGGCGATGCCCGAAATCAATACCCCTTCTCGCAATTCGAATTGGCGAATCAGGTCGCGCGGGACGAACGCATCTTTCGGATTGGGCAAAAAGTTGACGCTCGCCTGTCGTAAAAAACCGAAGCCTTTTTCATGAACTTCGAGGATGCCTGTGGCAGGTCGTTGTGTTTCCATGTTTACTGTTGCAGGTCAACCGTAGCAGGGCGAACCGGGAACCGGCGCTCCGCAACGATCTTCATCTAATCGGACAATTCCAGTTTGATTTCGGTGTGACCGAGCATCACTTCCCGACCAAGGTCTGTCAACGAGACAGTCGGATATGCCCCTTGACGAACCGCGATGCAGCGAGCGTCAATCAGGCTCTTGATAAAAGAAGTGATCTCGTCTTGTGTCAAATGCTTTAGTAGCCCATAAGTTGAGAGCTGATCCAAGCCGTTTTGCAAAATCTGTTTGGAAGCGGAGCCGCGCAGAACCGCCGCCACAGTGCCTTTGCCGTATTGATTCTTCAATCTGGCTACACAACTGAGAATTTTGATCACGACAGTTGTTTCCGCCGGATTTAATTGGCGAGCGCGTAAACGAGCTGGCGTCGCCTCAATTTGCTTCTCGGCATCGCGCTGCCCTGGTCGAGAGCGTTTGCGAAGTTCCTCGCGAAGCTCTTTGCCGGTCGGCGCTTGTTCGATGATGAAATGATCGAGCGCCGTCGCTTCGGGAATTGGTTGCGTCGGGCGTGAGCTATTGAGAGTCAATGTACCCCCTTCACTTTTTTTCTCTCTTTGAAGGCGGGCTTTCGCGCTGGTGTCGCTCTGTGCCAGACAATTGGAACACATACCGCACTGCATCAGATTCTTTCGATCCCCAAAATACTTTAAGATGAAATGACGCAGGCAGGAACGATAGTAACAGAAATCTATCATTCGTCGAAGCTTCCATTGCTCGGCAGCGGCGCGCGTTGCCAATTCCTGTTTATCAATGCGCAGCCGTGTCGCCGGTTGGCTATCCAGTAATTTGATGCCGCGCCCCTGATAAGCATTCTTACACTCGATCAAACCGCGTTCCGACAAATGGTTCAAAGCTTGTCTGACCTGCGTATCACTCAGTCCGAGACTCGCGCCGATAGCTTCTACATCCAGTTCCGTCGCTTCTCGCTGATTGATGTTGCGATTGAAGATCAAGTCACGCACCGCTGCGCCTTCCATCGTATCGTCGGATACGGCTTCGAGAGCGCGATCAACCGAGACCTTTGCCCAACATAGCAAAGCTCTGTCTGAAGCCCGACCGCGTTCGATATGAGCAGCTTTTTCAAGCACAACGAGCGCCGAATAGATTGACATCTCATTTTTAATCCGCAGACGCTGTGCGATGTCGCGCGCCGTCAATTCGCTGCGTTCCGGCTGCAACTCGCTGATGGCTTCGTAGACGCGTTCGATCAAATCAACCGGCGGGTGACTGCCTTCGATAAAGAACTGTTGGGTGCGTGTGTCAGCATAGTTATAAAGCAACACGCATTTGGCAGGCAGCCCATCACGCCCTGCGCGCCCGACTTCTTGATAGTAGGCTTCAACCGAG
>CAYXVU010000170.1:9830-12797 GCA_964468725.1 uncultured Clostridia bacterium
ATGATAATGAGCGACGAATCGAATATCGCCTTTATCTACACCCATGCCAAATGCGTTTGTCGCAACGATGGCCTGTGATTCGCCCGCCATAAATTGTTCCTGTGCGCGCGTGCGCTCACTCTCTTCCATCCCACCGTGATAAGCGATGACCCGCAAGTCGGCCATTTGCAATTTCGCGGCCACCTGTTCGACGCTTTTGCGGGTTGCCGTATAGATGATGCCCGAACCCCTCTCATCTTTGAGCAGAGCCTTCAAATTGTTCAGTTTCTCTTTATCGGTCTTCACTGGCTCAACGAGCAGGTTCAGATTGGGGCGGTCGAACCCGGCGACGAATACCGATGGTTCTGTCAGCCCAAGTTGTTCCACGATATCTGCGCGAACCTGCGGAGTTGCCGTCGCCGTGAGGGCGATAATCTGAGGCCTCCCAAGCCGTTCGGAGGCTTCGCGTAATCGCAAGTAATCGGGGCGAAAGTCATGTCCCCAATGGGAAATGCAATGTGCTTCATCGACCGCAAAGAGCCGCACGTTGACCTCGTTGATGGCATCTATGAACGCATCGCTGCGGAATCGTTCGGGGGCGATGTAGACCAGTTTGAATTGACCGCGCCGCATGGCGAAGAGGCGTTCTTTCATTTCACGAAAACTGATTGAACTATTGATGAACGTCGTGGCAATGCCGCGCGCCGTCAGTTGATCAACCTGATCTTTCATTAAAGCGATGAGCGGTGAAATGACGAGCGTCAGGCCATCAAGCATGAGTGCCGGTAATTGGTAGCATAGCGATTTGCCGCCGCCGGTCGGCATGACGACAACGGCATCCTGACCGCCAAGCACAGTTTCGATGACTTCGGCTTGTCCCTCACGAAACTCTGCGAAGCCGAAAAGGCGATGGAGAGCTTCTTGGGCTTGTTCGAGCTGGCTCACACTTCTTATTCCTCAAAAGCGGACGGTTTTATGGGTTGCCGCGCTGCCGGAGTAAGCCTATCACGCGTTATTCATTGCGCTCAATCGGATGAGCAGAAATCCCCAACACCTGGCAAATTCGAAAGGTTGAGAATTCGGTTTTATCGGAGGTAGTCACCACTGTGGGCAAACCTCTGCTTGGATGCGGCTACCCTGTTTTGAATCGCTCGGATAGTTGAAAACATATTGAAGACCTTTGCTTGACAACCACGTACAGGAGAAATAGTTTGTGGGAGTTATGGGAAAAATCTTTCTAGCCGTAATTGCACTATCACTCATTTTAAGTAGCCCCCTCAGTTTTGCTCACGATGGCAAGGCGGGTCAGGATAAAGGGCCGTTCACCTTGAAAAAACTTACCGGCGAATTGTATGTCTTATACGGGCGCGGCGGTAACATCGGCTTTATGGTCACCAACGAAGGGGTTGTGGTGATTGACGATCAATTCTCTGATCTCGCGCCGGGGATTGCTGAGCAGATCAAATCGGTCACCAATCAACCTATTCGGTTTCTGATTAATACCCATCACCATTTCGACCATACGGGCGGCAACGGCTTTTTTATCAAGTTGGCAACCATCATCGCGCACGACAACGTTCGTAAGCACATGTTAGCCGCTCCACAAGAGGCAATTGTCGGACAGACGGCGCGCGTGCAATCGTTGGAAGCGCAAATTGCCAAAGCGGAAAAAGAGAATGCCGCAGCGCCAGAACTTGCAGATTTGCGAAAACAATTAGAGACAGCAAAGCAAAATCTGGCAAGCGCACAGGCTGTAAAGATCACCGAAGTGCCTGCGCCCAACCTTACATTCAGCCATGAACTTCGCATCTATTTAGGCGGTCACGAGATGCATATCTTTCACGCCAAACGTGGCCATACCGACGGCGATTCGATTATCTACTTTCCGCAAGAGAAGGTTGCTCATTTGGGCGATCTCTTTGTCAACAAACGCATGCCGTTTATTGACCGCCCACATGGCGCGTCGAGTGCCGAGTGGATCGAAACTCTCGATGCTGCCATTGCGCGCATTGATCCAGCCGCTCAAGTCATACCGGGACATGGTGAAGTTGGTACGGTTGCAGATTTGAAGGCCTTTCGTCAGTACTTCGTTGACCTGCGCGCCGCCGTAAAAAAGGCTATGGAAGCGGGTTTATCACGCCAGCAGGCGATCAAAGAAATACAACTCCCACAATACGCAAGCCATACAGGCTATGCCCAAGGGCTAGCTGCCAACGTCGGAATTGTCTACGACGAGATCAAAGCCAATGAATGAAGCGTCTCCCGGATTGCTCGCCCGATATTTCGTCAACCGAACGATTATCCTTTGGGTATGGATTTCGGTGGCCGCATCGGTGGGAGTGTCACAAACTTCCACAAATCCAAAGTGGCGACTGGAAGCGATTGAAATCAGCGGCGAAAACCTGTACGGGCGCGAGTACATCATTGCTTTGAGCGGTTTCAAAATCGGTCAACAGCTGACCCTGCAGGAATTGGATGCCGCCATCACCCACCTTCGCAATACCGGGCTATTCAAAGCGGTTTCCTCTGAGTATAGCTATATCGGAGAACGCCTCAGAATCAAATTATCAGTTGAAGAGGTGAACTGGGCTCTGCCGGTGGTCTTCGACAATTTCATTTGGTTTACGCATGAAGAGTTGCAATCTCGGATTCAACGAAAATATCCGTTCTTTGCAGGATTAGCGCCGAAGGCCGGGCCGGTAATTGAAAGTTTGAGTAGCCTGCTGGAACAAGCCCTGCGAGAAAAGAACATCATAGCCGGGGTGGAATACTTGCCGATCTACGATCAGTCGGGCAAGGATCAGAAGCATCTGTTTATCGTCAAAGATGTGGACTTGCGAATTTGCACCTTGAGTTTCAACGGAGCAAAGGCGATTTCAGAGAGTGAACTGATCAACAAAGCCGCTTCGTTAATCGGAAAAGAGTACGCGCGGAGCTTTGCACTCGATTCCATCACGACAGACTTGTTGCCGTTATATCGTGAACGCG
>CAYXVU010000171.1:0-12738 GCA_964468725.1 uncultured Clostridia bacterium
TTTTTGAATGTGGATAAGTATCCGGCGTCGCTGCAATATCTGCTGATGACGATTGGCCCCGCGTTGTTGATGTTGGCGTGGTCTGATCGCTTCGATTTTCGCTCGGCGGCGGGCTGGCTCGGCGAGAAGATTGTCGTCATTGGTCGCGTGCCGATGTTTTATTACCTGCTACACATCTTCCTGATTCATCTGCTGGCCATCGGCATCGGCTTACTTTGGGGACAACCCATCGGCTGGTTACTAGGCAGCCCGTTGCCGCTCGGTCGCCCCGCGCCGCCGGAGTATGGACACGGCTTACCGTTCATCTATTTCATGACCCTATTGGTCATCGTCGCGCTGTATTTTCCCTGCAAATGGTTCGCGGAGGTCAAACGCCGCCGCACAGACTGGTGGCTGCGGTATTTGTGAGTGATTGCAAAATGGGCAGCGGGAGTTGAACGGGAACGAAGACTGTCAAACCGATGTGGAGTCACGGGCGGCAGCCGCGCATTCGCAAGCCGAGTTGCGAGGGCAACAGATCGTAAGCCGTCTCTACCCAGTCGCACAAAAGCGGGCGCGTATCGCGCGGGTCAATGATCTCTTCGATGCCGAAAGCTTCGGCGGTTCGCATCGGCGAGCGCAATTCGTTCAGCATATCTTCAATCTCTTGGCGTCGGGCTTCCGGGTCAGGCGCCGCTTCGATATCACGACGATAGGCTGCCATCACGCCGCCTTCGATGGGCAGAGACCCCCAATCGCCCGACGGCCAGGCATAGCGCAAATTCAAGGCGTTGGTGTTACCGTGCGCAGCTCCGGCGACACCATAGCATCGCCGCAAGAGAATGCTCACCCAGGGAATCTGCGCTTGATACATCGCAGCGATAGCGCGCGCGCCGAATCGCGCCGTGCCCGCACGCTCTGCCGCCGTGCCGACGACAAAACCGGGTTGATCTACGAAATTCACTACCGGCAAATGAAAGGTGTCGCACAGATCAATGAAGCGCGTCATCTTTTCGCAAGCAGGTGAATCCAACCCGCCGCCAAAAAAATGCGGGTCGTTGGCCATCACCCCTACGGCATACCCCTGCAAACGCGCCAATCCGGCGATCAACGGTCGCCCGTAAAACCGCCCAATCTCGAAGAACGAATCGCGGTCAACAATCATCTGCACCAATCGCCGCGCATCATAACCGTAGCGCCGGTCGCGCGGGATGATCGAGATCAATTCCGCTTCGCGGCGATCCGTATGGTCGCCCGACGGCACGCGCGTTGCCAATTGCCACACATTCGCAGGCAAATAAGAGAGAAAGCGCCGAACCTCCGCAAAGGCTTGCTCTTCGCTCTCGACTTCGTTATCCACACACCCGCTGCCGCGCGCATGAATGTGCGAACCGCCGAGCGCCTCTTTGGTCACCCGTTCGCCGATGCTTCGTTCGACGACCGGCGGCCCGGCGACGAAGAGTTGCGATGCGCCTTTGACCATCACCGAAAAGTGCGAATTGACGACGCGTACAGCGCCAAGTCCGGCAACTGAACCCAGGCAAGCGCTGACGACGGGAACCTCGGCCAACATTGCTACACAGATGTCCCAACCCGGCAACGGCGGCACATAGGTCTTCCCCGTCTGCTCAATCGTCTTCACGCTGCCGCCGCCGCCCGTTCCATCCACCAAGCGAATCATCGGCAAGCGCAACTCGCGCGCCAGCCGTTCGGCATAGGGCATCTTGTAGCCGATTGCGCCATCCGCTGCGCCACCGCGAACCGTGAAGTCATCGCCGCCTACCACAACCTTGCGCCCATCTAAACGGCCTGTGCCGAAGACAAAGTTCGATGGCGTGAATGAGATCATTTCGCCATCTTCGTAGATCGCCTTTCCAGCAAGCGCGCCGGTCTCATGAAATGAACTTGGGTCGAGCAGGCGTTCAATGCGCTCGCGCACCGTCAGCCGTCCGTTGCTATGATGGCGCGCGACGTTGGCTTCGCCGCCCATCTCCTTCGCTCGTTCAACGCGACGTTTGACCTCTTCGACTTCCGGTTCCCAACTCACAATCGGCCTCTCCCCTGTGGAAAAGAGAACAGCTACACATCGCGCGTTCGCTACCCCCTCGCCCGAACCACAGGGTTCAGCGGAGAGGCCTCGCAAACGCGCGACGCGTAGCAAATGAGTAACATCACCGCCTATTTTGCGGGCGGCGCAAAGTCTGCATCGTTGAGTTTCGCGCTGTGTTGCACCTCGGTGAATTTGCGCGTTGCGGAGAAGAAGTTATCAATATAGGTTGTGCGAATTGTGAAAGGAACCTTCACGCCCTCCACTTCGCGATAGTCTTCGTAATCCGTCTGCTCCGGGTCGGAACCGACGGGCGTCTCAGTGAAGATGACGCGGCGCAGCAGCAGGCCGGTCTCGACATCGAAAGAGAAGAGCGCGCGTTTGCGATCCGGCGTCGGTACGCGATAGACATACACATCGCGGTCGCCGATCTTATCTTTGCCGGTAAACAGCATGCGTTGCGGCGGCGCGGTCAGTTGTAGCGGCGTGAGACTCCACGCCAACGTCTTGAAGCGTTCCATCTCGACTTTGTTCAAGGAGCGTTGTTCGCGCGGATTTTTCAGCCACCCTGTGCCTCCGTTCATGCCCTGCGCGATGCTGCCTTGATTGGGCGGGGTGAGAACGAGTGCGAGTTTATCCGGCGCTGCGAATTTGATTTCGAAGGGTATCGAATTTCCATTCGACAAGACGTGAGTGCCTTTGAGAACGCGCCCGGAAATCTTCGCAACCGCGTCTTTGCCGCCGACAGCAGCGATGTACTTATCAATCACCTGTTGTGGTGTCGGCCAAGCTTCGTTGGCGCGAGGAGGGGCGGCAGGCGGCGGGCCGCTGGCAAACGGCGGAATGGCTGTCGGATGATCTTTGCCAAGGTGGCAAGTGTAGCAGGTGACTTGCGGTTGACCGTTGAAGCTATTTTTATTGATGTCAATCGTCATCTGCATCATCTTGCGGGCATCCTGTTTGTGCTTCTTGTCGTCTTTCTCCCATTGCCACTCATTACCCGCGCGCACGTGACAGAAATCGCAGCGCACGCCGAGCGAAGAGGCGACCAGATTCATAATCGGTCGGAGTTGCGATTCGGGCAGACCTTTAAGGACTTGAATGTTTTTATAGGCCTGCTCAGTGAGTCTTTCGTCGGGCAGCCCGGTCGCCGCTTGCGGCGTGGTGGTCTGCGCGAGCGCCTGTGAATCCGCATCGGACAATGCGGCGGTGATGAAGGCGAAGCTCAGCGCCAGTGCGGCACCACATACGGCTCGCTTTACAAAGTCAGTTTGCATCGTTTCCTTCTCCGATTGAATTGATTTTATTGTGCATGTTCACGGCTGCACGCCACTGTGTCACCAGTTGTTTAACATGGGCGACGGCGCGACTCAAGGTAAAGGCACGTGAGCAAAACGGAAAAGGGTCATCTTGCCATCCGACCATCTCCGCTCTACCGAGTCTCGCCCGATAGTAAAATTTTCGCGGCAATCTCTTTGAGCAACTTCGCGCAGACTCGTGCCGTCATGCCGACGACGTCACGGTCAGGGTTGAACTCAACAATGTCCGCACCGACGAGGTTGGCCTTGATGCGATGAATCAAGCCAACGACTTCGCGCACCGTCAAGCCGCCCGGTTCGTGATGCGAAACGCCGGGCGCAACGGATGGGTCGAGAGCGTCCATATCCATAGTGATGTAGAGCGGCGCATCGAATTCGAGGTTGAGGTCATGCGGCCAATCTTTGATCTCGTAGACTTCGACGCCGAAACGCTTGGCCTGTTGCCGCTGATGATCGTTCATCGTGCGAATGCCGATCTGAATGAGCCGGTCAGCAAGCCCGTCTTCCAAAATGCGCGCAAAGGGCGACGCGTGCGAGAAACGATTGCCCAACAGTTCGTCGTACAAATCCGGGTGCGCGTCAAAGTGCAAGATGGTCAATCGCGGATAGCGTTTCGCAAAGGCTTTGATGATGGGGTAGGTAATCGAGTGATCGCCGCCGAGCGATAGCACCGGAACCGTCAATTCGAGCAGGCGGGCAATCGCCTCTTCGATGTCCGCAAACGCAGTGGCCGCCGACTCGAACGACAAGTCTCCGGCGTCAAAGATCGTCTCGGTCGGGCTGATATTGACGCCCGATTCCGCCCAATAATTCGACGAGTCGCAGTGCAACGCCTCCCGAATCAAGGGCGGCGCTTTCGCCGCGCCACGCAGATAGGATGAGTTTTCATCAAACGGAATGCCGAGCAACGCAAGTTTGTGCCCATTGGGTTTCGTCCGGTTGTGCATCGAATGATTCCTGTCTTTGTGTATCTGCCGCCTGCTTGCTGCGAGTAGTGGCGAGAGATAGAATCATCTTACCCAATCAACCGGAAGATGAGAAAGCAATGAGCGCACGAACCTTGAGCCATTACGAAATTGTCTCTCAGTTGCCCGTCGCAACCGTTGTAACCTTTCACAATGTCAGTTGGCGAGAATACGAACGCTTGCTCGATCAGGTGGGCGAAGCGAGCGGCTTGCGCCTCAGCTATAACAATGGGAGGTTACAAGCCCTGACCTTATCGTCAGAGCACGAAAACTATGTCCGATTTATTGAAAGCTTGATGACGACGATTAAGTTGAGGTTACGGATCAACATTCGCTCCTTCGGCTCGGCGACCATGAAGCAGCGCAAACAGAGCAAAGGCAAAGAGCCGGATGCCTGTTTTTATGTGCAGAGCGCGGAGAAAATCGGCCTTCGTACTCGTCTGGATTTCACGAAAGACCCGCCGCCTGACATCGCCGTTGAAGTGGATATCCATCACGATTCGCAAGCCGACTTTCCCATCTACGCCGCGCTGGGGGTTCCCGAAGTCTGGCGTTACGATGGCGAGGGCTTGATTATTCATTGCCTGCAAAGCGGCAACTATGTTCCGTCAGATACAAGCCCCGCATTGCCATTTCTGACGGCGGCGCGACTCACCGATCATCTGCGCCGTTTGTCTACGGAAGGCGAATTCCAAGCCCTCGTCACCTTCGACCAATGGCTGCAAACTCAACAAGCCTGATCTCCCCCACTCCTCCCCTTTCAAAACCGACGACCGTTTCTCATTCGTAACGCAGAGCAACAAGCGGGTCTATCTTTGCGGCTCGCTGCGCCGGTAGGTAGCAGGCAAAGAAAGCGGCGGTAGCAAGCAACAAGGTAACGGCTCCGAAAGTCAGCGGGTCAGTCGCAGTAACTTCATACAACTGGCTCTCCAAATAGCGCGTCAGCGCCAACGCCGCCAGCAATCCCAACCCGATGCCGATAGCAACCAAGCGCATTCCCTGCCCGATGACCAACCGCAAGACATCGCCGCGTTGTGCGCCGAGCGCTGTGCGAATGCCGATCTCTTGCGTGCGTTGGCTGACTTGATAACTCAGCACGCCGTAAATGCCAATCGCCGTCAGCAGCAGAGCGAGGCCGCCGAAGCTGGTCATCAGCGACATCAAAAACCGTTGCTCGGTCAGCGAGTCGCTGACGACTTCATCAAGCGCGCGGAGCTTGGCAATCGGCAATTGCGCGTCCGCCTCGGCAATGATGCCTTTCAACAAACTTGCCAACTCCATCGGCGCTTGCGTCTTGACGATAAAGGAAGTGAGAAACCATTGATTGACTGATCCCATCAGCGGGCTCGGAACTTGCGACACCGGCAGGTAGAGGGTCGGCAACACCGGTTGATCGAGTCCCTGCTCTTTGATGTCGCGCACAATGCCGATGATCTGCGGCTGGAGGTTGCTGCCCAACGATACCGTCTGCCCGAGCGGGTCGTCGCCTTGCCAAAAGAGTTTGGCCAGAGCCTCGTTAATGACGATCACCGGCGCTGTCGTTTGCATGTCGCCCTCTTCAAAAGTGCGACCACGCGCCAGCGGAATATCAAGGACGCGAAAATAGTTCGGGCTGATGGCGCGACATTCGACGCTGCGCCCGCGTTGCCCGTCGCGGGTGTTGACGTTCGCATACAGATTCAAACCCGCTTCCATCGGCAGGCTGGAAGTCGTCGCTGCCGCCATTACGCCGGGCAGCGATGCGATGCGCTCAAGAATCCGCTGCTCGAAATTCCAGACCTGTGCCGTCGCCGTCTCTTTCTGCTGAAACTTCTGCGAAGTCAGCGACACTTGCAAGGCCGTCACATTCGCCGTGTCGAAGCCGAGCGGCACGACCGCAACGGTGAGAAAGCTTTTCATGAGCAAACCCGCGCCAATCAACAATACAAGGGAGAGGGCGATTTCGCCGACTACGAGAACGCTGCGCAGGCGTGCGTCGAGTCTGCCGCCGCTATGTTTCGATGACGCCGCTTTGAGCGTCTCCTGCACATCGAACTTGGTAGCGCGCAAGGCCGGGACGACGCCGAACAACAGGCTGGTGATGGCTGCTGCGCCAATGGCAAAAACAGCGACTTGCAGATCAACCGCGACTTCCTGCTGGCGCGGCAGCCACTCGGGATTTAGAGCCAACAAAAACGGCACACCCCATACGGCTAGCAACAGACCCAAACCGCCAGCTAACAAGGCCAGCAACAGGCCTTCGGTCAATAGCTGCCGCAACAGCCGCCATCGCGACGCCCCGAGCGCAAGCCGAATGGCGATTTCGCCTTGCCGCGAGGCAGCCCGCGCCAACAACAGGTTGGCGACGTTTACACATGCAATCAATAAGACCAACCCGACCGCACCGAAAAGCAACCACAAGACGCTGCCGGAATCGGCTACCGCATGTGTTTGATAGGGGACCAGCAACAGACCGCGCTCGTTGTCGCCAATATGTTTGGGAATCGCTTCCCGAAATCGCGGCAAGAGAGCTTCCATCTCCGCCTGCGCCTGCTCAAGGGTGACTTCATGTTTGAGGCGCGCCAACATCACCGTGTTGTGACCTTGATCGTTGGGATTGGCCACTAATCGCAATGGAGTGATGACATCAAGGGGAGATTGCAGTTGAAAGCCCTCCGGCATCACGCCGACGATGGTGCGGCTTTGATCGTTGAGGATGAGCGTCTTGCCAATGATGTCGGGGTCTGCGCCGAAATAACTGCGCCACAGATTGTCGCTGATGATGGCGACGAGTGCGCCGTTGGGACGGTCTTCGTCGCTGGAAAAAGCGCGCCCCATCTGCGGCGACACGCCGATTGTGCGAAAGAACCCTTCCGACACTTGCAGTCCACGCACGCGCAAGGGTTCCGTTCCGCCAGCCAGATTGACGCTGCGTCCGATGTTGGCGCAGGCCGCCACATCGCTGAACGAATGGCTCTGCTCCTGCCAAAACGCGAACTGCGAATTGGTGACATTGGGGGTCGCGCCGCGATTCCATTGCCAATACCCTTGCATCAAGCGTTCGGGTTCCTGATAGGGCAGCGGCTTGATGAGGATGGCATTGACCAAGCTGAAGATCACGGTGTTCGCGCCAATCCCCAAGCCGAGGGTCAACACAGCAATCAACGTGAAGCCCGGTCTCTTCGTCAGCATCCGCACGCCATAACGCACATCTTGCCAAAGGGTTTGCATCATCGTGTCCCTCATCCATTGTCCGTTGTTGGCGATGGCAAGAAGAGCGCGCACCTTCATTGCACACCTCTAACCACTGTCAACGGACGGCGAAATTATTCGTAGCGCAATGCCACCATCGGGTCTACTTTCATGGCGCGGCGCGCGGGTACGAAACAAGCGAACAAGACAACCAGCGTCAGCAGAATCGAGACTCCGGCAAAGGTGAGAACGTCGGTCGCGCTCACGCCATACAGCAAACTCTCCATCAAGCGCGTCACGGCAAAGGCGACAGTCAGTCCGATGCCGAGCCCGATCAAGGCGAAGCGCAGCCCTTGTTTGAGCACCAGTTGAAAGACCAACAGCGGGCTTGCGCCCAAGGCCATGCGAATGCCCAGTTCGCGGGTGCGTTGGGCAACCGAATAGGCGGTCACTCCGTAGATGCCGATGGTCGCCAGCAACAACGCCAGCAGGCCAAAACTGCCGAGCAAGGTGGCCGCTACGCGCGCCGGAAAGAGCGATACCCCCATGTGCTCTTCAATGGTTTTGATGTCATAGAGCGGCAGCGTCGCGTCGAGCTTCTGCACTTCGCCGCGAATCGCCCCGATCATCGCTTGCGGAGAGCCTTCCGTGCGCACGATCATCGTATTGTAGGTTTCATAGGAGCGCAGCAATGACCGATAGACGAAGGGCTGCGGGTCTTCGCCAATCGTCCAGTACTTTCCGTCTTTGGCAACACCGACGATTTGCCACAGGTTTCCGGTTTCGATGAAGCGGAAGCGTTTATTCAAAGCCTCTTCCGGTGACTGGCCGGGAAAAAACTTCTTCACGAAGGCTTCATTGACGACCACGACTCGCGCGCTTTCATCGCTGTCATGCTCGGTGAAATCTCTGCCTGCAAACAGGGGGATGCTCATGGTCGAAAAGTAATTCAAGCCCACAGAGGACACCATCGCCATCGGCGCATTGGCGCCTTTGAGCGGCGGCTGACCTTCGATGAGGATATTGTTGCTGGAGTAGTTCAGACTGAGCGGAAAGAGCGTCGTCAGCGACGCCGAACGCACCCCCGGCAATGACTGCACGCGCTCAATCACTTGTCGTTGAAACTGTTTGCCTTTGGCTTCGTCGTAGCCCTGTAATCCGACATCGAAAGAGAGCAACAACCCGTTCTTTACTTCGAAGCCCGGATTGATCGTCTCCACACGCTGCAAGGCGCGAATCACCAGTCCGGCGGCAATCAGCAACACCAGCGACAGGGTGATTTGCCCGACGACCAGCCCGCTTCTCAACCACGAACGGCGATAGCCCGATTGTGAGGTCGTGTCTTTGAGCGCCGGAACCAATTCCGGTTTGGTCGCCTGCCAGGCCGGAACCAGACCGAAGATCAGGCTGGTCAAAATCGAAACCGCTATCGAAAAGAGCAACACTCGCCAATCGGTCTTCAACACGAGGGTGAGCGGAATTTCAATGGGCGGTTTGAAGGCCAGAAACAGATTAATAATCCACACTCCCAGCAGAATCCCCACTGCGCCGCCCAACGCCGACAGAATCAGACTCTCGGTCAAGAGTTGGCGAATCAAACGCCAACGACTCGCTCCAATCGAGAGGCGAATGGCAATCTCTTTGCGCCGTTCGGTCGCCCGCGCCAGCAACAGGTTCGCCAGATTGGTACAGGCAATCAACAACACCAACGCGACAGTCGCCATCAAGACGGCTGCAAAACCAGCAAAACCATCGCGCACATTCGGCAGGATGAATCCCGGCGGAATCAGCTTGACACGCAGCCCTTCATCGCTGGCCGGGTACTCTTTCCCCAGTTGATCGGCCAACAGATTGAGCGAGGCTTCCGCTTGCTCACGACTGACGCCGGGTTTGACATAGCCGGTGACAAAGATGTTATGCGTATTGCGCTCTGTCAACCAATCGCTGCCGGGTTCAATCCACGATTGCATCGTCATCGGAACCCAAATTTCCGGCACGTAAATCAGGTCGGTTCCGTCGAAGCCTGCGGGCGCAACGCCGATGATTTCATAGCTGTGATTGTTGATGATGACGCTTTTACCGATCACCTGCGGATCAGACCCGAAGCGCGTTTGCCAACACTTGTGGCTGATGACAGCCAGCGGACTTTGTAACTCTACGCGGTCTTCTTCCTGCGTGAAGACGCGACCGAGCGCCGCACCTACGCCGAGCGATTCAAAATAATTGCCTGAAACCAAGTAGCCCCAGACGCGCTCATTTTGCCCATCACGGCTCAAGCTCATCGGCGCAAAGCGCGTCGCATACATGGCCGAGAGCACCTCATTGCGCTCGCGGAAATCGAGGAAGCTCGGATACGAAAAGGTCTGCATCGAATCGTTCGGCCCAACCAACGATACCGATACCAGACGCTCAGGGTTTGCCACTTCCAACGGCGTGAACAGAACCGTATTGACTAAACTGAAGATCGCCGTGTTCGCACCAATGCCTAACGCCAGCGACAGCAAGGCGATTACCGTAAAACCCGGACTCTTCCATAAGCGACGAATGCCATAGTGAATGTCTTGCCAAAGTGTTTGCATAATCTTGTCCTTCGTCAGTTGTCCGTTGTCCATTGCCAGCCGTCAATCGGCGTTGCCGTGCGACAGGCTCAGGACAAGGAAGTTATTCATAGCGTAGCGCCACCAAAGCGTCTACTTTCGCGGCTCGCCGGGCCGGCAAGTAGCAAGCCAGCAACGCCACCAAGGTCACCAATGCCGCGGTCATCATGAAGGTCAGCGGGTCGCCTGCACCGATCTCGACCAACTGACTCTGCAACAGGCGCGCGAGCAAGAAAGCGATGCCGCCTCCGAGGAGCAGGCCAATGAGGGTGAGGCGCAAGCCTTGCCCTATAATCAGGCGCATGACGATCTGCGGACTCGCACCCAAGGCGAGGCGAATACCGAGTTCACGCCTGCGTTGCGCGACCAGATAGGACAGCATGCCGTAGATGCCGATGGCGGCGAGCGTCAAGGCCATCACTCCGAAAACACTCAACATCGAAGCGCCAATGAACTGCACAAACGACGAGGCGCTGATGTGTTCGGCTAAGGTTCGCGGGTCTAAAAAAGGCAGATTGACGTTGATGGCCGCAAACTCTTTGCGCAACCTTTCGATGAGCAGTTTGGGATCGTTGGTCGTGCGCAGATGCAGGGTCAATCCGGTGGCATAGCGTTGCGGCAAAGCCGAATAGACAACCGAGGTTGGAGCTTCGCCGAGATCGCTGTAGAGCGAATCCTTCGCTACCCCGACAACCGTTGCCCATCCGGCGCCGTGATCGAGGCGTTTGCCAATCGGGTCTTGCCCCTCCCAAAATCGTTTGGCAAACGTCTCGTTCACGACGACGACGCGCTGGGTGGCATTGCGATCTTGTCGCGCCAAACTGCGACCGGCAACGATGGCAATGCCCATAGTCTCGAAATAGTCGTCGCTGACGATGACCCGTTCCGTTGAAATGCGTTCGTCCGTCGGCGGCGTATATCCTTCGACAGTCGTGCCGCTGTAGCTGTGGCCGCCAAATCCGAGCGGCACCATGGTTGAAAAACTGGCGGCCTCAACTCCCGGCAGGGCGCGCACCGTCTCCAACAACCGATCAACCGTCGCTAATCCCTTCGTTTCATCAAGCCCCGCCAGATTCAAATCGGTTGAGACTAACAAGACCTTCTCCGGCGCGGCAAACCCGAGTTCCATGGTCTGCGCGTTTTGCAAGCTGCGTAAAAAGAGACCGGCACAAATGAGCGCGACCAACGAGAGCGCGACTTGCGCGACGACTAAGGCATTGCGCAGTTTCGAACTGGCAGCCGTCGCGCCTCGGCCTTCGTCTTTCAGCGCCGCAACCAGTTCCGGCTTGGAGGCGCGCAGGGCAGGCGTCAGCCCGAAGATCACCGCTGTCAACAAGGTGATGAGAAAAGCAAACCCAATGACTCGCATGTCCATGTTGATGGTAAGGGCGACCGGCAGTGGAACCGGCGGCACAAAGAGCGCAAAGACATCTTTCGCCCACAAAGCCAGCAGAAAACCGAGCAACCCTCCCATACTCGCCAACAAGATGCTTTCGGCCAACAGTTGCCGAACGATCTGCCAGCGATTGGCTCCTAATGCCAATCGAATGCTGATCTCTTTTTGCCGCGACACGGCGCGCGCTAAAAGCAGGTTGGCAACGTTGGCACAGGCGGTCAGCAACACCAAAGCCGTGATGACCAGCAGTCCGGAAAAGAGAGAAAAGAGCAAGGAGCCGAGAAACTGTTCGCGCAACCGCCTGACCGCAGCCAGCACGACCGGCGTCTCGCCTTGCGCTTCGCTGATTTGTCGCGAGACGCGCAGCATCTCCTCTTTCGCCTGTTCAACCGTCACCCCATCGCGCAAGCGCCCAAAGGCTTGCAGCCAGCTATCGCCGCGCTGCGTCAGACGGTTGCCGCGACTGGTCAGCAACGGTTGCAAAGTGACCGGCGTCCACAGATCGAAGCCCAACCCGACGAGCAGGCCGTTGAATCCGGGCGGCGCAACCCCGATGATCGTCACCTCTGTGCCATTGAGCATCATCGAGCGATTGATAACCGATGTCTCCCCATTAAATTTGCGTTGCCATAACTTATGGCTAATGACGGCGACGGGCGCGGCCTTTCCCTCTTCATCCGGGTAAAAGGTTCGCCCCAATGTCGGGCGCACGCGCAAGGCGTCAAAGTAATTCCCTGATACCATCTGCCCCCAGATGGCCTCGCCCTGCACTTCTCCCGCGCTTCGAACATTGAAACGCTCCGTGCTGTAGGCGACGAATTGCTCTAACGATTGCGTTGCCGCGCGCCAATCGAGATAGGTGGGGTAGGAGATCGGCGGCATGCCCGATACTCTGCCATTGGCAGTTGCGCTGTTGATACCGACTAAGCGATCTGCCGCTTCCACCGTCGGAAAGGGATTCAAAATCAAGCTCTGCATCCAGGTAAAGACGATGGTATTGGCGCCAACCCCCAACGCGATGGAGAGCGCCACGATCAACGTGACCGCCGGTTGCTTCACCAACATCCGCCAACCGAAGCGCACATCTTGCCACACTGTATTCATCATTTGTCCTTCGTCCCTTGTCCTTTGCTGGCGATGATCAGAAGAGCGCGCCCCTTCGGCACGCACACGACGGACAATAGACAGCGAAATTATTCGTAGCGCAACGCCACCATCGGGTCTACTTTCATGGCGCGGCGCGCGGGTACGAAACAAGCGAACA
>CAYXVU010000172.1:0-3689 GCA_964468725.1 uncultured Clostridia bacterium
GCATGTGTTAGGCACGCCGCCAGCGTTGATTCTGAGCCAGGATCAAACTCTCAGTCAAAATATAACCACTATTGTGGTCTTTTACTGTTGGTCACGATTGCCCGACTCATCAGAATTTCCAGTTGACTTGCACACTATCTAGTTTTCAAAGATCGTTTTTCTTGCTTTTGAGGCAAAACTCGATTTTATCCATAAAGCATTTTTTGTCAACCCCAAACCTGCACCGGCACGAATTTATTTTTGCAGCCCTTCAACTCGCTGAGTCTCACTCAACAGAAAGTCATATCTTGCGGCTTTTCCAGCGGCCTCGTCGAAAGGCGAGTATGCCGACAACGGCAATCAACGATTCAGCAATGGTGATGGCGAGGAAGACGCCATTGGATGCAAATCCTACTTTGAGCGCCAAAACATAGGCCATCGGAATCTGTAACAGCCAGTAGCAAATCAGATTGATGATCGTTGGCGTGACCGTATCACCCGCCCCGTTAAAGGCTTGTACCATCACCATGCCGTAGGCGTAAAACACGTATCCGTAGCTGATGTATTGTAGACAGGCAACCCCCTGAACAATGACCTCCGGATCATCGGTGAAGATGCCAACCAGCGGCTGAGCCAATAGCAGAAAGACTACCGTCACGATGGCAAGAAAGACCATATTGGCAAAGGCCGTGAGCCACACAGATTTTTCTGCCCGCTCCGGTTTACCGGCTCCAAGGTTTTGCCCGACCAGCGTTGCCGCCGCATTGCTCATCCCCCACGAAGGCAGCAGAGTGAAAAGGATGATGCGAATGGCTATCGTGTATCCGGCTAGGGCCGGGCTGCCGAACACGGCAACGATGCGCACCAGTCCGAGCCAACTGGCTGTCGCTACAAAAAACTGAAAGATCCCGCCGAGCGAAACTTTTAAGAGGTGCCACATCACACGGAAATCCAAGTGCCTCTCTTCTCGTCGCACAGCAATGCGACCTTTGCCGCCAAACAGGATGAAGAGTTGATAAGCGACTCCGGCACCACGCCCAACAAAGGTGCCAATTCCCGCGCCTGTCAGCCCCATTTCGGGAAAGGGTCCCAACCCGAAGACGAGACATGGGTCAATGAGCATATTGAGTAGATTGGAAATCCACAGCGATTTCATGGCAATCGCCGCATCGCCCGCCCCGCGAAATACGGCGTTAATCAAAAAGAGCAATATGATGACGAAGTTGCCGCCGATGACAATCGCACCATAAGTAGAACCGGTTGCGATCACCCCTTCACTTGCGCCCATCAAGCGAAAGAGCGCAGGGGTATAAAGGATGCCAACAACCCCTATCGGTGCGGACACCAACAGCCCTAAAACGATAGATTGCACGGCTGCCGATGCGGCCCCGGATCGATCTTTTTCACCGATGCGGCGTGCCACCATCGCCGTTGTGGCCATGCCCAATCCGAGCGCAATGCCAAAAATAATGGTCAGCAGTGATTCCGTGAGCCCGACCGTCGCAATCGCCTCTTTGCCGAGTCGTGAAACGATGAAGACGTCAACGATGCCGAGCAGCGATTCCATCATCATCTCTAATACCATCGGCACAGAGAGCAAGAGAATCGCACGTCCCAGTCGGCCCTCGGTAAAGTCCTGCTCGCTGCCCCGGATCGCTTCGCGCACGTCTTTCCATAAACCGGAGAGCCTGCCCGCGGACGCCGTCTCCGCAGTCGAGGCATTTGCCTGCACAGAGTTTTCCATAAGATTCACCTCAGTGAAAAAAACCGAAGCAGCATTAAGACAGGCTTCAGCTAGCAAGGTTGTGGATTGGTGGTTATCTGGAAAGGAGTGGTTTCGTTCTTACTTCATGTTAGTTTCCTTGAGGTGCGGGGTGACCCCATCACGGGTCTTCGCGGCTGCCTCTTTCAACTAATCGGTAGCGCGGGATGGCAAATCAATTATGTGCTGTTTGGTTTGCACCCGGCTTTTGACGCCCGCATAGAGTACTGCACGTCTAGTCCATCGGGCAAGCCACTTAGCGACTTTCAATTGACGAAGCCCTTCGTCTAATGTCATAACGGATGGCGATTCGAAACCCATATGAATCTATTGACGTCAAAACAAACGAGCGGGCGAGCCGTCGGTGCAGCGGCCTACCACCCCGCGCGTCAACCAAGACGGCTGACCGCTCTTCTTCTCTGTCCTTGTCCGTAGGCCAACCGCCCGTAGCGGATCAAGGTTGGCCACCTTCATAACTATCACTCCGAACGACCAGAGAGCTTCATACAAATTCGATTGCCGCAACCAGCGTCTTTGTATACGGCTTTCTCATCTGCACACCCAAACAAAAAAGGAGCACAACGATGAGCAAGATTCTTGACGAAATTCGGGCTGCCAATGCAGCCTATGCGGAATCCTTTGGCGAGCGCGGGAGTCTGACTCTGCCTCCGGCGCGCAGCTTTGCCATTCTGACTTGTATGGACGCACGCCTCGACCCGGCCAAATACGCGGGGCTCGCCGAAGGTGACGCGCACATCATTCGCAACGCCGGAGGGCGGGCAAGTGATGATGCGATCCGTTCGCTGGTGATCTCTTATAAATTGCTCGGCACACGTGAATGGTTCGTCATTCACCATACCGATTGCGGTATGGCGCTGTTTACCAATGACATTATGGGCGATCTGTTAGCGAGCAGTCTCAAAACCGCCAGCATTGATGAAACCGGCTGGCACGATACGGGCGCAGGCCCCGGCTCGCCTGAAGGTCGCTTCATTAACTGGCTGACCTTCAAAGATGCAACCGCCAGCGTCGTAGACGACGTGCGCCGCATTCGCAATCATCCGCTGGTTCCGCGGGAGATTCCCATCTACGGATTGGTTTATGATGTCAAGACCGGGCGTTTGCTCGACGTGCCGGAAGCCAACGAAGCTGGACAAACACAAGCCGCAAAGCCGTAACCGAATAGACTGCCAAAGGGGTACAGTCCGGCTGTGCCCCTCCGCTATGCCAATCTCTTCTACCCCGCCCTCTTCCAATAGAGGCCGCTCTCCCGCAAGGAAGGTTTCGACCTGCGAACGCCCTGCGAGTCGCCGGTCTTTGTCACCCGCGTCGTTATTAATTCCCCACGACTCTCCGTCAGTCCGGCTCGGTGATTCAGGCTAGTGGCAAAGCCTGCCCTTTGGCTATACTCTCCCATTGCTCAAGCAGGCAAAACCGAATCCAATCGCGTGGCCCAATAACTTTGCGAGGTGAAGTCGTGTTAAAAAAAGTACTGGTCTGTTTGCTCATTCTCTCCTTCGTATCAGTCGCCTACTCGCTGCCGCGACAAGAGGCGAAGAAACCGGAAGTCTGGGATGTCGAAGGCGATCACGGCCCTTCGACGCTCGTCGAATTCGACACTGACGAAGGCACTTGGATGAGTTGCGATGTCTCGCCCGATGGTCGCACCCTCGTCTTTGATCTGCTCGGCGATATTTACAAAATGCCGATCACTGGCGGCGCTGCCGAACTGCTCTCCAGCGGCGTCTCCTACGAATGCCAACCGCGCTTTTCGCCCGATGGCAAATTGATTGCGTTTACCTCTGACCGCGATGGGGCGGAAAACATCTGGGTGATGGATGCGGACGGAAAAAACCGTCGCCAGATCACCAAAGAAACCTTTCGCATGCTCAACACCCCGGCGTGGACGCGCGACGGGCAATACTTGCTGGCGCGCAAGCACTTCACC
>CAYXVU010000172.1:3699-12725 GCA_964468725.1 uncultured Clostridia bacterium
GCTCGGCGGGTGCGGGCGAAATCTGGATGTATCACCTCAACGGCGGCGGCAGCGGCGTACAGATCACCGAGCGTTTTGATTGGACGGCCAACACCGGCGAACCAGCGGTTGATCCGACCGGGCGCTTCATCTACTTCGCGCAGACCACTGCCTTCGATTACAACAAAAATGTTTACGCGGGCATTTATTGGATCGAACGATACGATACGACGACAGCACGCCGCACGGTCTTTGTACGCGGTGCGGGCGGCGCGATTCGGCCTGCGGTTTCGCCTAATGGTAAATATCTTGCCTTCATTCGCCGCGACGGACTCAAGACCGTCTTGTACCTGCGCGAAATCGAAAGCGGGCGCGAATGGCCGATCTACGATAAACTGACGCGCGATCAGCAAGAGGCATGGGCATTGTTTGGAACCTATCCCGGCTATGCATGGACGCCCGACAGCAAGAGCATCGTCATCACCGCACAAGGCAAATTCGTGCGCGTCAACACAGACAACGAACAAGCCACGCCGATTCCCTTCACCGCGCACGTCTCGCAACGGGTTGCCAACGCCGTGCGCTTCACGCAAACCGTTGCCCCCGACCGCGACAACACCAAGCTCCTGCGGTGGGCAAAGCGTTCGGGCGACCGCGTCCTCTACACTGCGCTCGGCAAACTCTATATTAAGGCGGGCAACGACTCGCCCCGACGGCTGCTCAACACCAACGAGTTTGAGTACGCGCCGAACTTTTCAAGCGATGGTTCGAAGATCGCCTTCGTCACCTGGTCTGACAAAGAGAAAGGGGCTGTGTGGGTGGCCAATAGCGACGGTTCGAACGCGCGCAGAATTACGACCATCGGCGATCAATATGCCAACCCCGTCTTTTCACCCGACGGCTCGAAGGTCGCTTATTTGAAAGGTCGCGGCAGCGTCTATCACGATGAAGATTTGGCCAGCGAATCCTCATTCGAGATTCATTATTGGGACGGCAGCAAACACAACTATGTGACCGATGTCTTCAGTCGCGGGCCGAATGCGCGCATGCCGATGCTCTACTTTGATCCGCAAGGCGAGCGGCTGATGTTTATGGAGTCGCGCCCTTCGCAAGGCACAGTGAGCACTTTCCTGAGCAGCGTCAAATTGACAGGCGACGATTATCGTCAGCATATCGAATCGAAAAACGCCACCGAGATTGCGCCTTCGCCCGATGGCGAATGGCTGGCTTTTAAGGAGTATCACAAACTCTACGTCGCACCCTTTCCGAAAACCGGCAAGACGCTGAAGGTCAGCGCCACCGAAACTATTGTTCCCGTCAAACTGATCTCAGCCCAATCGGGCGATTGGCTGGCCTGGTCGCGCGATAGTAAAAGCGTGCAATGGACGGCGGGCGAAAACTTTTACGAGCAATCGCTCGACAGTGTCTTCAAGCAACTGGCGAAAGATGAAAAAGCGCCCGAACCGAAAGCGGCAAAGATCGGCTTCGAGTTCGAAACCGCGAAACCGATGGGCACGGTGGCGCTGACCAATGCGCGCCTCGTCACCATGAAAGGCGATGAGGTGATCGAACGCGGCACGATCATCGTCGAAAACAATCGCATCAAAGCGGTCGGCGCGCGCGTTGACATCCCGGCCAATGCGCGCCGCATTGATATGGCGGGCAAGACGATCATTCCCGGCATCATTGATGTGCACGCGCACATGGGCTACAACACGCTCGACATCATTCCCGAAAAGCAATGGTTGTACTATGCCAATCTGGCCTACGGCGTGACGACGACGCACGACCCGTCGGCTTCGACGCAAACCGTCTTCGCGCAATCGGAGATGGTGAAAGCCGGAGCGATGGTCGGGCCGCGCATCTTCTCGACTGGCTACATTCTCTACGGCGCGGAGAGTCCCGAAAAAGCCATCGTCAACAACTATGAAGATGCGAAAGCCAACCTCTCACGCTTGAAAGCCGTCGGCGCGTTCAGCGTCAAGAGCTACAATCAACCGCGGCGCAATCAGCGTCAGCAGATTATCAAAGCGGCGCGCGACCTCGGCATGATGGTCGTGCCCGAAGGCGGTTCGACCTATTCCTCAAACATCACTCACATCCTCGATGGTCACACGGGCGTTGAGCATTCGCTGCCCGTCGCGCCGCTTTATAAAGATGTCATCACCCTCTTTGCCAAGAGTCAGACCGGCTACACGCCGACGCTGATCGTCGCTTATGGCGGACTGTCGGGCGAGTATTATTGGTATCAGCATTCGGAGGTGTGGAAGAACGAACACTTGCTCAAATACACGCCGCGCAGCGTGTTGGATGCGCGCGGGCGACGGCGGCAGATGTCGCCCGAAGACGATTACTTTCACGTTGACATCGCGCGCAGCGCCAAAGATGTGATGCGGGCGGGCGGCAAAGTGCAGCTCGGCGCGCATGGCCAGTTGCAAGGTCTGGGCGCGCATTGGGAGCTATGGATGTTGCAGCAAGGGGGAATGACGACGATAGAAGCCTTACGCTGTGCAACGCTCTTCGGCGCGCAGTATCTCGGCCTCGATAGAGACCTCGGCTCCATCGAAGTCGGCAAACTCGCCGATTTGGCGGTGCTCGACCGCAACCCGCTTGATAATCTTCAGAACTCGCAGTTCGTACGTTATGTTATGGTGAACGGCGTGCTCTACGACACGACGAACATGGACGAAATTTACCCGCAGCAAAAAGCGCGCGGCAAATTCTATTGGGAGATGTAATCAGGCAGTCGGCAGGTTAGCGGCTGTGACGATGGGCGTCACAGCCGCATCATAGATTGGTTTACGAACTTACATGTCTTTCTTAGTCATAGATCGGGTCAGCAAAACCTATAGCGACAACGGTGCGGGCGCAGCCGTACAGGTGCTTGATGATGTCAATCTACAAATTCAAGAACGCGAATTCGTCTGCCTGATGGGGCCATCCGGTTCGGGCAAAAGCACCTTGCTGACCATCGTCGGTGCGATGAATCGCCCGACGACCGGCAAGGTCATCGTTGACGGCATTGATGTGTATGGGTTGGCAGACGAGCGCCGCGCCGATTATCGCCGCGAGTATCTCGGCTTCGTCTTTCAACAGCACCATCTGATGCCCTACCTCAACGCCATTGAAAACGTCATGTTGCCGCTGGCGACCATGCAGCAAAGTGCTAAAGAGAAACGCGAGCGCGCCCTTTCTGTGCTTGAAAAAGTCGGTCTCGCGGACAAAGCGTTGCGCTTGCCCAATCAGCTATCGGGCGGCGAGCAAGGTCGCCTCGCCATCGCCCGCGCCATCGTCAACGAACCGCCCCTCATTCTGGCAGATGAACCGACCGGCGCGCTCGACAGCAAAACCGGGCGCGAAGTCATCGAAGTCTTTTTGACGCTCAATGAGCAAGGGCAGACGATCTTTATGGTCACCCATAACCCGAACAATGCGCGGCTTGCCCATCACACGATTCACATCCTCGATGGGCGCATCAGCAGCAATCCGGGAGCCAACCCCTAAACCTTCTTGCCTTTCCACACCGCTTCATAGACGCGTTGCTCTGCATCTTTCGGCTTGGCCGCGATGTCGAGAAAAGAGAAACTGGCATCGGGGCCGTGATAGGTGGTGATGTCAAAGCCGCGCGCGCCCTGCGCGCCCGCTTGAAAGGTGTGAATGTTATCGCGCAGAGCCGAAAGCATATTGACGCGACCCGGAGTGAGAATTTCATCGTGGGTCTGACGCACCGTGAAGGTTTGTGACGAAGAGAACTCCGGCGCTTGGCCGACAACCTCGAAGTTGCGAATGCGCGCTTCCCCTTCCACTGCTACGGTGCAAACGCTGACGTTCGGGTGGCAATGTGGCGGCAATACTGCGCCCGGTTCCAACCACCATTCGACCATAAAAAAGGGGGTGCCTCGATATAAGACGCCAAAGTGCGCGGGCGGTTCGAGGCTGCCGAAGCGCCCCAGTTTGGCGCGCGGAATCTCGCTCTTTTTCACCCGCCTAATCATCGAAGCCAACCAAAACAGATAGGCATCTTGCCCAGAGGCCGACGAGTCTTTGTGCAAAGTTTGCGCGGTTGGCAAGCATTCGTCCAAAAAGCTCTGCCAACCCAACTCTTTTGCCGCATTCATCTGCGAATCGCTCATCTTCGCTCCTTGCGGATTGCCTCGGTTTTCCATCTGCGCCGACGGTTGTCCGAAGATTACCGTCGCCCCGCCCAGCGCCCAGGCGGGCAGCCATAGCAACCGACGACGCGTTTCAAAGAATCCAGGGGCAACCTCTTCCTGTGCAGTGCGCTCTCTTCTCTCTCTTTTCATCCTTCTTTGTCCTTTCAGTTCGCGGGTTCGACTTTGAGCAGTTCAATGGCTTTTACGCCATCGCGCTCGACGACGTAGCCTGTGATCGTGACCTTCTGACCGGCCATTCCGGCAATCCGGTCTTTGACCGAATTCATCTTTTCATTGAAGAGCAGGTAGAGCGTGTCTCCCTCTGCAATGAAGCCGGGCGTGACCCCGCGTCCGAGACAGGCGTTGGCGCAGCCTGCGTGTTCGGCTCCTCGCCCACCTCCATGCCTCGTCAGGTAGCAATGCATATCCACAATTTCGCCTTTGAGCGTAACCTCTTTCTTTTCACTTTGCGCCCATACAGGAAAGTGAAGTAACGCGATAACAAGCAGTAGTTTTTTCATAAGCACCTCTTTTGGTTTGGCCAAAATGCGTGGCGATGGTAGGGTGTGCGGCAATCGCAGCCAATGGGCAGAGGGTAAGTTCAAGGTGAGTTTTTGGTGAGGAAATAAGCCGAAGCGTACAGGCAAGTTAGCCAAGCCGCAGCGGGCGCGCAGATTTCATTCGTCTTCGCAAAGCGTTTATAATCGGCGTTGTTCTAAAAAGGAGAAGAGACCACACGATGCTGGCCAGAGCCGTAGAAGACGCGCACCTGCGCTTTGCCGAATTCGAACTTGCCGCCCGGTCGGGTGAATTGCGGCGCAACGGTCAACTGGTGCGCTTGCAACCGCAGCCCTTCAAGGTTTTGACCTTTCTCGCTTCGCGCGCCGGTCAAGTCGTCACCCGGCAGGAGTTGGAACAAGCTATCTGGGCGGGCGAAACCTTCGTTGACTTCGAACACGGCTTGAATTTTTGCATCAAGCAGATTCGTTACGCGCTCGGTGACAAGGCTCACTCCCCGCGCTTTATCGAAACCTTGCCGCGACGCGGCTATCGCTTCATCGCCGAAGTCGAAACCATCGGCGATACGCCTCTAAGCGAAACGGCGGCGGCGACAAGCGATGCGCTCATCGAACCGGCTTCCACCATCACTGAAGCGGCGGCGACCTCGTCATCTCAACCGAGCGGCTGGCGTTTCGCGTGGTTGGTGATTGCGGCTTTGCTCGCCCTTGCAGGCTATGCCATTTGGCGCAGCGTCAATCGAGTCGCGCCGCCGACCAGCAGAGTGATGCTCGCCGTTTTGCCCTTCGATAATCTGAGCGGCGACCCGGCGCAAGACTATTTCAGCGACGGTATGACAGAAGAGATGATTGCCCGCCTCGGCAGTCTTGAACCGGCGCGGCTCGGCGTCATCGCGCGCACTTCGGTCACTAGCTACAAAGGCACAAGCAAAGACATCACCTCGATTGGCCGCGAGCTCAGCGTAGAGTATGTCATCGAAGGCAGTGTGCGCCGCGAAGCCGACCGAGTGCGCGTCACTGCGCAATTGATTCAAGTCAGCGATCAATCTCATCTGTGGTCGGAAAGTTATGATCGCAACCTCGGCGGCGTCTTGAATGTGCAAAGCGATGTGGCGGCGCGAATCGCACAAGCATTGGCCATCGAATTGCTCCGCGATAAAGATCAGATCGAAGGCTCAACAAACGCCGAAGCGGTAGATGCCTACTGGCGTGGGCGGTACTTGTGGAACAAAGGCGACCGCGAAAACGTGCGCAAGAGCGTAGAGCATTTCGAACAAGCGATTGCGCGCGACCCCGATTATGGTGCCGCCTACGCCGGAGTTGCCGATGCCTATCGCCTGCTCGGTCTCTACTATGCGATGCTGCCTGCCGAGTCCTACCCGCCAGCAAAAGCCGCTGCCGAACGCGCTCTTGAACTCAACCCGTCGCTGGCTGAAGCCTATGTGTCACTCGGCACAATCAAGTTTCGGTATGAGTGGAACTGGACAGAAGCCGAAAGCGATTTTCGGCGCGCGTTGGAGATCAATCCGAGCAGCGGGCTCGCGCATCATGATTACGGTTGGTTTCTGATTGCGATGGGGCGATTCGACGAAGGCATCGAACATATGCAAGCTGCACAACGCCTCGACCCGCTGTCACCGCTCGCCAATTCCGATGTCGGATGGGCGTATTTGATGGCGCGGCGCTATGATGAAGCCATCGAACAGATCAACCGCACCCTCGAACTCGAACCCCGATTCGGTTCAGCGCTCGCCTGTCTGGAACGCGCCTACACGGCCAAAGGCGAACATCAGCAAGCCCTCGAAACGCTGTTGCGAGAGGTGCGAAACTCCGGCGCCGAGCCTCCGGCAACCACTGCGAGCGATCCCATAAAAGCGGCGCAGACGATCCGGCGCGCCCGGCTCGAACAGCGATTGAAACGTCTCAGCGAGCGACGCTCATCTTCTTACGGCATCGCCGTACTCTGTGCAGCGGCGGACGAAACCGCCGCCGCCTTCGAGTGGCTCGATAAAGCCTTCGTTGAACGCGACCCCTCGCTGGTTGCGGTCAAAACCGAACCGGCTTTCGACCGCCTGCGCGGCGATGCGCGATTTGCCAATCTGCTCAATCGCCTCGGGCTGGTGTGGTAACCCTATCAATCACGGGAAAGACGACACGGCATGTTGGACACCTTCCGTGCCCTCTTCAACCAAGAAGCGCGGCTCTATCGCGCACCTGGCAGAGTCAATCTGATCGGCGAACACACCGACTATAACGATGGCTGGGTGCTACCTGCGGCTATTGATCTCTACACCGACGTTGCGGCCAGCGTCCGCGCCGACCGGCAAATCGTCGCTCACTCGAAAGCCGAAGATGAGACCGTCTCCTTCGATCTTGACGAAGTTGCGTTGCAGCCTGCCGGTCATTGGAGCGATTACCTTCGCGGCGTAGCGGTGATGCTTGAGCGCAGCGGTCATCGCCTGTGCGGAGCCAACCTGCTGGTTGGCGGCGACCTCCCCATCGGTGCGGGTCTGAGTTCATCGGCAGCCTTCGAAGTCGCAACTGCGCTGGCGCTGACGGATGTAGCAAATTTGGCGCTTGATAAGCGCAGTCTGGCTCTGACTTGTTGGCAAGCCGAAAGCGAGTTCGTCGGCCTGCGCTGCGGCGTCATGGATCAATTCATCACTTGCTTGGGTCGAGCGCACCACGCCTTGCTGCTCGATTGCCGCTCGCTCGCTGCGCAGCTTTTGCCGTTGCCGGAAACCATCCGACTTGTCATCTGCAACTCGATGGTTAGCCATCAACTCATTAGCGGCGAGTACAATGCGCGCCGCCAAGCCTGCGAGGAGGGCGTTGCGCTTCTCGCGCAACGGTTGCCTCGCATCACGGCGCTGCGTGATGTATCGCTTGCTGACTTGCAGCGGCACGCCGATCTGTTGCCCGACTCGATTTACAAACGTTGTCATCACGTCATCAGTGAAAACGCGCGCGTCGGCGCAGCGGCAGCCGCACTCGAAAGCGGCGATCTTGCGACGTTCGGCCACTTGATGGCGGCATCGCATCAGAGTCTGCGCGATGCCTATGAAGTGAGTTGTGCGGAGTTAGATTTACTGGTTGAGCTAGCCAACCAATGCGCGGGCGTCTATGGTGCGCGGATGACGGGCGGCGGGTTTGGCGGTTGTACGATCAACCTGATCGCCGCTGACCACGTCGAAGAGTTCAAAAGGCAAGTCCCTCTCTCATACAAAGACGCAACCAGCATCACGCCGAAAATCTATGTCTGTGAAGCAGTGGGCGGCGCGGAAAGAATCTATCCGTAACTTGCTATCGCGCGGCGTTACTGCCCGCTGTCCGTCGTTACCAGATTTGCAACGGACTAATGAACAACGGACGGCGGACGAATTAGCGGCCTTGATATTTCGGCAGGCGGCGTTCACGAAAAGCGGTGATGGCTTCGACCAAATCTTCCGAATGCAAAAACGCCGAATTCCACACGGCGACGTAGCGCAAGCCATCAGCGATGGATTTATCGGCGCAATCGTTTAGTACCTGTTTCGTGCCTTGCACGACGAGCGGCGGGTTATCGGCAATCTCGCGCGCAAGTTGCTTGGCAGCATCGAGCAAGGCCGCTTCATTCTCATAAACATCGCTCACCAACCCGATTCGCAAGGCGCGCGTCGCGTCAATATCTTTGCCAGTGAAAGCCAGTTCGCGCGTGTAGGCGTCGCCGATGATACGCGGCAAGCGTTGCAGGCTGCCGAGGTCTGCGACGATGGCGATTTTGGTTTCGCGCACGCTGAACTTCGCATCCACAGAGCAGAGGCGAATGTCGCACGCCGAAATCACATCCACACCGCCGCCGATGCACCATCCCGTGACGGCTGCGATGACCGGCTTGCGACAGCGATAGATATTTTCGCAAGCTATCTGCATCTCGCCGATCAGATCGAGCAAACGCGAACGCTCGGCGGCCAGGTTGCTGCCCGCCGGGCTGATGCTCGAAGTCATCGTCGCCAGATCAAGCCCATAGCTGAAATGGCCGCCCTCGCCGCGAATAATGATGACCCGCGTCTCTTCGTCGCGGTCAAGGTACGCAAAGAGCGCAGGCATTTCGCGCCAAAAATCGGGCCCCATCGCATTGCCTTTGCCGGGGCCGATGAGGACGACTTCGGCAATGCCCGCGTCTTTGCTGACCCGCAACGCTCGGTAATCGGTGTTCATCTTTTGATGGCTCCTGAAAAAATTTGATAGCGATGGCCTATTGTATGCTGCCCGTCGCAAAGCGCAAACTCTCAATCCACCTTGCGGTCTTCGACTTTGATGCGCGCTTCTGCGCCGTTGGTGCGAATCTCCGGCACGTACATGGCGTGGCCGAGCACCGGCAGAGCGTGAAAAT
>CAYXVU010000173.1:0-12674 GCA_964468725.1 uncultured Clostridia bacterium
TAGAATTACGCCGCTCGGGCGATTTTGAAATGCGCCTCGAAGGTCAGTTGCGCGCCACGACGTTTCGCGGACGTTGGTTCGATGCGGCGGGCGATGATATCGAGATCGAAATTCGTAGCAGTTCGCTGCATTCAGACACTTATGGCAGAGGGCGATTGACCGTTCGTCGGAACACGTTGGAACGCATTGAAGTCAGCGGCACGAGTGATCGGGACGATTTTTCTATCAACTTCGAGGCGCAAGGAACAACCTCGCCGCTGCCGCCTACTTCACCGTCGAGCACCTTTATCGGCACCTTCAGTTCCCGCGTGCCAACGCGCAATTCGCGCGAGGAGTATGAAATCGTGCGCCGCTTGCGCATCCGCGACGATGGCACGGTGCGTCTGATCTCGCGTTACGAGGGCAGCGTGCCGGTCGTGACGCGCGATTCGTTGCGCATTCATGGCGAGTTGCTCTACGACATCGCCAATCGTGGCAGAGTCGTTCATACCGGCACATGGAGGGCGACCGGTAACCGCTTGGATATTCGCCTCACCGGTATCGAGGGAGACCGCGAAGAGCGCAAAGTCCTGAGCTCCATGTCTTTCAATTTGCGCGGCACGGATCTGCTGACCCTCACCTTTGATCGAACGAATTATGGAACCGGCGGGCTGCGCTTCTCGAAGAACACCGGCGGCGATGACCGCGAAGAGGACGGCTCGCAAACGCCCGATCAGTACGCCGGAACCTTTTCTGTCCGATTGCAAATCCCCGATAGCGACGGCGACATCGAACGCACGTTGGAAATTTTGCCGCGCGGCACTGCCCGCCTGACGACCGAGTATTTCGGCGGCAACCGCCCGCGCTTCAGCTTTCGCGCCACCCGCGAACTCGGTTTGCTGCTGCGTCGCATGGAGACTCGTCAACGGCTCGTGCATAGCGGTTCGTGGTACGTGCAAGGCAGCCAACTCATCGTGCGTCTGACAGACCTAGAATCGGAACGCCTCGACAGTACCATGCGCTTGAATGTTCGCGGCGACGATTTGGAGATCGTCAGCTTTGACAGCAATCAATACGGCACGCGGTCATTCCGCTTCACCCGGCGCAACCGGTAAAGGATTACGCCACTATCAACTGTCCGCGAATCATCGCCGTCAATTCGCATCCTCATTCTTGGCGAGTTGGGTGATTCGCGGCGCGATATGCTTCACCGAGTCTCTCGATGATGTTTCGAAAGCGCGTTCAGGATGTTGTCCCGACATTCCGCATCTTGCCGGATTGGTATTTAGCCTTCGGGAGTGGCCTCGGCGGCCACGAGTACGCTGGTGCTACGTGGCGAGACGATAACATCGCCATCTTTCGCGCGCAGCCCGCATTCAGTTCCGATCATCGCTATGCCGTTATTGCCGATGCGCGGTTGAGCAATCGTTCGACGTTGCTCGATCAACTCGAAACTGCCGCCAACCCGTCTTTCACCGATACGCAACTCATCGCTGCATTGTGGGAACGCTTCGGCGCGTCAAGCGTCGAACGGCTCGAAGGCATGTTCGGGTTTGCGGTCTATGACCGGCAGATGCGCGCCTTATGGTTGGCGCGCGACCGAGTAGGCGCGCGCACGCTTTACTACACTCAGGTCGGCACGCCGCGACTGGTTGCGCCGCGACTGGCGACGATTGCGCGGCGAGGCTTCTCGGTTCTGGATTGGGTAGCGTTGCGCGATTATCTGAGTTGCGCGTTTGTGCCGGGCGAGCGCACCTTGCTCAAAGAGGTGCGCGAAGTTCGCCCCGGCGCGTTGGTAACATTGCCCGACAATCAGACGCGCTTCTATTGGCAAGTGCAAGAGCAGATCACCGATCCGGCTGCGCCGCTCGCCGAGTATGCGAAGCGATTGCGCAGCTTGCTGGAAGAGGTTGTTCAAGCATCGCTGCCGACCGATGCGCCGGTCGGCGCGTATCTGTCCGGCGGATTGGATTCCAGTCTGGTCGTCGCACTGGCTGCCAAGTTTCATCGCCACCCGGTTCACACCTATTCGATTCACTTCGGCGATGAATGTCCGAACGAGTTGGAATTTTCCAGCCTCGTCGCCAACCACACGCGCACACGCCATCACATCATCAAGATCACGGCGGCGGAGATGTGGCAGTTGTTGCCGGAAACGATGGCGCACCTTGATGACCCGATTGGCGACCCGCTAACCGTGCCGAACCTGATCTTAGGCCGCGAAGCGCGGGCATCGGTCGGAGTGATTTTGAATGGCGAAGGCGGCGACCCCTGTTTTGGCGGCCCAAAAAATCAACCGATGCTCTTGAACCGGCTGTATGCTGCAACCCCTGAAGGCGAGACTTCGGGTACTATCCCAACGCCCGATGCCGTATCGGCATATCTGGCATCGTTTCAAAAATGCGCCCTCGATTTGCCGCAGTTGTTACAGCCCGATGTGTGGCAAGCGACGAAAGATGTGCCGTCGGTATTTGCTGCTGATTTGATGAGCGGGGCAAGTTATCTGAATCGCCTGATGTTCCTCAACATCAAATTCAAAGGCGCAGACCACATCTTGACGAAAGTGAACAACCTGACGCGCGCGACGGGGTTGATTGGGCTATCGCCGCTGTTCGATGAGCGCATCGTGGCGATGAGTTTGCAGATTCCGCCATCGTATAAATTGAGCGGCGCAGCGGAGAAAGCCGTCTTGAAAGAGGCAGTGAAAGATTTGTTGCCCGACGCCATCATTGCGCGACCCAAAAGCGGCATGATGGTTCCCGTGCAATTGCGGTTTCGCAAATACTGGCAACGCGAAGCGCGCGCCCTGTTGTTGAACAAACGCGCTCGCCTCAAGCCATATCTGAATCAAAAGCTGATCGGCGATTGGCTCGCCTATCGCGGTGATACATGGTCGCGGTACGGGGTGAAGCTATGGTTGCTAGTGAGTCTTGAATATTGGCTGCAAGCCAACACGAAACCTTAGATGCCAAGCAGCGCGTTCGCCGTGAAGAGCGCGGCGGGAAAGCGTCTCGCGCTGCGCGGATGTTTGAGCGTGCGTTTTAACACATAGTCGTAGAGCAACGGATTGTAATCATAAATCTCGTTCAACTGTTGGCGCTGGGCTTCGTTCAGATAACCGTGTTTGGCCAATGTGCCGGTGCGAATCAAGATATTAATGGCGGGCAACGGATAGTCGCTGCCGTTGACCAGACGATGATGCAGGTCTTCGCGCTCTAAGATCGTTTGCAACGGTGCGCCGACGCGGTTGTATTGCGTCATCGCGGAGATGTCGGCAAACAACAGCCCTTCATACTTCTTTTCATTCATCAATCGCAAGAAGAGATCGAAATTGTGTTGAGTCGTCGGGTGCTGACTCTCAAGGTCGGAGTTATGACCGAGTCCGGCGCAATGGGCGACGATGACTTTGACGCCACACTCTAACGGTTTTCGAAGCAGCAGCGGGTTGCCGAGTTTTTGATCCTCTTCGGCCTCAACCGCTTTCTCTTCGCCGCCGTGACTGAGCAAAGTGAGGCCGAGTTCCTTCATCTTCGCATAGAATGGCTCGCACTTTTCGTGCGCGGGATTGATGCCCATCGCATTCGGTAACCACTTGATGATGCGCGCGCCGCGCGCCGCACAGCGCTCCAACTCGGCGAGCGCATCGGGGCGATACGGATGCACGGAGATCATCGGCAAAAAGATGTCTGCATGCTGTTCGGCAAGGGCAAAGACATAATCATTGGGAACATAGAATTCGGTCTTTGCCAGATTCACCGTGCCGTCGAGGTTGTAGTGTTGGTCGAAAGCGAGCAGATAGTGTTTGCCACCGTGTTCATTGCTGCGAATCAGATCAACGAGGCGGTCGAGGTATTGGCGGTCGGCGTCTTCGATGTCGGCGACCTTCGAGGCGCTCAGATAAAAAGCGAGTTGAATGCGTTTGAATGGATAGCGCCATGAGCGCATATGCGGATTGACAAAAGCGCCCGTCCCGCCTGCGCCGACGCCGACGATGTGGGTGTGGTAATCGAGCAATTGTTTAGTGTCGAGGTCATCTACGGCGCGCTTGAGCAAATCTTTCGCACCTTGACTCATCCGACTGTTTAACTCTCCGGGCTTGCGCGTGAAGGCTCCGGCGAAGCGGTCTAATAATCTGCACATCGTTATCTCGTCTTTCCGTTGCGGCCAGCCGGGCGAAGCCATAAGTGCAAATCATCTGCCGGGCGTGCCTTATTCTAGCAGACCGTCATCCGAAGTTGTCGGCGATGTAGACATCCGAGCCGCCCGAACCGTAGTAGCCGATGAAGTAGGCATCCGCCACTCCGACATCGCTCAAGGTATCACGGGCGCGCGGGTCGCGGCTGCGGGCGATGCCGTTGGTCACGATGCGCAGCAGCGTTTGCGGCGCGAATGATTCAAGCTCGACATAATTTCCGGCTTCGAGCCAGGCAATCTCTTCCGGCAAGAGTGTCGCCCGCACTTCGGGCAGCATATTGTGTCGGGCAAAATGCGCGAACTGCTCGCTCTGCAAAACGAAGAGACGACGATCAAAGACCTGTCGCGGCATCAACCCTAAATCGTAAATTTGCACCGTCGGGCTATCTCTGAACCAGTCCGCTTCGTGGCGCAGGCGGTGTGCCAGATGGACGCCTGCCGGACTGGCATCGTGCAGGGCGTAGACTTTCAACTCCGGATTGCGACGCAACATCTCCATCACCGTGCCAAAGACGGGCTGCGGGTACTTATCAATAGCCAGCACCGCGCAGTTATGTTCGAAATGAAAATTGTTAGCGAGTAAAAACTGTGCCATCTGCGGACTGTCGCAAACCACCAGACGATCAAAGCTGTAGGCTTTCACCTCTTCGCTGATTGGCGCGATCTGTTTGCTGACCGTAGGGGGCGGCAGAATCTTCGCCATCGCGCCGTTGACCCGTTGCCAGCGGTGCAGCCAGTCGTTGATTTGATGAAACTCAAAGATGATCTTTTTCGGTTTCTTATTTTCGAATCGCTCCCGAACCTTTGGCAGAATGAAGATGATGCCGCAGAAGATGATTAACAGCAGGGTCAACAAGAAGAAGACTGATTTCGTCGCAATGAAGAGAATCAGATTGATGACGGCGAGCAATCCGATCAAACAACCGATGGCTGCGATGAGATTCAATTTCGATTGCCTGCGATTGTTGAGCGCATAATAGAATTGGCGCGGCGTGAAAAACAGCGAATGATTCACCGATAGCGTGTTGATCGCATTGGCGAAAAAACCATCGGTGAACGGCGCTGCTGGCTGAGATTTCGGATCAAAGACAAACGGATGGCGGCAGGTTTTACAGGTGCCGTTCAGGAACTGCCGCTCTTTGAGGTTATTTTCGGTGTTGCACTTTATGCATTTCACAAGGCCTCTCCTTACTCCGAGTGACGCGCGCCGATGCGCGCTGATTGGTGAGTTAAACCTGCTTAGTCAACGCCGCATAGCTTTCACGGCGACGAATCAAACGCGGCTCGCCGCCGTCAATCAAAATCTCCGCAGGGCGCGGGCGATGCAAGAAGTGCGAAGCCATCGCGTACCCATAGGCTCCGACATCGAGAATCGCTACAATGTCATCCGGCTGCATCGCAGGCAGCAGGCAACCGCGACCGAGATAATCTCTCGAAAATGTGGTATTGCCGCATACATCGGTCGTCACCCGTCCGCCGTCCGTTTGACTGAGCGCGCGAATCGAACGATACCCGCCATGCACGCTCAACACCGCGATGTTGGCAATCGTCGTATCCACGCCGATGATCTGTTTTTCGTCTTGCCACTTCACGGACTGCACCCGAGCCAGCAAGATGCCGCTTCCGGCAATCGCCGCTCTACCCGGTTCGATCAATAATGACAGCGACGGCTGACGGGCAAGCAATTGTTCGCTGAGCGCCGCGCCGAAGACTTCCCAATCCAGACTCTCGCGGCCTGCGCGATAGGGATAGCCGAAGCCGCCACCGAAATCGAGATACTGCCAATCCGGGAGTGTGCTTCCGGCTTCGAGCACGTCCGCGATGGCTTCGGTAAATGCCGCTGTCAAATTGGTGCCCGTGCCGCGATAAAAATGGATGCCGGTGATACGCAATCCGACGCGCGCCGCAATACCAATCGCGTCGGGAAACTCAGCAGGCCGCACACCGATGCGCGTCTCGCCGGTGATGTGCGGCAGATTTAGGCGGAAACCGAGACGCGGCGCGGGCGCATCCGAATCGCATTGTTGATAGACCTCGCAAAAGCGTTGCAACTGGCTAACGCTATCGAAGTTCAAGGTTGCCACACGCCAATCGAGCATCTGCCGCATCTCTTCGAGATTGAGATTGCTGCCGCTGTAGACGATCTGTTCGGGTGCGAAACCGGCTTGCAAAGCCAGATACACGTCGCCCGGCGTGTTGGCATGTAACCCCCAACCGCAGGCGCGAATGATCTGTAACAACTCGATATTGCCATTGGTGACGCTGGCGAAATGAAAATGGGTCTGCGGGTAGGGAACGGCGCGGGTGATGCGCGCAATCGTGCGTCGCAATACTTCGGCATCGTAAACATACAAAGGCGAGCCGTATTCATGAAGCCAGGTTTCGGCAACTTCGGCGCGCGGCAACGTAGCGCGCAATGCGGCTGTCTCTTTGTTGATTGCCTCTTGCTTCATCATTCGCTCTCTCGCCTCCGCAGTCGCCACTGCCACAGACGCGGTGGCATCCAGAAGGGATTGTAAAGCGAGGGCTTGACCTCTTCTTTCAGAACCGTCTTGCGCCAGACCTGCCACATCAGCAGCAACCATAACAACTCGCCAATACGTCGCCCGCGTGCCTGCCCGCTCAAGCGTCCGAGCGCGATGCGCAACGCCAGATCAGGTTGAAAGCGGTTTTCTGCCATCAGCACATTTGGCTGCAACCACGCGCCGACTTCGCGCCACAGAGCGCCGAGCGCCCATTCGGTGAGCGGCACGCCCATGCCGCGCTTTTCGCGCCAGACGATTTCCGCAGGCAACAGCGACTCGACGGCTCGCTTGAGCAGATACTTTTCGCAAGCCCCGTGTAACAGCAACTCCGGCGCAAGCGTGAATGTCCACTTGGCGAGCGGTTTATAGCAAAACGGCGTTCGCACCTTCAACCTGTGAGCGTGCGCCAGCCGCGAGGCGCGCGGTTGAATGTTGCTTGCGCCCTTCAAGAGCAGATTCGCGCGGCGCAACCGATGCAAGAGCGACGGCGTCTTCTCGCCCTGCAACGCTTCGGCCAACCACTCTGTTATATCAAGAGTGGCAATCTGTCTGCACACCTCTGGCCTAAACACCTGCGCTTCATAGCCGTGCAGGCGATGAAAGGTGCGTAAATAATGGCGCACGAAATCACTGTCGGCGGATGCGTGCTGTTGATAAACGCCCGCCGCAATCAGCGGTTTGTTTGTCCATCCGGCAAAGAGTTGATCGCCGCCTTCGCCGTTGAAGATGACAGCACACTCTTGACTCGCCGCTTCGCCAAGCAGGTAAAGCGGCACGGTGACGCCATCACCGTAAGGCACATCAAGCGCGCGCGCCGTTGCGGCAATTGCTTGTTGAATGCGGCGCGGCGAAGCGGAGACTTTGGTAAGCGGAATGCGTAAGTGACCGGCGACCTGTTCGGCGAACGGGAGTTCTGAAAGCCCATACCCGCCGAAGTCGAGAGCATAAGCGCGTACCCGAACCCCGGCGCGCACTAAGCATGCTGCGACTAACGACGAATCAAGCCCGCCGGAAAGCAGCACTCCGACCGGCTCGCGCGCGGCGTCGCCAAGTTGGTCGGCGATGGCTTCATCGAGCAGCGCTTGCAATGCAGCGATGGCCATAGGTTCCGAGCGAACCTGCTCCTCTGCTTCTTGCCATTCGTGTACAGAGGTGAGCGTCGGCATTGCAGGCGAAGGCTGATTATGCGCGTATAGCAATTGCCATCCGAGACGTTTGCCTGCGGGCACAGCCTGAAGATTTTCGACCGGCGTTAGCGGAGTCGGCATATACGAGAAGCAGAGGTAGCCATACAATGCAGCGAGCGATACTTCAGGAGGCGATAAGAGCGGCAACAGCAAGCGCGCTTCGGATGCGAACCAGATGGCATCGGCGACCCGCGCCCAATACAGGGGCAGACGGCCAAAAGGGTCGCGTGTTAGTCTCAACCCTTGCGGCTGAATTTCAATTTGTGCGTCCGCATCGTGCGCGAGACCGGAGGCCGAAAGCCGGAAATGCAGCGCGTCATCGGTTGCGGTGACGGAGCAAAGGTCAGGGACGAACGAGCCGACGATGACGCTGGCCGCAGCAAGCAAAGGGAAATCGGGTTGCGCTGGTTGAAGAGAGAGTCTTTGTGAAGGGCGACTGGCAAATTCGGCTTCGCCGATTTGCGAAAGCCGGGAGTCGAGCGATTCCCACTCCCCCCATCCCCAGTAGCCGATGACTGCGGTCATGGGTTATTCGACCTCAAATGTTGTCGAACTCAACACGCGGTCGCCGAGCTTCATTTCGACTTTCCATGTCCCCTTTGGAGCGTTGGCGCCGATTTGGCATTTGCAGGAAGTCGGCCATACGGCTTTATCCACCTCGCGCGTGGTGTAGCTATTTTGAGAGAAGAGGTTGCCGCTTGGGTCATACCAGTTGCAATTGAGCGTCAGCTTCTCGCCCAACGGCGCATCGTTGAGCGTGACGCGATAGACCGCTTCTTGTCCGTCACGGGCAACTTCAGTTGTTCGGGCGACGTTTGCCGCGCCCGCCGTGATGCGGTCAAAGGTTGCGCTGCGCGTCCAATACCAAATCGAACCGAGCGCGATGAGGATGAGAAAGAAGGCGACGGCGAAGATCGTTAAGCGGCGTTTTTTCTTACGCTCTTCTTCGAGCGCTTCGCGGCGGCGCAACTGCTCCATCGCATCGTCGAGCAACTCGACCGGCAGGTTGAGTTCTTTGAGCACCAACGCCACTTGTTCGCGGTCGAGGGTTTCGCGCTCCGTCTCTTCGCGTTGCTGCGCGAGGCGCGTGACTTCGGCGACGACGTTACCGAGTTGTTCCTGTGTGAGTTGCTTTTCCATAGCTTGTCCTTGTCCCGAATCATACCAAAGCCCTGGGCAGCAAGAAATCGTAGAGCGTAGCGGCAGGTGAGTGGTAAGATGGGCGCGCGGCAGCGCACTCGCAGAGATGAATTGAATGAACTCACCCGACATTGTTATTTTCGGCACAACCCATATTGCCATGCGACTGGCGGCGCACCTTGCGAAACGCTTTGCTGCCGTCCTGGTTATCGGGCCTGACGAGCAGCCGTCAGAGCCACCACAGGGCTGGCAGTATATGAAAACTGATTTGACGATTCCCGAATTTGCGCGCGATGCCAAAGCCGTCTACGTCGTCACCGAAGAGGACAACCTCAATATCCGTTTGGCGCTCGCCATGCGAAGCCTCAGTCGAACGGTTCCCATCATCATTTCGCTGATTCAGAGTCGGCTCGGCAAAAAGCTGCAACGCCATCTGGAAAATTTCTCTTTCGTCAGCCCGCCGGAACTGGCGGCGCAACAGTTCGTTGCCGCCATCGAAGCTCCGGCGCGCGACAGCGGGCAACAACCGGCAGCCATCATGGGCGTGACCGAACCGGAGATCGTTGCCCCGCGACGGCTCGACCCGCTGTTGCTCTATGCCATCACGGCGACCAGTTCGATGGCGCTGACGGCGACCATCTATTTTCATTACTGGGAGAATCTTTCTTGGTTGGATGCCGTCTACTTTGTCGTGACCTTGATGGCGACGGTCGGTTTTGGCGACATTAGCCTGCGCGAAGCGACCAGTCTGTCAAAGATCATTGGCATCATCTTGATGATTGCCAGTGTGACCAATACGGCGGTCTTATTCGCCCTCATCACCGACAGTCTGTTGCGCCATCGGTTGGCGCTCTCGTTCGGGCGGCGCAAGATCAAATATGCGGATCACGTGTTGGTCATTGGCATCGGCGCAGTCGGCTTGCGCGTCGTTGTAGAGTTATTGCGGCGCGGCGAAACCGTCGTGGTGATTGATGAAAAAGCGACCGGCAGATTTATGCCAGCGATTTATTCGAAGCGCTTGCCAGTGATTATCGGCGACGCCTGTTTGGAGAAGACCTTGCGCGATGCCGGATTGGTGCGCGCCAAAGCGATGCTTTCGATGACCAGCGATGATCTGACGAATCTGGAAATCGGCTTGAATGCAAAATCGTTAGCCCCGGGGGTGCGCGTCATCTTGCGAGTTTACGATCAAGGGTTGGCGAAAGTGCTCGACGAACGGCTCGATATTCACTTCGCCTTGAGCATGTCTATGATCGCTGCCCGCGCGCTTGCGGAACTAGCGGACGGGGTCAGGCAACAGACTGCTGCACCGCAGCCTTGAGAAAGCGCGGGCAACTTGTCAAAGGCGGGAAGTCTTGATAGTGATTCTCTGTTCCAATTTCTGAAGGTGAAAATCGAATGACGAGGAAATCTATGATCTGGGTCTTTTTTGCTCTGGGGGCGGCGCTGGCGTGGGGATTGTACGGCCCGACCCTACATCGCGGACAGGTGGCGCTTGGTAATCCTTTGCGCGCCTTATTGTGCGTCGGCGTAGCCTATTTTTTGATCGGCGTACTGGTTCCGGTTATCAGTTTGGGCGCGCAAGGGGAACTCAAAGGGTTCAATTCAAGCGGCGTGTTGTGGGCAACGGTAGGCGGCGCGCTCGGCGCGATTGGCGCGATCTGTATCATCTGGGCGTTCAAGTCGGGCGGCATTCCGACCTATGTGATGCCCTTGGTATTTGGCGGCGCGCCGGTTGTGAATGTGCTCTTTTCAATGACCCTGCACCCGCCGGAGACGCGCCCCAATCCGCTCCTCTATCTGGGCTTTGCGCTGGTCGCCCTTGGCGCGGGGCTGGTGCTCTACTTCAAACCGCAATCATAAAGCGCGCCGACAAGATGCTAGTGGAGCACGTCGGACAGATCGGTAAGCGCGATGTCGGTGGTGTTGGACATCGGCTAGCTGTGAGGAAGAGTGTGGAAAAGAGCTGCGGGAGGGGTGAGGGGAATGCCCCGCAGCTCGGTTGCACCTGCCAACTAAGGGGGGGAAGGCAGGTGGAGGCTACATCTGATGGGCGACTGACAGGAACCTGCGCGAGCGGCGCGCGTCAATCAGTTTATGACCAACTGCCCTTGCCGCCGCCAATACCGAGAACTGTCGAAACCGCTCCGGCTTGAAAATGGCCGAGCAAGTGGTTGCTCTTGTCAAAGAAGAGAATGCTCAAGTAGACGGGCGTCCCTTGAAATTCGAACTTCACCGTATCGCGGTACAACCGGTTGATGTCATCCGTGTAGACATCCCCGAACAATGCCCCGCCACCGGGAGAAGAGACGCCCCCGGCATTTCCGTCAAAGGTCTTGCCGCCGTTTTTCACCGTCACTTGAAACTTCAGATAGAAGATCATGCTGGCGACGCTGCCGTTGGCCGGATAGGCGGTCGTTGTGGCTGTCAAGGCCGATACGGTGGCGTCAATCTGTTCGGGTTCTAACTTGCCGTGCGCGGCAACGGCAAAGTCGTGGGCAATGATCTCTTTGCTAATGGCTGGTTTCGCACTCATGACAAATCCTCCTTAGGGTTTGCGATCAAACGAGCTGTTTATTTTGGTCTGTATTGCCGCAGCCCTTCGGCAACAAAACCCGGCACTCTGATAAGCGGAAAGCGGCGCGCAATTCCCTCATGGCTGCCAAAAATTTTTCGAGATGATCGCCATCAGCCAACCCCACCTGCGTTTGCGAGGGCTGAGACTACGCTAAGAGAGGCCGCGATTATCCTGCACAAGGGAGATGGAATCGGGAGGGGCGAGGGGGGAATACCCGGTTGCCAAGCAATCGGAGAGAGGTGAGAGGCGGTCTCTGACCGCCTCTCACGCTTGGTAGCGGCGGTCAGAGACCGCCTCTCAACGATTTTGTCGGGCAATTCGGCATCAAGCACAAAACGCCGCCCGATGAAGAGACAGACATCGGGCGGCGACAAGTATTGGCCATGAAACACAAGACAGCACTGTGCGCTCAGGGCGCTGCGATCTGTAGATGCTAGGAGCAAAGAGGAGATTCATTAAGAGGGAAACGAAGGCTCTTCACCAGCGCAGCGATTGGCTCCCCGGTAACCAAGCATGATTCGCCGACTGTATTCGTTTCCCTTTCACGTATCCGCTGTCGGCAGCAGTTGCCAAAGTAAAGAGCCAGGCTTTGGTAACCGCTGCCGGAACTCTCATCGCCGCAAGGCGGACAGAGGTCAGACGCCTTCGACGATGATTCGCGGATCAACTTGAAATATCAGTTGCTGATTGCCTTCCGTAACCACTCGAATGGTGCATTCGAAACTTCCGTCCTGAATGGCTGTGAATGGGCCGATGCTCCACAATCTGCCGATGACATTGCACCCGATGCTGCCTTTTCCATCTTCGGGCGGCGGCAAGGGGTGACCCGGACGCGGAACCAGCCAACGCGAGTCCGGCCAATTGAACGGGTTATGGTTATTGGTAAAACTGATTTCGATGCTCAGTATTGTTTCCGGAGAACTGGCCGTATCATAGACATTAAAGTACACTTCGCTATTTTGCAGAATCTGCTCCGGACGCTGACCTTGCCCGATACACTCCTGCGTGCCGCTGTCACAGACAGCAAAGCCATAAGCCATAGCGATCACATCTTTGGCGTTATTCGGTGTC
>CAYXVU010000174.1:0-12654 GCA_964468725.1 uncultured Clostridia bacterium
ACAGGTCGCCTAATCAACAAGTGAGAAACTGTCCACTAAACCGGGGCAAGCCCAGTTGAGCAAGTCAGATTGCTTGGCGAAGAGCTTTTCATGCAACAGTCCGCCGACCAATTCGCCTGCTAGTTGACCGCCCGCTTTTAAGGCTGCCGCAGACGAAGTTGCCAACAGGGTCAGTTGCTCAGGGCTTGGCGGCGTGCCGCTGGCCAGCGAATCCGCTACCGCGCTGCCGCACAGCACCCCGAACGATAAGAACTTCACGGCGGATTTCATCAAGCTCATACGGTTTGACCTCGAACGCAATCGCTGCGACGCGATGATCTTCGGTAATCGGACAACGAACTTTGCGACACGGCCAAAAAGTTATGAGCTTTTTATCCTATCAACTTTGCCTAAGCAAGGCGTTTCTGCAATCGCGCAAGCGGGCGATTGCGCGAAGCCGAAACGGGAAGGGCGATTATTTACGGGCGGGATTGTGTCGGTTTCTAACGGAGAGGGCGGTCAAGAGAAGAATCGAACGCGGATTTGTGCGGAGGCGACGGATGAGTACGGAAAGGCCATCTTGCTCCGTGAAAATCCGTCCGCTCCGCGTTCATCCGTGTTCGATTCCGGGTGCGAGCAGGTTGTCTCTGATTGATGGATGTTTGGTCTGCAACGACGCTTTTGCTACTTCAACTTCCAGAGGGTCAGCGATGCCGCGTCTTTAATCAGCAAAGCATCGTTGAGAATCACCGGATGCGCCCATGTCGGACTGGAAGCGACGGTGAATTTTTTGACCACTTCGAAGCGCTGCGGATTGACGCGCGCGATGGTCATCTCAGCATCATCGGTTAAGAGAAAGAGCAGAGAGTCAACGGCGATCATCGCTGCGTTGTCGCCTTCGCGCCCTTCGGTCAGCCACATCGTCTTTCCGGTGCGCGCGTCTACGCAGAAAAACTGACCTTTGCGTTTGGTTGACAAGCCATACAAATAATCGCCGCGCAGCACCGGCGTGTTCATGTACAACTCGACTTCATCGGTATGCCATACGCGCTCGGTCGTCCATTGGCCTGCGCGATTGATGGGACGAATGGCAAACGTGCCTTTCGTATCGCCGGAAAAGATCAAGGTGTCGCGGTACAAGACGGGCGTGATGATGCTGTTGTCCCATTCGGTTTTGAAAGGGATTTGCCAAAGCAATTTGCCGCTCGTGATGGCCAGGCTGATGATCTTCTGCTGCGAGGGGGTGACCAGTTGACGGACGCCGCCGAGTTCGACGACGATGGGCGACGAATAACCGGGGCCGTCGGCGCTCCAACTCCATCGCTCTTTGCCCGTCGCGGCATCAAAGGCGAGAAGCGCGCCGCTGTCTTTGCCGCCGACAAAAGCGATGACCAACCCGCTGTCAACCAGCGGCGATGTCGCCGTGCCGTAATCCGGCGATTGTTTTCGAAAGCGTTGCGAAAATTCTTTGCGCCACAGCAATCTGCCGCTCGTTGCCTGATAGCACGAGAGAATGCCTGTGATGCCCAACGTGTAGAGCCTGCCTTGTGCGAAGACCGGCGTGGATTTCGGCCCTTTGCCATGCGCCGCTGCTGCCTGATCAACGGTGTAGGGCGCAACGTAGCGGTCTTGCCAAAGGCGCGCACCGGTTTCGAGGTTGAAAGAGGCGATGACCTCTTCTTCGCCTTCACGCGCATGCAGGTAGACGCGCTGGCCGATGACGACCGGCGAAGCGTGACCGCTGCCGACTTCGACTTTCCACCGTTGGGTGAGTCGTTCGGGAAAGCTGGCAGGCAGGCGCACGCTGGTGGCGACGCCATCGCGGTTGACACCGCGCCACTGCGGCCAATTCTGCGCGCGGGCAAATTGCGTGAGGGTAAGTATGAACAGAGAGCAGATCAGCAGATGACGGATTGGGCGCATACGAATCTCCCGATTGAATTTTGTTGCGACCGGCTACAGTGTCGCGCGGACAACCTAGCAAGAGAAGAGGGGGCGCGGGAAACCGAATGTGATGAGTTGCGCAGGCAGGGGGTGAAACGCGCATGGCGGGGATAGATGACGCAGTTATGAAGTCCCTTTTTCGGCCAGTCGCGGTAGGCGCTCGCGGTAGGTGCGGCTCAAGGTCAGCCGCGTACCATCGCGCAGAATTACGCGATGCTCGCCATGAAAGAGTTGCTGAATCTCTTGAACGCGGTCGAGGTTGACGATGGCCGAGCGATGAATACGCAGGAAGCGGCGCGGGTCGAGTTGACTCTCCATCTGGCTGATGGTTTCGCGCAGCAGGTATGAGGATGCCCCCACGTGCAGACGCACATAGTTGCCTTCGGATTTGAGCCAGTCAATCTCTTCAGCGCGCAAAAAGGTGATGCGCCCGCCGCTTTTGACCAACACGCGGTCGAGCGCGTTCGAACGACTCTTCCATTCATCCAGCAGGGCAAGCAATCGTTCTTGTAAGCCGCTGGAGCGCGAACTGTTGACCTGTCGCTTCGCTCTCTCCAACATCTGCCGGAAGCGCCGCTCATCGAAAGGCTTGAGCAGGTAATCGAGGGCTTGCACTTGAAAGGCGCGCAGCGCGTGTTGATCGTATGCGGTCACGAAGACGATAACCGGCAGGCGTTCGAGGCCAACCTCTTCCAGCACGCGGAAACCGTCCATCTCCGGCATCTGAATGTCGAGAAAAAGGAGGTCGGCAGTCGTTGCGCGCAACGCCGCTATGGCTTCAAAGCCATCTGCGCATTCGGCGATGATCTCGATGTCCGGGTCGCGTTTGAGCAGGCTGCGCAGGCGGGCGCGCGCCAACGGTTCATCGTCAACGATCACCGTGCGAATCGAAGGCGAATAGGAGCGCGAGTCATCAATCATCATTGCCGCCGTGCCAAGGGATTTTCAGCCTTACTTCCAAACCGCCCGTCACCCGGTTTGCCATTTCGAAGTGATGGCGGTCGCCATAGAGTTGCGCAAGCCGCGCGCGCGTATTGGCTAGGCCAACGCCTTCTTGGAATGTGCCGCTAGTCGGCAGCCCCGCGCCATTGTCGCGCACGTGCAGATCGAGCGTGCCATTGTGTCGCGCCGCGCCGATTTCAATCCAGCCCGCGCCGCGCCGCGCCGCGATGCCATGACGAATGGAATTCTCTACCAGCGGCTGCAGAATCAGATTGGGAACGCGGGCGTCGAGCGTTTCCGGCGCAATGTTCAACTTCACCGTCAGGCGATCCTGAAAGCGCAGGCGCTCGATCTCCAAATAGGTATGTAAAAATTCCAGCTCCTGCGCGAGCGCTACCTCTTGGCGATTTTGGTTGGCCAAGGTTAGGCGCAGCAATTCGCTCAACCGCGCGATCATCTGATCGGCAGCTTTGGGGTCTTCGTGCACCAATGTTGAGATGGCGTGCAGCGTATTAAAAAGAAAATGGGGATGGAGTTGCATCTTGAGAGCCTGCAACTGCGCTTGCGCGAGCCGCGTCTCTAACTGCGCCGCTTGCAGTTGTTGCTGCTGATAGTAGGCGATGCTCTGATGGACAAAGACAATCGCCCAATAGACCAGAACGCAGAAATAGTATTTGCGCGTAAACAACTGCGGCAATTGCCCGGTGATGGCTGCTAGTGAGTATTGCTGATGAATGAAGATTTGATCGGCTGCCGCTTGAATGAAGAGTTGCGCGGCGGCGATCAAAAGGCTGGCAGGCAGATGAAGTAAGATCACCCATGACCAGCGCCGCTGCGTGAATGGGTAGCGTTTGGCCAACCTCAGAATCAGAGGTGTGAGAACTGCCCACGTGTACCAGTCCGCCAATGCTTCGGCTATGTAATGACCCCACGAATAACTGGAGCCGCGCACGCTGTCAAAAAAGCGGAGTTGACTAGAATAGATCAACCCGACGAGCGTCCAGAATAGCAAGAGGATGAGCCAATTTCGCCATTGAATCTTTCTCATTACCTTTACGCCGAATGCTGAATGCCGCAGGTAGAATGACCAACGAAGGGAAGCAGCCCATTTATGAAGAGATGAAGGATGAAGAGGGAACCCTCTCCGTTTCAATCTTCATCCGTCGGTTTTCAACCTTCGACCTTCATTTAACTTTTACCCGCCATCATTCATAGCGTAATGCGACCATCGGATCAACCTTCAGGGCTCGCTGTGCAGGTAGGTAGCAGGCCAACAGCGAAATGGCGGCAAAGACTAGCGCGATGAACAGAAAGGTCAACGGGTCGCTGGCGCTGATGCCATAGAGAAGACTGGCGGTCAACCGCGATAAAGCCAACGCGCCTGCTAAGCCGATGCCGATGCCGATCACCGTCATCAACATACCCTGTCCCAAAACCAGTTTGAGAACGTCGCTGCGGGTTGCGCCCAACGCGATGCGAATGCCGATTTCGCGCGTGCGCCGCCCGACAAAATAGGACATCACGCCGAAGATTCCTATGGCTGCAAGCATCAACCCGATCAATCCGAAGATGCCAAGCAGCGAGGAAATCAACTGCGTCCCTAAAAAAGTTCGGCCTTGCAAAAACTCTTCGATGCTCATAACGCCTGTAAGGGGTAGGTTGGCATCGAGCGCCGCCACTTCGCGCCGCAATCCGGCGATCAGGGTTGCCGCATCGGCTTGGGTTTCGATGACCAGCGTCATATCAGCGCGATAGTTTTGCAAGAAGGGCAGATAGAAATAGGGCTGCGGCGCTTCGAAGTATTGGCGGTACTTGCCGTCTTTGGCGATGCCGACGATTTCGATGGGTGGCGCGGTGCGCGAAGCCAGTCGGAAGCGTTTGCCGATAGCCTCTTGATCCGGCCAATACTGCCGCGCCATCGTTGCGTTGACGATGGCTACCAATTGATGATTTCTATCATCCTGTTCGCCAAACTCCCGCCCGCGTATGACCGGCGTGCCGATGGCGCGGAAGTAATCGGCGCTGACGACGCTCGACATAATGCCGACCTTTTCGCTCTCCGTTGTAACCTCGCGGCCTTCGATGATGACATCGTGACCGCCGACCGAAAAATCGAGCGGCACAAAGCGCGCCAACCCGACCGACTCAACGCCGGGCAGCGTGCGGATGCGTTCGACCGCATCCCGATAAAAGGCTTGCCCGCGCGTTTGGTCATAGCCATTGAGACTGAGGTTGACTGAACCCATCACGGTATGTTGACTGCGAATGCCTAAGTCCATCTGCTCGGCCTTGCCGAGACTCTGCAAAAAGAGCGCGGCGGAGATCATCAAGACCAACGACATGGCAATCTGTGCAATGACCAGCGCATTGCGCAGCCCCAAGCGCCGCGTCTTTTGACCGAGGACGGACTCTTCGCCTTTGAGCGCGGAGACCAGATTGATCTTTGAGGTACGCAATGCGGGAGCGAGTCCGAACAGAATCGCCGCCACGAGAGCGATGGCGGCTGTGAAGAGCAAGACGCGGCCATCGAGTTGAACATCGAGATTGAGCGGCAATCCGCCGCCGGGTTTGACCGAGCGTAACCCTTCGATTGCCCATGTGGCGAGTACAAGCGAAACCAGCGCGCCGAGAAAGGCTAAGAGCAAGCTCTCGGTGAGCAGTTGGCGAATCAGTTGCCAGCGATTGGCTCCCAATGCCTGTCGCAAGGCCATCTCTTTGCCGCGCACGGTGGCGCGTGCCAGCAGCAGATTGGCGAGATTGGCGCAGGCAATCAGTAAGACTAGCCCGACTAACCCCATCAGCAGCGCCGAAGCGGTTGCCAATGCCGCGCCGGTTCCGGGTTCAAAGCGCGCTTCCCACTGCGGGAAGAGTTGCACACGCACTCCTTGATTGGTTGCCGGATAGGCCTCTGCCAGTCCTTGCGCTTGAGTGTTGATGGCAGCCTGCGCTTGTTCCATCGGCAGATCGTCTTTGAGTCGCCCCCAAACGCGGAAAGCATGCGAGTCGCGTTCTTCGAGGAGGTTGGGCGAGTTGGGCAGCAGAACGCTCTGCATCATCGCCGGAACCCAGATTTCAGGAGCGGCGATGACTTCGACGCCGCGAAACTCTTTGGGCGCGACGCCGATGATGGCGAAGGGGTGACTGTTGAGGTTGACACTTTTGCCAATGACGTTGGGGTCTGCACCGAAGCGTCTCTCCCACAGGCCATAGCTGATGACCGCAACGGCGTGCGTGTCCGGCGTTCGATCTTCTTCCGGTAAGAACGCGCGCCCCAACACCGACTGAACGCCGAGCACGGAGAAATGATTGCCCGATACCATATAGCCCAACAGCGCTTCGCTGTTTTGCCCGCTGTTGCTGAATGCGAGTTGCACGGGCATGAAGGCTGTGAGGCCGGAGAAGGCGGTATTTTGGTCGCGGTAATCGAGGAAGTCTCTGTAGGAGACGCCGTGCGGGTAGTCGCCGTGATGGTCGCGCGTGCCGAAAGCTACCAAGCGATGCGGTTCGAAGACCGGCAAGGGTCTGAGGAGCAGCGTATCTACGAGGCTGAAGACGGCGGCGTTCGCGCCAATGCCGAGCGCTAAGGAGATCACGGCGATCAGGGTGATGCCGGGATTCTTGCTGAGGGTTCGCACGCCATAGCGCAGGTCGCGCCATAAGGTTTCCATAGCGGCTCCTCCTGATTGGATGATGGGGTTATCAAACAAACAACAACTCAAGCCGGACGAGGTGTCTCGTCCGGCGGTTTGCGTATCCGTAGCGATTGTGGGCGCGGTGGCTTGCGGGGATTAGTGCAAATCGAATCCGCTGCGCTTCAATTCTTCTTCGGCTTTGGGCAGATGCTCTTCTTCCACCACGCGTCCGTCGAAGAGATGAATGGATTTATCAGCAAAGCGCGCATAACGCGGGTCGTGTGTGACCATGCAGATGGTCGCGCCTTGTCTGTGCAACTCGCGCAGCAAATCCATCACCGCTTCGCCGTTGGTCGAATCGAGGTTGCCGGTCGGCTCGTCGGCCAGCAGAATCGCCGGGTCGCCTGCGACGGCGCGGGCGACGGCGACGCGTTGTTGCTGACCGCCGGAGAGTTGACTCGGCAAGTGTTTGGCGCGGTGCGCCATGCCGACGCGTTCGAGAGCTTCGTTGACCCGTTTTTTGCGTTCGGCAGAGTTCATGCCGCGATAGGTGAGCGGCAATTCGACATTCTCAAAGACGGTGAGGTCGCCAATCAGATTGAAACTCTGAAAGATGAAGCCGATTTCACGGTTGCGAATGCGCGCGCGCTCGGACATCTTGAGATTCTCGACCGGCTTATTGTGAATGGTGTGAATGCCCTCGCTAGGAGTGTCGAGCAATCCGAGTATCGAAAGCAGGGTGGATTTGCCGCAGCCCGAAGGCCCGGCGATGGAGACATACTCGCCCTTCTTGATCTCCAGATGGATACCACTGAGGGCATGGGTCTCCACCTCATCGGTATAGAACACCTTGGTTACGCCTTCGAGTCGAATCAACGGCTCATCGGATGCAGTCATGGTTTTTTCCTCCACAAGAGTTAGTCGAGACGAATTTTATCCGAATTATCGAACTGCGCGGTGTCGGACAAAATGACCTTGTCGCCTTCGCTCAGGCCACTGATCACTTCGATGGTATTGACGCTGCTGCGCCCGAATTTGACGGTAACACGCGAAGCGGTCTTCTCATCGGGCGACAACTTGAACATCCCGACGGTCGCGTTCTCCTGTCCTTGAACGGGACGATTGACATACAAGATATTTTCCAACCGCTCCAACTCAATTGTGCCTTCAACGTTCATATCGGGGCGCGCGCCTTTCGGCAATTCGCCGTCAAGCGAAGCGTCCACCGTGACCGTGCCGCCTTGGGCTGCCGGGTCGATGCGCATGACGCGACCTTGAACGATGCCATTGCGGGTATCAATGGAGACGTTCTGTCCGAGTTGAATATCTTTGGCTTGCGTTTCGGCGACGCGCAACTCGGCTTTGAGTTTGGTGGGGTCGGCGACGCGCGCGAGATTGGTTCCGGGGGTGACCTGTTGTCCGACCTGCACTTGTACGACTTGCACGACGCCGGTCAATCCGGCGCGCACTTGCAGGGCTTCGATTTGCGAGCGGCGCAGGTCATAGGTGGCTTTGAGTTGGTCAACCCGCGCCTGTTGGGCGGCAAGTTGAGCTTTCTTCGAATCTTCGCTGATGGCCAGCCGTTTCTGCTCAATCTCGTTGCGGGTTTCCAATTCTTCGGCGCGAACTTTCGAGAGTTTGGCATTGAGGTCAGAGAGCAACCCTTGTTTGGCCAATCCCTCGTTGACTTCGGCTTGATACTTGGCCGACACGTAATCGGCCTTGACGGTGGCAGCGGCGGCGCGTTGCGTGAGCAGGTCGCTTTCGAGCCGTACCTTGAGGCTGTCAAGGTCAGCTTCGGCGGCGCGCAGTTGGGCTTGCGCGTCAATAACGTCGCGCTCGGCTTCGGGGTTGCTCATTTCGACCAACACCATGCCAGGCGTGACTTCCGCGCCGGGTTTGACATTGACTTTCTCCACCGTACCTTGAGTGACGGCAGAAACCCAGCGGATGTCTTCGGGTACGAGAGTGCCGAGGCCGCGCACCTGACGCACCATCAGACCGCGTTTAACCTTGTCCATCAACAGGGTTTTCGGGTCTGCGGATTGAACAGCGCGTTCGAGGCGCGAGACGAAGATGGTGATGGCGGTGAGCGCAGCAACGCCGAGAACCGAATAGATAATGCGGCGTATCCTTTTATTCCGCGCGGCTGATTTTCTTGGTACGTCCATACCGATTTCCTCTGAAAAAGATAAGGAGAGTTTGGTGCCACAACTCCCCTTGGCTCTAAGGTGTTGCAAGAAACTTACTTAAAGTTTGATGCAAAAGCAAACCTGCAAGCCGAACGCTTCACTTCTGGGATGCGACTGTTCAGAAGCGAACACTACTTTCCGTTCGTCAGCAGCCGGTTGCCCGTTGTCCATAGCAGAACTCTCAAGGGTGAAGAGACGTTTTGCCGACATTGTGATGGCAACGGGCAACCGGCTGCTGACGCCGATTACGGGTTATTCATTGACCACCCAGCCGTCCTTCAACTGGATGATGCGATTTCCATACGACGCATTCACATCCGAGTGGGTTACTTGAATGATGGTCGTGCCGCCTTCATTCAACGTCTTGAACATCTCCATGATCTCTTTGCCCTGATCGGAATCCAGATTTCCGGTCGGCTCGTCGGCCAGAATCATTTTGGGTTTGGCGATGACGGCGCGCGCAATGCCGACAAGTTGTTGCTGCCCGCCGGAGAGTTGATTGGGATAGAGGTCTTTTTTGCCGACCATCTGAAACCGGTCGAGCAGATCGGCAACAATCGCTTCGCGCTCCGATTTTTTGATGTCTCGATAGGAGAGCGGGATATCGAGATTCTCATAGACCGTCAGGTGATCGAGCAGGTGATAGCTTTGAAAGACGAAGCCGATATTCTTATTACGCAGATTGGCGCGGTCTTTGACGCTCAGCTTATGCACCGCTTGATCGAGGAAGTAGTATTCGCCTTCCCACGCCGTATCGTGCATGCCGATCAAATGTAGCATGGTTGACTTGCCCGCGCCGGAAGGCCCCATGATGGAGACGAACTCGCCTTCCCGAATCTCCAGATTGATGCGGCGCAGCACGAAAAATCGTCCGCCCGCTAATGGGTAACTCTTTTCAACGTTTCCTAGCTTAATCATCCTGTCTACTCTTTCACTTTGACGGTGTTTCACACATCCGTCTGTTCTGTATCAATTCATGTGCCTCAGCGCCGGTTTGAGATAACTGTATTCTGTGGATAAGATTAAGCCCTCTCGCCCTCCGGAATGCAAGCGGCGGTGTAGCAAGAATGGGATTTTTTTGTTCGAGAATGAACACAAACAATTGTCCGCCGCCGGTGGCTCTTCGTCCGTTAGGCGAGATGCGAATCGAGCCAACTGTTGGGCGAATAGAGAACTGCAACCCGACAACTTCCTGCCGACGACCGGCAGGCTTTAGACAGGTTGAATCTTCCAGATGCCGTCGGCGTACTCTTTGATGGTGCGGTCAGAAGAGAATTTGCCGATGCGCGCGACGTTCAAAATCGCTTTGCGCGTCCATGCCTGTTGGTCTGTGAATTCGCGTCCGACTCTCTGCTGCGTGGCGATGTAATCAGACAAGTCGGCCAGATGAAAATAGTCGTCGCGGCTCAGCAGTGATTGATACACCCAGTCGAAGATGCCCGGTTCTTCGAGGCTGAAGTGATTGTCGGCAAAGGCATCCAATACGCGTTTGATCTGCGAATCGCTGGCATAGCGTTGGCGCGGGTCATAGCCGTTGGTGTCGCGCAGGCGTTGAATTTCGGGCGCCTTCAGACCAAAGATGAAGATATTCTCTTCGCCGACCTCTTCCCGAATCTCGATATTCGCTCCGTCGAGGGTTCCGATGGTGAGCGCGCCGTTCATCGCAAACTTCATATTGCCGGTTCCCGAGGCCTCCTTCCCGGCGGTAGAAATCTGTTCGCTCAGATCGGCTGCCGGGATGATCTTTTCGGCCAGCGACACGCGATAGTCGGGAATGAAGACAACTTTCATCATGCCGCGCACGCGGCGATCCCGATTGATGACCTGCGCGACGTTGTTGATGAGCTTGATAATCTGTTTGGCGATCAGATAACCCGGCGCTGCTTTGCCCGCAAAGATGTAGGTGCGCGGAACCGGCCCGGCTACATCCTCTTCGACCAAGCGCAGGTATTCATGAATGATGTGCATGACATTGAGCAGTTGGCGCTTGTATTCATGAATGCGTTTGACTTGCACGTCGAATAGCGAGTTGGGGTCAACGATGATGCGGGTGGTCTCCTGAATGACCTTCGCCAAGCGAATTTTGTTCGCGCGTTTGATCTTGCGAAACTCGTCCTGAAAAATTTCGCCATAGGCATAGGGTTCCAGTTCCCGCAGTCGCCTGAGGTCGGTAATCCATTGATCGCCGATGGTTTTACTAATCAGAGTCGCCAGCCCCGGATTGGCTTTCAGGAGCCAACGGCGTTGGGTGACGCCATTAGTCTTATTATTGAATTTTTGTGGCCATAGCTCGTAAAAATCCGGCACCAGCGCGGTCTTGATCAATTCGGAGTGCAACTGGGCGACGCCATTGACGGAATGGCTGCCGACGATGGCTAGATGCGCCATGCGAACCATCGGCGTTTCGCTCTCCTCGACGATGGCCATGCGCTGGGCGCGTTGCGGTTCGTTCGGCCAACGCAACTCGATTTGATCGAGAAAGCGCCGATTGATCTCGCCGATGATGTGCAAGTGTTTGGGCAAGACTTTGGCAATCAGTTTGACCGGCCATTTCTCTAACGCTTCGGGCATCAGCGTGTGATTGGTGTAGGCGAGCGTCGCTTGCGTAATCTCCCAGGCCTTGTCCCAAGGCAGCTTATAGTTGTCTGTGAGCAGGTACATCAACTCGGCGACGGCCAGCGCCGGATGCGTGTCATTGAGCTGAATGGCCACTTTGTTCGGCAATTGATCGAAGGTGGAGCGGCGCTTCTGATAGCGTCGCATGAGGTCGCGGAGAGCGCAGGCGACGAGGAAATACTCTTGCAAGACGCGCAATTCGCGCCCGGCTTCGACCGAATCGGATGGGTAGAGTACTTTCGAAATCGTCTCGGTGGAGATTTTCTGTTCGACGGCTTTGATGTAGTCGCCTTGATTGAAGATGTTCATGTCGAATTCGGCTGATGATCGGGCGGAAAAGAGGCGCAGGTAGTTCACCGTGCGCCCGCCATAGCCGACGATGGGAAAATCATGCGGCACGCCGATGACGATCTTGTTATCTACCCAAGCCGGGTTGGCCTCGTTGGTTCCGTCCGACGGATATTCGAGCCGCCCGTAGACCGGGATGGTAAAGGCTTCATCGGGGCGTTTGATCTCCCAAGGCGTGCCGTATTCCAACCAATGATCGGGCTTCTCTTTTTGATAGCCGTTGTCTATCTCTTGCCGAAACAGGCCGTATTCGTAGTTGATGCCATACCCGTAACCGGGCAAATCTAAGGTGGCGAGCGAATCGAGGAAACAGGCAGCCAGCCGTCCCAACCCGCCATTGCCGAGCGCCGCGTCCGGCTCCGCTTCGCGCACCTCTTCGAGGTCGAAGCCCATCTCTTGAAGCGCCTCGCGGCAGAGATCAAACAGTCCGAGATTGTAGAGATTATTGCCGAGCGAACGCCCCATCAAAAATTCCATCGAGAGGTAGTACAGCCGTTTGGTGTCGCTCTGCTCGTAGCGCTGTTGCGTGTCGAGCATCTTGTCAATCAAGTGATCGCGGATAGCCAGCGAGACGGCCAGAAACATATCGCGCGATGGCAGATTCTCCAGCCCTTTGCCGAGCGTGTATTTAATATGATTGCAGATGATCTTTTGAAAGTCGGAAACGGTTTCCGTCTCTTTGTTACCAATCTCGCAGAACATTTCCTGATTTGGCCTCCCGTGTTGTGTTACCGATGTTCACCTGTACACCTTACGTACCCGGCGCACGAACTGACAGACGAACAGCGGAAAAGAGGATGTCACTTCGCTAGTAGGGATGATTCGCCGGATATGCAAGCGAGAAGCTTTCCCTACTCGCAGGGCATTCGTCAACCGCTCGGCTTTGTCCCTGCAGCTAAAAAGGATGATGAGCAGGGCGTGCCTTACCAACCTTGCGCCATTTCGATTCGTCAGCGGGCAGGCCACGTCAACAAGCTGCGAAGGTCCGAAAGCTCGGCATC
>CAYXVU010000175.1:0-12590 GCA_964468725.1 uncultured Clostridia bacterium
TATCGCTTGCCGTAGCCCTGCTTGCGGCGAGCGATTTCGGGAGGGGTTATGTCGCATCTGTTTTTACTCTTTGTCACAACCGTTAAACGTCGCGCCATCAGCCTATTGGTGATTCTGGCGTGCTGTTTGCTGTCGGGGCTTTTATTTGCAGGCAACGCCATGCGGTCGGATTCGACCGCCGCGCCGCAACCCTCCGGCGAAGCCATGCCCGCGTTGCGCGGCGAAGAGGCGGTTGCCCACCTGAAAGAGCAGGGCACATACGATTCGCTGCGACAGGCGATGGCCAACGTTTACTATGAAGCAAACTGGCAACGCACTCCTCTGATGCAAGGCGTTGGGGAAGGCTATGAACTGAAAAACCCGCGACATGGTTTGCTGGCTTATGTTACGGGCAACGACTTGCAAATGGGTAATCTGACACAAGGCAAAACGTCATGGCGGCTCGGTCTGCGGTTGAAAGAGTACGGCTACGGCAAAGCGGTGGCGGCTGCGGCTCGCGGCGCGGTCAATGCAAAAGGCAATCGCGTTGAGATTGCTTATCGCGGGGCATCCGGCTCAGAGACGGCCATGACCGAGTGGTTCGTCAACAGCATCGCCGGACTCGAACACGGATTTACGCTGGCCAAAGCGCCGGGCGATAGAAAAGCAGGCGAGCCATTACAAGTGCGCCTCGCCGTTGACGGCGATTTGCAAATGCAGGTGAACGCGTCGCAAAGGGAGGCCTATTTTTATCGGGAATCAGACAATGTCTTGATTCGTTATCACAAGTTATTCGTGAGCGACGCCAAAGGTCGGGCGATCAATTCCCGCATGAGACAAGAAGGCCGCGAATTGGTCATCGAAGCCGATGATGCGGAAGCCGAATACCCGCTCACCATAGACCCGTTGTTTACCGAACAACCCAAATTGACGGCTGCCGATGGCGCAGCGAACGATAACTTCGGCAGCGCGGTTGCCGTCAGCGGCGACACGGCGGTAGTCGGCGCACCGAATGACGACGTTGGAGCCAACAGCAATCAAGGTTCGGCTTATATCTTTGTGCGCGTCGGAATGGCTTGGTCGCAACAACAGAAACTGACGGCTGCCGATGGCGGGGCTGGTGACCAATTTGGCATTGCGGTCGGGATTGTCGGCAACATCGTCATTGTCGGCGCACCCCATGCGGATGTGGCGGGGAATTCGGATCAAGGCGCAGCCTATGTCTTTGTGCGCTCCACTGTGACCTGGGCGGAGAAACAAAAGCTTACGGCTGCGGATGGAACCACAGATGATCTTTTTGGAGGCGCGGTTTCGTTTAGCGATAACAGTGCTGTCATTGGAGCTAGCAGCGACGACGTTAGCGGCCATAGTAATCAAGGCTCGGCCTATGTGTTCGTTCGTAACGGCTCAATCTGGACGCAGCAACAGAAACTGACAGCTTCGGATGGCGCGGCAGATGACCTGTTCGGTCAAGCCGTTAGCATCAGCAATGATACGGTCATTGTCGGAGCCCCAACCGCGAACGTTGCAGGTGAAGAAGAACAGGGCGCAGCCTATATCTTTGTGCGTAATGGGACGATGTGGACGCAGCAACAGAAGCTGACTGCTTTAGATGGTTCCCATTTGGATCAGTTCGGCAACGCTGTCAGCATTGATGGCGACACGGTTGTGGTTGGTGCATGGCAGGAAGATAGCACAAGCGTGATTGCCGACGACGGTGCAGCCTATGTATTCGTTCGTAGCGGCGCAACCTGGACGCAGCAACAGAAACTCACGCCTGCATCTCGCATCGCTCATCAAGGGTTTGGTTACGCGGTTGCCATCAACGGCGAGACCCTCGTTGTCGGAGCGCCCGGCGATGAAGTAACCGGGGGCTCCTTTCCAAGGGCGGCCTATATTTTTGTGCGTAGCGGCACAACCTGGGCAGAGCAACAGATACTTGAGAATGCCAATGTCGTAGCGAACGACCAATTTGGTAATGCGGTTGGCGTCAACGGCGATACGGTCATTGTCGGCGCACCGATTGAAGACATCGGCGGTAATCTCGATCAAGGTTCAGCTTTCCTGGCCATCTGTGATTGGCAGGAGGTGACGGAACTTTTGACGGAAGGGGCGGCAGGTGACCATTTCGGCGATGCCGTTGCCATCAGTGGTGATACGGCCATTGTGGGGTCTGGAGAGGATGATGCCGGAATCCACCCGGAACAATTCTCGGACTATGTTTTCGTGCGCAGTGGCTCAACCTTGACAGAGCAACAAAAACTTACGGCTTCTGATGGCGCGGGAGGCGACCAATTCGGCATCGCAGTCGGCATCAGCGGTGATACGGTCATCGTCGGCGCATTTCGTGATGATGTGGGAAGCAGCCTACAGCAAGGCTCGGCCTATATTTTTGTGCGCAGTGGCACAACCTGGAGTCAACAACAGAAGCTCACGGCTTCTGACGGTGCGGCAGACGATCAATTCGGCATCGCGGTCAGCATCAGCGGCGATACGGTCATCGTTGGCGCAAGCGGCGATGATGTCGCAGCCAACCCAAATCAAGGGTCGGCCTATGTCTTCATTCGTAGCGGCACATTATGGAGTCAACAGCAGAAACTCACGGCTGCTGACGGCGCAGCAGATGACCAGTTTGGTACGGCTGTCGGGATCAACGATGATACGGCCATTGTTGGAGCCTCCCGTGCCAATGTCGCCGGTAACACAGATCAAGGGGCGGCGTATGTCTTTGTTCGGAGTGGCATTACTTGGACAGAACAACAGAAGTTAATCGCCTCCGACGGCGCAAATTTTGACACCTTCGGCAATGCTGTCAGCATCAGCGGTGAAACGGTTGTCGTCGCAGCAAGGGCGGACGACCTCGTTAGCAAAATAGATGCAGGCTCTGTCTATGTCTTTGTGAGGAGCGGTACAACGTGGGCACTACAGCAGAAACTTATGGCTTCGGATGGTTCGTCCAGCGATGTTTTCGGCCACTCAGTTGCGATTCATAGCGATACGGTTATTGTTGGAGCTTTGTTAGAAGACGGCAGCCCAAATGCAGATGAAGGCGCAGCCTATGTTTATGTGCGCAGCGGCACAACCTGGGCAGAGCAACAAAAGCTGACCGCTGCCGATAGAGCATCGAAGGATGAGTTCGGGCATTCGGTAGCTGTTAGCAATGATACGGTGATGATCGGTGCGCGATTAGCCGATGTTGAAACGCACACCGACCGAGGCGCAGCCTATGCCTTTATTCGAAGCGGCGTCGTATGGACGCAGCAACAAAAACTGATTGCATTGGTTTCGATGGCGGTTGATCAATTCGGAAATGCTGTGGCGGTTCAGGGCGATACCGTCGTCGTCGGGGCGGGCTTTGATGAAGTCGGAGCCAATGCCGATCAAGGCTCCGTATCGGTCTTTGTGCGCAATGAAAACATCTGGGTGCTCCAGCAAAGACTAACGGCTGCCGACGGCGCGGCAAATGACCAATTTGGTTATTCGGTTGCCATTGACGGTAATCATTTAGTGGTTGGAGCCTTGCGGGGTGACATCGGAACCAATACGAATGAAGGTGCAGCCTATGTTTACGCGCGCAGCGGCACTATGTGGAGTCCGCAGCAAAAACTCACGGCTGCTGATGGCTCAACCTTTGACTCCTTCGGCGTTGCCGTCAGCATCAGCGGCGATACGATTATCGTGGGCGCAAGCGGCGATGATGTCGGAGCCAACGCGAATCAAGGGTCAGCCTATGTCTTCATTCGTAGCGGCACATTATGGAGTCAACAGCAGAAGCTCACGGCTGCTGACGGCGCAGCCCTCGATCAACTCGGCGGTTCGGTGGCCATCAGCGGTCAGACGGCGGTTGTGGGAGCCAGCTTTGATGACGAGGTTGGCGGGGTTAATCAAGGCTCAGCCTATGTCTTTGTGCGTAGCGGAACGCTGTGGAGTCAGCAACAGAAGCTCACCGCCTCCGATGGCGCGGCCAATGATCTCTTCGGACATTCGGTTGCGATCAATGCCGAGCGAGTGGCGATAGGGGCCGTCTTAGATGATGTGAGCGCGCAGGTAGATCAAGGCTCGGCCTATGTCTTCGTTCGCAACGGCACGACGTGGAGTCAGCAACAGAAGCTCACCGCTTCCGATGGCGCGACCAATGACCAGTTTGGTCATGCGGTCAGCCTGAATAGCGATAGCGTGATTGTTGGAGCCCTTGTAGACGATGTCAATGCACAGACCGATCAAGGCTCGGTCTATATGTTTATACAACTCGGCGCGAATTGGGCAGAGAAACAACAGATCATCGCCTCGAACGGAGCTGCGAATGATCAGTTTGGAGTATCGGCTGCTATTGACGGAAACACGATGGTTGTTGGAGCTTGGAGACATGATGCCGGGCCGATAAGCGACCGAGGCGGAGCCTATATTTACTCTCTTGGCTGCAACACCGCGCCGCAAATCATTGGCGGAAACATAATCTCGGCTCAAAGAGGCAGTCTCCCCACATCAACCACGATTGCTTATGTCCGTGACAGTGAAGACCCGGACGGTGCGCTTATCGTCACGGTTGTTTCGGCTCCGGCGGGGATTCAGATCAACGGCATCACCAATATAAATGGCACGATCACGGCTTCGGTTTCGGCAGCTTGCACGGCGACGTTGGGCAATAACCTGGTTACTTTGCAAGTCACAGACTCCGACGGCGCAATCTCGCAAGCGCAACTCACCGTCGTCGTCGCTGCCAATTCGCCGCCGACGCTCGGCCTCTATCCGACAACCAATGTGCAGGCCGGAAGCACGATAACTATCACACCCTCTGCGCCGCCGTCGGACAACGGTACGATTACCAGCTTGATTGCTTCCCCCATTGGCTTCACGGGCAGCTTGTCAACTGATGCGTTGACCGGCGAAATCTTCATCAGCGACACCGGAGAGAGCGGCAGCTTCATCGTCAACGTCATCGCGGTTGATAATTGCGGGGCAAGCTCGCTGCGAACCTGTCGTTTGAATGTCAACTGTCCGACGATCACCGTCAGTCCTGCAACCATTCCCAATGCCATCGCCGGTGCGCCTTACTCGCAGACTTTCACCGAGAGTGGCGGTCAAGGCGCAATCACCTTTTCGTTGACCGGCGCGTTACCTGCCGGTTTGATGTTTGCGGGAGATACGCTATCGGGCACGCCTGCTGAAGTCGGCGCGTTTCCCATCACCGTCACCGCGACCGATCAATATAACTGTGCGGGCAGTCGCAACTACACGCTGATGGTCAATGCGCCGATGGCTGTGTGGAACGGTTCGATGAGTTCGGATTGGCATACGGCGGCCAACTGGACGCCTAACGTCGTACCGACGACCTATCACGATGTGCTGATTCCGATGGCGGGCGTCATCAATCAACCGACGATTGGAGCGGCGTCTTCCGAAATTAATGCAATGACCGTACAAGCGGGTCGGGTGTTGACGATCAATTCGTCGCGTGAACTGGAAACCGCAAGCGATGTGACTTCGACGGGGGCGATTGCCGGAGCAGGCAAACTCTCTCTCGAAGGCGAAACCTTCACGCAAGACGGCTCCGTGTCGGTGGCCGCCGTCGAGTTTGCTGCGGGCAATCATAGGCTCGCGGGCGGCGGCAGCTTTGCTTCCAACATCATCACCGTCTTGAACGGCGCGAGTGTGAAACTCATGAGCGATCATTCGGTGAGCGTCGTCGTCATCAACAGCGGCGGAACGTTTGATGCCGCCAATCAGACGTTGACGCTGACCGGAGCCGGTACGCCGATTTTCAATAGCGGCACATTTGACGCAACAGGCAGCACCATTATTTATCAAGGCGCAGTCGCGCAGGTCGTCACCGACAACATCGCCTATCACAACTTGACGGTCAATAATGCGGCAGGCGTTTCGCTTGCCGGAGAGACGACCGCAAACGGCGTGTTGAATCTGATGACGGATTTGATGACCGGTTCGTTCACTTTGATGATGCCCGCAAGCGGTTCGTCAACCGGCGCGGGCGATGTGATTGGCACTGTCCGGCGCACAGGATTTATCGTTGGCTCGCCGCTCTCGTTCGGCAATCCGCACAACACTGTGCGCTTCGATTCGGGAACTGTACCGACCGCAATCAACGTGAACCTGTTGAAAGGAACTCCCGCAAATTTTCCTTCCAACGCGGTAACGCGCATCTACACGATCACCCCCGAAGGCGGCAGCGGATACAGCGCGACCCTACGCTTGCGCTACAAGGATGCCGAGTTGAATGGTGTGAGCGAAACGATGTTGGAGTTGTGGCGTTATAACGGCTCCGCCTGGGTGTCGCCGAGCGGGGAAGCCACCCGCGACACGGCGCAGAACTTTGTCGAAGAGACAGGCATCACGGAATTCTCACCTTGGGCTATCGCCGGGCCGACCGGGCCAACCTCGATTGATCTCGTTTCGTTTGCGGCGACGCAGTACGAGACCGGCACCTTGTTGGAATGGCAGACCGGATGGGAAGCGGATAACCTCGGATTCAACCTCTACTGCGAAGCCGAAGGGCGGCGAGCGTTGGTCAATCCGCAGATCATCGCAGGCTCGGCGTTGCGTGTCGGCGCGGGAGTGCGATTGGAAGCGGGCGAGTCGTATGTTTGGTGGGACGCGCAAGATCGCGGCCATCACGATTTCGCCTACTGGCTGGAAGACCTCGATCTAAACGGCAAATCAACTTGGCATGGCCCCTTCTACCCGCGCCCGGCGGTTGGCAAATCCACCTTCGAAACGCGCAGCCACACGCTTGCTGAAATCAACACCCGACAGCGTGAGGGTGCTGCCTCGCGGGTGGTTGAACCCCGCGCTTCGCACCTCCGCATGAGTTCGCTTGCCGTGCAATCGAGCCTCGCAACGGCGGCGACAGCAACTATCAAAATCGGTGTGCGTCGCGCCGGATGGTATCGCATCACGGGGTCTGAACTGCTAGCGGCAGGTCTGCCCGCTAACGTCAACCCGCGCAACTTGCAACTCTTTGTCGAAGGTAACGCGCTCGCCTGCCGTGTCAATGGCGAAGAGGACGGGCGATTGGATGAGTCGGATACAGTGGAGTTTTATGGCACAGGGTTGGATACGCCGACGAGTGACAAACGCATTTATTGGTTGGTCGCGGGCGCGCAGGCCGGTCTGCGTTTGCCAACGGTTGAGCGAGAAAAAAGCATACCGGCTCCGCAGAGTTTTGCGAGTACGGTCGAACGTCGTGACCGCACGGTCTATTTCGCGGCTCTGAAAAATGGCGATGCGGAAAACTTCTTCGGCGCGGTAGTGAGCACAGCGCCGGTTGAACAAGCCCTTACCCTCAAAGACCTCGCAAGCGATGAAAAGATTAGTGCGCGGTTAGAACTTGCGCTGCAAGGCGTGACCGAACAAACGCATCAGGTCAGCATTGCGCTCAACGGCCAATTGATCGGCAACCTAAATTCGGCTGGACAAGTGCGTCCTGTCGCAACGTTTGAAATTCCGCTCGCCCAGCTTGCTGAGGGAGTGAATCTCGTAACCTTACAATCGCAGAATGGAGCCAGTGATCTATCGTTGGTTGATTTTATCCGCCTCACCTATCCGCGACGCTATCGCGCTGAAGCCGATACCTTGCTGTTCACGGCTCCCTCCGGGCACGAGGTTCGCATCAGCGGGTTCGACAACAAAGACCTGGTTATTTTTGATGTGACTGACGAAATGGCTGTGCGTGCACTCGCCTTCGATGTTGAAGAAGATGGCGATGGATATACGGCAATCGTAACGATGAGCGGAGCAGGCGAACGTCGAGTGATTGCCTTGAGCCGCGCGCAGATATTGTCTGCTGCAAGTCTTGAATTCGATCACCCGAGCAATTGGCGGACTCCGAATCACTCTGCCGACTTTCTCATCATCGCTCATGGAAGTTTGATCCAGAGCATGACCCTGTTAGCCGAATGGCGTAAGAAACAAGGGCTAACGGTGGAGACGGTCGCCATCGAAGATATTTATGATGAATTCAGCTTCAGTCACCCGACGCCGCAGGCGATTCGTGATTTGCTCGGATATGCGGCTAAGAATTGGCGGCGCGCGCCGAAGTATGTGTTGTTTGCAGGTGACGCCAGCTTCGATCCGAGAGATTATCTGGGGTTGGGATTAGCCGATCTGGTTCCGACAAAGTTGATTGATACGGAGCTATTGGAAACGGCCAGCGACGATTGGTTTGCCGATTTCAATGATGACGGCATTCCGGAGATAGCCGTCGGGCGCTTGCCTGTTCGCTCATCGGAGGAAGTCAAATTGCTGGTCGGTAAACTGATAACCTACGAAACGGCGAAGCCTGCGAAGACGATTGTCTTAGTTGCCGACCGCAATGATGGTTATAACTTTGAAGAGGCCAGCGAGAATTTGCGTTCGCGTATTCCGAACGGCTACCAAGTGACGGAAGTCTTTCGTTCACGCAGCGACGACCAAACGGCGCGAGCGCAACTGTTGGGTGCCATCAATCGCGGAGCCGCTATCGTCAATTACACCGGGCACGGGTCGCAGACATTATGGCGCGGCAACTTGCTGACCACATCTGATGCGGCATCCCTAACGAATCAGGAGCGGTTGAGCCTCTTTATTACGATGACCTGTTTGAACGGCTTTTTTCATACGACGAGCGATTCACTGGCGGAGATGTTATTGAAAGCGCCGCAAGGTGGAGCCGTCGGGGTGTGGGCATCCTCTGCGCTCACCGCGCCCGATGGACAAGCAGCGATGAACCGGGCTTTTTATGAACAGGTCTTTCGCTCTGGTCTCGTCAATCTCCGTTTGGGTGAGGCAATGCGGCGGGCAAAGGCAAGCATCGCTGATGGGCAAGTGCGACGCACCTGGATACTCTTCGGCGATCCGGCAATGCAGATGAAATAACGCATGGCTGAAAGCCGACGGCGAACAATCGCTTCAGATAGAGCGCGAAGGTTGCACAGAGAAGATAGATCACGAGTGAACGCGGATATGACGGATTGTCACGGATCAAGCGAACCTGTCTAGGTCATCTGCTCCGTCTGTGTTCTGTTCTGACTGAGAATTGGATGACCAAGACGATTGAGAGGGTGAGGGATTAGGTGCGAGCATTCGAATTTTGCTCCGCATCCGGCGCGGTGCTATCCTTTGGCATATGTCCCTGAATCCGACCAGCGTCAATCGAACAGGCGATGATTTTCATCGCCGCGCCAGCCGACCGATGGAGGCGTGGGAGTTGGTTGGCAATACTCCACTCCTCAAATTACGCAATCTTGCGCCCGCCAATCCTAACGTCGAAATCTATGGCAAAGCCGAATGGTTCAATCCGGGCGGTTCGGTCAAAGACCGCCCGGCGCTCAATATCATTTTGGATGGCGAACGCCGCGGCAATCTCACCCGCGACAAGATCATCCTCGATGCGACTTCGGGTAACACGGGGATTGCCTATGCGTGGCTGGGCGCGGCGCGCGGCTATCGGGTCAGACTGGCGCTCCCGCAAAACGCCAGCGAAGAGCGCAAACGAATCTTGAAGAGTTATGGCGTCGAATTGATCTTAACCTCACCCTTAGAAGGTTCGGACGGAGCCATTCGAGAAGCGCGGCGGTTGTATGCTGAAAATCCCGAACTCTATTTTTATGCCGATCAGTACAATAATCCTGCCAACTGGCAAGCTCACTATGAAACGACTGCGCCGGAGGTTTGGGAACAGACCGCCGGTCGCATCACCCACTTTGTTGCCGGGTTGGGAACCAGTGGCACGTTTGTTGGAACCAGTCGCCGCCTGAAGGAACTCAACCCCGCCATTCAATGTATCTCTTTTCAACCGGACGCCGCCTTTCATGGGTTGGAAGGGCTCAAACACATGGAGACGGCCATTGTGCCGGGCATCTACGACGCGACGATTGCCGACGAAGACCGGGAAGTGAGCACGGAGGAGGCGCACGAATATGCGCGGTTGCTCGGCAGACGTGAAGGCTTGTTGGTCGGCATCTCATCGGCTGCCGCAATTGCTTGTTCATTGAAAGTAGCGAGCGAACTGGAAGCGGGGGTCATCGTCACCATTCTTTGCGACAGCGCCGATAAATATCTGAGCGAGAAATTTTGGGAGGAGTCGAAGGAATGAAAGGATGAGCGGATGAAGAGGTGCTGTGAAGCAGAGTCCCGTTAGCCTCTCAGCCTTTCTGCCCTTCAACCGAAGATGGCGATACGAGTTAGAGAAGAACATCTGGAAGCGATTCGAAAGCACGGCGAGGAGACCTATCCGAATGAATGCTGCGGCTTTTTGATCGGCGAAAAAGATGGAGAGGTGAATGTCTTGCGTCTCGTGCATCGCGCTGAAAATGAATGGGCGACCGAGAGCGCACGCGAATCGCAGGCGAATCGCTATTTGATTACTCCGGAACAGGCGCGGCGTGCAGAGATGGTTGCCCGCGAGCAGCAACTCGGTGTGATTGGGTATTATCATTCGCACCCGGATCATCCGGCAGAGCCTTCGGGGTTTGATTTCGATCACTCTTGCTGGGCGACGGATTCTTACGTTATTGTTTCAATCGAACGCGGGCGAGCGACAATGCTCAACTCGTTCAACAAACCGGACTACGAACATTTCGAGCCGGAACCGATTTTCGTAGAGGATTAAGACGACGGAGCCATTGCCAATAGCGAGGCTCCGAAAATAATTTCGAGAAAGTTAGCCGCGAGTTATCCACATACGAATAGACACCAAATGATGTGTTGTTGTTGTAACAACTAACTTGCTTTCGGTCGCGTGCGACAAGAGCGAGTTGTGTCTATGCGTATGAGTTTGATAACTCGTGGCTAACTTTTTTTATTACGAAAGAGGAGACGACGACCATGTCCATTCAGGTTCTGATCCCAACAGCCTTGAGAAACTTTGCCGACGGCAAAGACACCGTCGAAGTGAGTGGTGCAACCGTTGACTCGGCGATTGATGCGCTCATCGAAAACTACCCGACCTTGAGAAAACACCTCTTTACTGAACAGGGTGAGATGCGCAACTTCGTCAATCTCTACTTGAATGATGAAGATGTGCGTTACCTCGACAAAGGCGCGACGACGCTCCAAGACGGCGATACCTTGAGCATCGTGCCTTCGATTGCCGGAGGCTCAGCGCTGGTCGAAAGCAAAGAACCCGCCACCGAGTTAGACCGAGATGAGGTGCTGCGTTATAGCCGCCACCTCATCATGCCCGAAGTGGCGATGGAGGGGCAGAAGAAGCTTAAAGCCGCAAAGGTCTTATGTATCGGCGCGGGGGGACTTGGCTCGCCCTTGATTATGTACCTTGCGGCAGCAGGCGTCGGGCGCTTGGGATTAGTAGATTTCGATGTCGTGGATTTCACCAATCTGCAACGGCAAGTGATTCACTCGACGGCCAACGTCGGTCGTTCGAAACTCGATTCTGCAAAAGAGCGAATTGCCGAGATCAACCCGTTCGTGCAGGTTGACACCTACGAAACGGCGCTCTCATCGGAAAACGCTTTGGCATTATTCAAAGACTATGACCTGGTGGTTGACGGAACGGATAACTTCCCGACCCGCTACTTGGTCAACGATGCCTGCGTGTTGACAGGGAAGCCGAATGTCTATGGCTCAATCTTTCGCTTCGAAGGGCAAGCGACGGTCTTCGATGCCAAGCGCGGCCCGTGCTATCGCTGCCTCTATCCCGAACCGCCGCCGCCGGGGCTCGTTCCGAGTTGTGCGGAGGGCGGCGTACTCGGCGTGCTGCCGGGCGTGATTGGTGTCATTCAAGCGATTGAAGCGGTGAAACTGATATTGGGCAAAGGCGACGCCCTGATCGGGAGGCTGTTGCTGTTCGATGCCCTCAAGATGAAGTTCCGCGAATTGAAGTTACGAAAGAATCCCGATTGCCCGATTTGCGGCAACCATCCGACGATTCATCAGTTGATTGATTACGAAGCTTTTTGCGGCGTGACTCAGCAACCGGAAGTCAACGTTGGCGCAGAGTATGAGATTCTGCCGCGTGAACTGAAGGCCAAATTCGATCAAGGCGATGACTTCGTGTTGATTGATGTGCGCGAGCCGGAAGAGTACGCCATCGCACGAATTGGAGGAGCGCGACTCGTTCCGCAAGCCAGTTTGCCGGAGCGATTGCATGAGCTTTCGACGGCAGACGAAATCATCGTGCATTGCAAAAGCGGCGTGCGTAGCGGCAGAGCCGTCGAGTTTTTGAAACAAGCAGGCTACCGCAAAGTAAAGAACCTGGTCGGCGGCATTTTGCGCTGGTCGGACGACGTTGATCCCACTGTACCGAAATACTGAACTGGCGACAAAGCAAGTGAGGTGAGAACGGAAAGCGAAAATCATCGAAGAGAGAGAGAATCATCACGACAAAATGCCCCTAAGCTACAAGCGATAAAGAGAAACGTTGGCTTCTCTTGTCCGACGAGCAAAATTGCCAGGGCAATTGCCGATCATTGTCGCAAATGCTTTAATTCGTGAAGTCCGAAGCAGAAGACTCTCCTGCGGCACATGCAGACGAATTGTTGGCTACCTGTGAGGGGACGATGAAAACAATGACGCAAACCGAAGCGCCTCAGCCGTTGCCAAAGACGGTCGTTGAGAAACTCAAAGCCGCGTTGGGTGAGAGTGCTGTCTTGACCGAA
>CAYXVU010000176.1:0-12531 GCA_964468725.1 uncultured Clostridia bacterium
ACGCGGCGATAGTGTTTCCGGTACAACTCGTCAAACCCGCTCATCTCTTCACCCGCAAGAGCCGCTGAAACTCCTGCATCCGATTGAACCGTAATCGCGTTCGTAGCCATTTTCTTGTCATCCTCCCTTTCTCTATCTAACCTTTTCATTCTTGAAAAAGTCAGCCCTTGATAGTGCGAGTGATGTGCCACTCCGATTGATAGGCAGGGATTGGTTTGTAATTGCTGAAATAAAGCGGCTTGTTCGGGGTTTGCTTGATGATCGAGCCGGTAATGAGCGATGGCAGAGCACTGTTTTTCGCATGAATCCACACGATTTGGTGTAGGAAATCCGGCCTCTCACGGCTGTGTGGAAGAAGATGATTGCCCCTGCGTTGGGGTTGGGTGCGATGGAAAAATAAGCTAAGGAAAGAGCAAACCAAGTTGACGGGCTCACTGGCTGCACACCATAATTGGTTGTCCTTAGTTTTACCTTTCACGGACAAACGAAACCTTTGAAGACTAACAGAAAGGAGAGCAATCTCTATGTCACAATTGACTGACAAATACGGTGATGTCTACATCTTGGCGCAAAGTCTGGGAGTTTCCGGTCTGAATGCCACAGAAGCCGATGGCAAAATCACCTTGAGCGGCACGGCTCCGACCGCTTACGCGCTCAACCAAATTTGGGACAAGGTGAAATCGATTGACCCCGACCTGAAGGATGGCGATCTGGGAGTAGATATGGGAGTTGCCCGCTCCGACATCTACGGAGAATACGAGGTCAAGGCCGGTGATACGCTTTCCGCGATAGCCAAAAAACTATCTAACGGAAAATTAAGCTACACACAGATATTCGAGGCGAACCGCAATATCTTGTCTGACCCGGACAAAATTCAGGTTGGCCAAAGATTAGTCATTCCCAATTTCTAATCCGCGCATCAGTATATCTCCCTATGAATTTTTTGCTCAGCAAAGAGGGCGCGATGAAATTTCATCCGCCCTCTTGTTCATTTGATGAGCCATAGATACAGCATCCGTTGTCAACTGGCTCGGCCGATACCCAAATGCTCGATACGATTGCCGTTGTTGAAGAGAACCGCGAACTGGCCAAAGGCTATAGGCTGCTGACATTGCGGTTCGAGCAAGACTTGCAAGCGGAAGCCGGGCAGTTTGCCATGCTGAAAGCGCATGGCAGTTACGAGCCGCTGTTGCGACGGGCATTAGCGGTCTACCGTTGCGAAAGTGAACGCCAGTTGAGTTTTCTCTATCAGGTTCTCGGTCGCGGGACGGAGACGTTAGCTGCTTTGACGACTGGCAACTTGGTTGATGTGCTCTTGCCGCTCGGCAACCATTGGCCGGTGGAGCAGCTGACTGACTCTCACTCTGTTCTTGTTGTCTCCGGCGGCATTGGTTCCGCTTCGCTGTTGATGTTGTGCCAGCAATTGAAAGGGGACGGGCGGGAGGCGAAAATCTTTTTTGGTGCGGCGAGCGAACTATCTGCACGGGGATGCGGCCTTAGCGATTTTCAAGAGCTAGCTCTCCCTCTCTTCATCACCACCGACGATGGCAGTTTGGGAGAGAAGGGCTTTGTTACGGCTTCCTTTGAAACTGAATTACAACTTGCTGGAGCGAAAGATCGAATCGTCTTTACTTGCGGCCCCTGGGCGATGATGAAGCGAGTGGCCGAACTATGCGAACAGTACGGTGTCATTTGCTTCGCCTCGCTCGAAGCTCCGATGGGTTGCGGCTTCGGCGTATGCGTAGGTTGTGTGGTTGCGATGCAGACGGATGAACCGCTCGGTTATGCCTCTTATAAGCGCGTTTGTATGGAAGGAGCGATCTTTCCGGCGGACAGCATCCGTTGGGACGTAACTGCGATGAGCCATTGAAGAGGCGGGTGTGAGGATAAAGAATTTGAGGATTCAAGTGACGTTCGCTTTTATCGCTGAAGGAAGTCACGCGAAGCAACACAGTTCAAACGCTGTGGATATCTAAGCGGTGCGGAAAAGATGAGCAGCCAGCCTATTCGGTTACCTGCTGACCAGTAACCAATACAGAATAATCGTAGTTGCCGATGGAATCGGATAGATCAAAAAAAGACAGATTGAGGGTTGAACTCGCCGGGATTCGCTTTTCAAATCCAGTAATGGGCGCTTCGGGCACCTTCGGTTATGGGTTGGAATTTGCCGACTTACTTGATCTGAATCGGTTGGGCGGGTTTGCCACGAAAGGCTTGTCGGCTCGCCCGCTGGCGGGCAATCCCCCGGCGCGCATCGTCGAAACGCACGGCGGTATGCTCAATGCCATCGGGTTGCAGAACATCGGCGCACGCGCTTTTGTTGAAGAAAAGTTGCCGCTTCTGAAGCGATTTGACACTCGCGTGATTGCCAACGTCTTCGGTTACTCCGAAGAGGAATATCTCGAAGCCATTCACATTCTCAACGATGGCGAAGGCATTGCGGCTTATGAACTCAATATCTCCTGCCCAAATGTCAAAGAGGGCGGCATCGTAATTGGCAATTCACCATCCGCTGCCGCTCGCTTGACCGAAAAAGTGAAACGCATCGCAACCCGTCCGCTCATTGTCAAACTTTCCCCCAACGTTACCGACATCACTGCGCCCGCCCGCGCCATCGCCGAAGCTGGTGCGGATGCCCTCTCGCTGATCAATACGCTGGTTGGCATGGCTGTAGATATTCACAAACGCAGGCCACGCCTTCATTACGGAACGGGAGGGTTATCCGGCCCGGCCATTCGCCCCATTGCGGTGCGCATGGTTTATGAAGTCGCTCGGTGTATTACTATTCCTTTGATTGGCATCGGTGGTATCGCATCGGCAGCCGATGCGCTCGAATTTCTCATCGCTGGCGCGACAGCCATACAGATTGGCACCGCCAATTACTACGACCCCACTGTGACAATCAAAGTTATCGACGGGCTAAATGATTATTGCGTGCGGCACAACCTTGATAATCTCACATCGCTGATCGGTTCGATTCAAATAGGGTGATGCTGCATCGTCGAGGCGGCGAATGCGCGAGACCGTCTTCTTTCAATAACCATTTCGAAACGGCATCGTCGCATAGCTCTTCACGAGACTCTTTGCTGTCTTGCCTGTAACGAATAATCTGTTCGAAGCGTCTAAGTGTTTGGGGCAGGGTCATAAGGCTCTGCTTGGCATTCATTTGATCGAGACGTTGAAGAGGGCGGAATGGGAGAGAGTAAATCGAAAGTAACCAGTTTTTTTAGACAACGTGGGGGCTTGAGCGTGCTCTTGCTGGCGGCGATTGGTGCAATCGTTGCTGTGGTATTCTTTTGGAATTCCGAGACCACTGCGAATGACTATATCACTGCGAAAGTTGATCGCGGGTCGGTTGATGTGAGCGTCTCTGCCACCGGCACGGTGCAAGCGGTGACGACGGTTCAGGTCGGTTCTCAGGTTTCCGGCACCGTCCAATGGCTCGGCGCAGATTTTAATTCGCAAGTACAGCGGGGACAGGTGATTGCACGCCTAGACCCGGCGGTCTTTCAAGCGCAAGTCGAGAATGCGCGCGCCAATGTCATCAATGCAGAGGCTGCGGTACAGGGTGCAGAGATGGAGATCGTCAACCAACAGGCGAACCTCACGGCTGCGAAAGCCAATCAGGAAGTGGTTCGCGTGCAACGCGACGACGCCCGCGATTTGGTGAAACGCTATCAAGAGATCAGCAGTGTTGTGGCAAGCCGCGACATCCAAGCCGCTCAGGCTAATGCCAATGCTGCCGCTGCTCGCTATGAACAGGCGACCGCGCAAGTCGCGCAAGTTCAGGCAAGTTTGTCCACTTCGCGGGCGCGCGTCGAACAAGCGAAAGCTTCGCTGGCGCAGGCCAAAGCGCAATTGCAACAATCGACCGTCAATCTTGATCATACGATCATCTCTTCGCCGATTGATGGTGTGGTTATCTCGCGCAATGTTGATGTTGGACAAACGGTCGCGGCCAGCCTACAAGCTCCTACCTTGTTCACCATTGCAAATGATTTGACCAAAATGCAGGTGTTGGCTTCGATTGACGAAGCCGATGTCGGACAGATCAAACAGGGTATTAAGACCCATTTCTCGGTTGATGCTTTTCCGGGCGAGACCTTCACTGGTGAAATCTCTCAATTGCGATTGAACGCTCAGACATTGCAAAACGTCGTTACCTATAGCGCGGTCATTGATGTTGCCAATTCGGAATTGAAGCTGCGACCGGGCATGACAACCAATATCACCATCCCGGTCGCCCGCCGCGATAATGTCCTGACGGTTCCCAACGCGGCATTGCGGTTTCGTCCGACGCTATCGGAAGCCGAACAGCAAGCGCTCAATCAGAAGATGGAAGAACGCCGCAATCAACGACAAGCAGAACGCGGACAAGGCGGACAAGCGGCAGATTCATCCGGTCAAACTGCTCAACCGGCGAGCGAACAACCGCCCAATTCGCAACGTGGACAAGGATCGCCAAACGCTTCGCCGGGAAATCAGCAACCGCAATCCGGCGCAGGGCAAAGCGGTCAAGGAGGGCAGGGTGGACAAAGCGGGCAGCGACGACAAGGACAGACCGTATGGGTATTAGTCGGCGCAAAATCTATTGAACCTCGATTCATCCGCGCGGGCTTAACCAACGGACGAGTAACGGAAGTGTTGAGCGGCGATTTGCAAGAAGGCGATGTCATCATCACAGGACTCAATGACGTGACCAATGCGAATCGCTCGGCAAGCGCTCCGTTCGGGCAACAACCGCAGCGCGGTGGTCGCAGTAGATAAGATCGGGATGTCGGAAACCGGATTGGGGAGGTGGAATCGAGCGTCTTCTTTCGAACATCGGCTGATGTTCTTCGCAGCAGGGCGATTCAATCCGAATCCCCCTTCCTGAACTCTCGAACGAGGCATGACAGATGCAGGTTAGGACGCATATTGATTACAGCGCCGATTCGCTGACAGAGGCAACGCTCATACGCCTCAGCCATATTCATAAGACCTACCAGATGGGCGATATTGAAATTCATGCGTTGCGCGGCGTTTCACTGGAGATTCAGCGCGGGGAGTTCGTCGCTATTATGGGAACGAGCGGGTCGGGAAAATCTACGACCATGAATATTCTAGGGTGTCTCGATAAACCGACGCGCGGACATTACTACCTTGACGGGCAAGACGTCTCGAAACTTTCACGCGATGAATTGGCAGACATCCGCAATCGCAAAATCGGCTTTGTCTTTCAAGGATTCAACCTTCTCTCGCGCACTTCCGCGTTGGAGAATGTTGAACTGCCGATGCTCTACCTCGGATTGAAACCCGCCGAGCGTTTGCGCCGCGCCCAAGAGGCATTGGAGATCGTCGGCCTGAGTGACCGAATGCACAACCTGCCGAACCAGCTTTCCGGCGGTCAACAACAGCGAGTCGCCATCGCCCGCGCGCTGGTCAACGAGCCTTCCATCATTCTGGCAGATGAGCCGACAGGTAATCTCGATAGCCGAACTTCGATAGAAGTAATGGATGTATTTCAACGCCTCAATCGGGAGCGCGGCATTACCATCGCTTTGGTGACCCATGAAACCGAAATCTCCGAATATGCCCAGCGGGTCATCATCTTCAAAGACGGACGCATCAAAAAAGATGAGGCGGTAGCCCATCAACGCTCGGCACACGAGGAGCTTCTGAATCTGCCACCGTTGGAAGAAGAGGACGAAGAAGTTTGGGGGGATGAAGAATGAGCCTTTGGGGAACATTTAAGATTGCGTTGCGGGCGCTCGGTCGCAACAAGATGCGCTCCAGCCTGACCATGCTCGGCATCATCATTGGCGTCGGCGCGGTCATTGCAATGGTCGGCATTGGACAAGGTGCATCGGCTTCGATTCAATCGCAGATCGCCAACCTCGGCAATAATATGCTCAACATCTCCTCCGGTTCGTCCAATTCCGGCGGGATGCGCAGCGGGTTCGGTTCGTCGAATACGCTAACCCCTGATGATGTTATCGCTATTGAGCAAGAATGTCCGGCAGTGAAAGCGGCATCGCCAACAGTGCGTGCTGGCGGACAACTGGTCTACGGCAATCAAAACTGGTCGGCCTCAAGCGGCATTCAAGGAACCAATGAAAAGTTTCCCGAAATTCGTTCATGGCCTATGGCATCGGGCGAGTTCTTCACCGAAGGGGATGTCCGCAATGCGACGCGAGTATGTGTGATTGGCAAAACGGTTGCCGACAATCTGTTTTCAGGGGGCGACCCCATTGGTCAAACCATGAGGATTCGAAACTTACCCTTTCGGGTTGTTGGCGTCCTCAGCGTCAAAGGGCCGAATCAGTTTGGGCAAGATCAAGATGACACAGTCATCGTGCCGTACACGGCGGCGCAGAAAAAGATGCTCACTATCACACATGTTCATGGAGCGATCATCTCTGCGATCAGCGCACAAGCTACGTTTACGGCTGAAAAGCAGATCACCGATTTACTGCGCCAACGCCATCGGCTGACGCCGAATCAGGAAAATGATTTCACGGTTCGCAATCTGACAGACGTGAAAGAGGCTGCGGATCAGTCGAGCACCATCATGACCAATCTGCTAGCTTCGATTGCCGGGGTATCCCTACTCGTCGGCGGCATCGGGATTATGAACATCATGTTGGTGAGTGTAACCGAACGCACTCGGGAGATCGGTATTCGTATGGCTATCGGTGCGCGTAGTAAAGCGATTCGCCGACAATTTTTGATTGAGTCCATCACTCTATCCGTTGTTGGCGGAGTGATTGGCATTGCGGTCGGCGTTGGCGCATCCTTGATTATTTCGAGCACGCTGCAATGGCCGACTTTGATCTCGCCGATTTCGATCTTTGCTTCGGTGATCTTCTCGGTAGTGGTTGGCGTGGCATTTGGATACTATCCGGCGCGCAAAGCCGCTTCGCTCGATCCTATCGAAGCATTGCGCTACGAATAAGAGACTAGTCACCTTTCTTCAATGATGAGAGAGGGGATTGATAAAGCCCTTCTCTCATCTATCCCCGACCATTTGGATACAGGTCGATTCGTTGACAGTCTTGCAAAGCCTTCGCTAGCATCCCTTTTTGACATTACTCGGATTATCGTGAACAAAGAGGTTGCCGAATGCTGAGGCTTAAAAATACGCTCACACGCCAACTCGAAGAGTTTCAACCCCTCGAAAATAATCTCGTGCGAATGTATGCGTGTGGGCCGACGGTCTACGATTACGGCCATATCGGAAATTTTCGCACCTTCGTTGCGGTAGACATCTTGCGGCGCTACTTGAAATATCGCGGCTACGAAGTGCGCTATGTGATGAACGTTACCGATATTGATGACAAGATCATCAAAGGCATTGCCGCAACCGGCAAGAGTCTGGAGGAATTCACCCAATTTTATACACAGGAATTCTTGCACGATTCGGCGGCGCTTCATATCGAGCCGCCGGATGTCCTGCCGCGCGCCACTGAGCATATTGGCGAAATGCTCGACATCATGACGCAGTTGAGTGAACACGGGCACACCTATCAAAGTGACGGCTCGCTCTACTTCAGCATCAATTCTTTTCCGCGTTACGGACGTCTTTCGGGGTTGAAACTAGAGGGCAATCAAGCGGGCGCGCGTGTGGACGTCGACGAATATGAGAAGGCCGATGCCCGCGACTTCGTATTGTGGAAAGCGAGCAAAGAGGCGCATGAGCCACGCTGGGATTCGCCCTTCGGCGAAGGGCGACCGGGTTGGCATCTGGAATGCTCCACTATGTCTATGAAGTATCTGGGCGAAACCTTTGACCTGCATTGCGGCGGCGTTGATTTGATCTTTCCCCATCATGAAAACGAAATCGCGCAGTCGGAGGGGGCGACCGGCAAGCCCTTCGTCAATCGCTGGCTGCACGTTGAGTTTCTGCTGGTCGAAGGGGAGAAGATGTCCAAATCGAAGGGCAACTTCTACACCGTGCGGCAACTGATGGAGCAGGGCTATTCGCCGATGGCGATCCGCTATTTACTGCTCTCGGTGCCCTACAGCACGCAGTTGAATTTTACGCTCAAAGGGTTACAAGAAGCGGATTCCGCGTTGGAGAAACTCCGAAACTTTCGTCGCCGTGTTAGCGAATTTGACGGAACATTGGAAACTTCTTCGAATGTGCAACCGATGGTCGAACGGGCATCCGAAACCTTTCAAGCAGCGATGGATGATGATCTGAATACTTCGAAGGCGCTGGCTGTGGTTCACGACCTCCGGCGCGACATCAACACGGCTATGGATGCCGGTCAATTTAGCCACGATGATAAAGAGTTGGTGCTGAGTCTGTTGGCGCGGCTCGATACGGTCTTCGGCGTGTTGGGCGAGGAAGAGAAAGCCATGCTCGAACCCGAAATCGAAGCCTTGATTGCCGAACGCAATGAGGCGCGCAAGTTACGCAAGTTCGCGCGCGCCGACGAGATTCGCAACCAACTCGCCGAACGCGGCATTATCTTGGAAGACACTCCGCAGGGTACGAAGTGGAAACCGAGATAAGAAAGGGGTGCACATGAAGAGCGGGCTTTCGTTGGTATTTATACTGTTGGGTTCGTTGGTCGTTGCGGCAGCCGCCGCTCAAACCCATACCCCGAAACCGGGCAGCGCCGAACGCAAAGCTCTGATGGATGCGCTTCGTAGCCCTGTCGAAAAAGAGTTGCTGAAGAAGGTTGTCTTCAAAGTGGATCATTTGAAGGTACAAGGTGATTGGGCGTTTCTGCGCGGCGTGCCGCAACAGCCCGATGGCCGCGCTATGGATTATCGCAACACACCGTACGAGGAGGCGATCAAAGACGGATTGTTTGATGATGGCATCTCGGCTCTGTTACGGCGGCAAGGGGGCAAATGGAAAGTGAAGATTTATGTTATCGGTGCGACCGATGTCCCTTGGGTCGGTTGGGCGGAGGAGTACGGAGCACCAGCGGCCATCTTTGAATGAATAGGAAGGTCGGTAATGACCTTCCTATTCTTCCACGTCAACTGTTCAATCTATACGAGCGCCCGCTTCACCCTCTCAGGCAGGTGTTGTATCTCCTTGGGTTGCCGCTTTGGCATCTTCCGTCATCGTTAGCCAGCCGAAGTGGTCTTCGACTTCGCCGGTGATGATGTCAAAAAACACTTTCTGCAACCTCTCGGTAATCGGGCCGCGACAGCCTTCGCCAACCGTGACTTTATCTACTGAGCGAATCGGAGTGATCTCTGCCGCCGTTCCGGTGAAGAAGACCTCATCGGCGATGTAGAGCATTTCGCGTGGAATGGCGCGTTCAATCACCGGAATGTCGAGCGACTGGCAGATTCGAATGATCGAGTCGCGGGTGATTCCCGGCAGAATGGTCGAATAGAGCGGCGGAGTCAGCACCGTACCATCCTTAACGAGAAAGACATTCTCGCCGGAACCTTCGCTGATGTACCCATGCGAGTCGAGCGCAATCCCTTCGACAAAGCCGTTGATTTTGGCTTCCATCTTGATGAGTTGCGAGTTCATGTAGTTTGCGCCCGCTTTGGCCATCATCGGCATCGTGTTGGGGGCGATGCGCGTCCAACTGGAAACGCAGACATCAACTCCTTGTTCGAGTGCCTCTTGACCGAGATATTTCCCCCATTTCCAGGCGCAGACGTAGCTTTCGACCGGAACCGGAAAAGGGTCAACTCCGAATGTTCCATACCCCCTGAAAATTAAGGGGCGCAGGTAGCATTCATCGAACCCGTTCACCGTGACCATCTGCTTACAGGCATCGAGATACTCTTCGGCGGTGAAGGGGATGGGCATGCGGTAGATGCGCGCTGAGTTGATTAAGCGATCAATATGTTCCGGCAATCGAAAGATGCCCGGGCCGCGTTTGGTGTGATAACAACGTATGCCCTCAAAGACGGAAGAGCCATAATTGATGACATGCGACATGACATGGATTTTTGCATCTTCCCACGCGATCACTTCTCCATTGCGCCAGATATATGCGCCCGGTTCTTGCTTGGCCATGCGGTTTCCTCCTGCGTTGATTTTTCGCTGCGTCTGCTACGTACCTGATGGTGTTGTGAGCCAATCTATTTTGTGATGAACCTTGACTTGATTGGTAAAACTCATCATAGGGGCTTGTTTGGAGAGGGTCAAGCAATTGCCTAGTCCGAGCATATTACGATTTTCTTGCTTCTCATCGTGCGCAAGTCTTGTGGTCTTGATCCTCGGCGGGGCTTATTGACGGTAGCGATTCAGAGCGGCTTGCCACAAATCTTGTGCTGAAAGAACGTATTCCACGACTTCGCGCACCGCGCCGTGCCCCCCGCGATTGCGGGTCACCAGATGGGCGAAGGATTTGACTTCTTCGACGGCATCAGCGACGGCGACCGCCAATCCCGCGCGCCGCATTAACGGAATATCCACCACGTCATCCCCAACATAGCAGACCTGCGAGTCGCTCAGATTTTCCAACGCCAAAATGTTTTCATAGGGTTGCATCTTATCCCAAGCTTGCTCGTACAGATGGGCGATCCCTAACTCTTGAACGCGCGCGCGCACGGCAAACGACTGTCGCCCTGAGATGATGGCGGAACGCAAACCGGCGCGGTGCGCCATCACGATGCCGTGCCCGTCGCGCACATCGAAAGCTTTGGTCTCCTCGCCATCAGGAAGCAAATAGATGCGGCCATCCGTCAGCACGCCGTCACAGTCCAGAATCAGCAATTTTACATTGCGAGCGCGATGCCGAGACTCATCTGCCTCAGTGATTGTTGACAAATCTTCAGTCAATATAGATCTTCAATTCATCGAAAGAGTGGACGACGATATCGGGGGCAGCGGCAATCAATTGCTCGGTGGTGCGAAATCCGTAGGAGACGGCGCACGTTCGTGTCCCCGCTTTCTGACCAGCGAGAATGTCATTTTCAGTGTCGCCGATCATGACAGCGTTTTCCGGCCAGCCCCCCAACCGTTTCAGCGCTTCGATAACCGGCAAGGGATCAGGTTTGCGCGCATCAACAGAGTCGCCGCCAATGATCGAATTGAAACAATCGGCAATGCCGAGCTTCTCTAATATCAAGCGTGTGAAACCGACCTCTTTGCTGGTGACGACAGCTTTTAACTTGTCATGATAATGGCGCAAGGTTTCGGCGACGCCGGGGTACAATGAGGTGGAAACGAACATCTGCTCGGCGTAATGATGATGCATAAGCTCAACGGCCTGCCGATGAAGTTGCTCATCGGGCAGGCGTTGATCTACAGCGTTCAATGACCGGCGCACCAGCACCTTTACGCCGTCGCCGACAAACCCGGCCACCGTCGCTTCGGGAAGCAGCGGCCTGTCTAAATCGGCAAGCATCAGGTTGATTGAACGCGCCAGATCGGCTCGCGAATCAATGAGAGTGCCATCAAGGTCGAATAATAATAACTGAACATTGATCATAAACCGGCGAAGCCGAAAGTGAGCTGACGAATTGCTGAACGGGAGACCGCTTGTGCGTACCAATTAAACGCAAGGTTGATAGAAGGCTGGCTATCGGCAATACGTTAGTCAAATAGGGGACGCCATCTCACTTCCCTAATTGCTTCATTCCTCCTCTTCGCGCAGTTTGGCCAGTACGGAGAAATCTTCGAGAGTTGTGACATCGCCGCGAACGTCTCCGCCGCTGGCAATTTCGCGCAGCAGTCGGCGCATGATTTTACCACTTCGGGTTTTGGGGAGGGCATCAGTAAATCGAATTTCATCGGGACGCGCCAGTGCGCCAATCTCTTTAGTGACCCACCGGCGTAATTCTTCTTTCAGTTGGTCAGTCGGTTGGTTGCCGGATTCGAGAGTAACGAAGGCAGCAATCGCTTCGCCTTTCACCTCGTCGGGGCGACCAACAACGGCAGATTCGGCAACCGCCGGATGTGCGACCAGCGCCGATTCAACCTCCATCGTCGAGAGCCGATGGCCGGAGACATTGAGGACATCATCCACTCGCCCCATAATCCAGAAATATCCGTCTTCATCTCTTCGCGCGCCGTCGCCCGCGAAATAGACGCCGGGAATCTCCGACCAATACTGTTGAACGTAGCGATCCGGGTCGCCATAGATCGTTCTCAGCATCGAAGGCCAGGGCTGTTTGATGACCAGATACCCGCCGGAACCGACCGGCACCGATTCGCCCTGTTTGGTGACGACATCCGCAATGATGCCGGGAAATGGGCGGGTTGCCGATCCAGGTTTGGTCGCAATTGCTCCCGGCAACGGCGTAATCATGATCATGCCGGTTTCTGTCTGCCACCAGGTATCAACTATAGGGCAACGCCCGCGACCAATCACTTCTCGATACCACATCCAGGCTTCCGGGTTGATGGGCTCTCCGACCGAGCCGAGCAAACGCAGACTGGTCATTGTATATTTGCGCGGATAGTGTTCGCCCCACTTCATGAAGGCGCGAATAGCTGTCGGAGCAGTGTAAAAGATGTTGACTTTATGGCGCTCAATCATTTGCCAAAACCGGTCGGGGGCTGGGTGATTTGGAGCCCCTTCATACATCACAACCGTCGCCCCATTTTGCAATGGGCCATAAACA
>CAYXVU010000177.1:0-12373 GCA_964468725.1 uncultured Clostridia bacterium
ATTCGCCGATGGAAGAGGAAAAGCTCCATCAGAAGATCGTCTCATAACCAAGTCATAAACGGTCCATCTAACCGGGGCAAGCTCAGTATTCAATGATCCAATCTGCCGAAGAGCTTTATAGACTGCGAACCAGTGAGAATCAACAGGGGTATCTTCGTGCCGCGACAGATGAAGCCTCGCTTGAAGTATGGCAGCAGATTATTGAGAAATGCCCAGAGATGAAGATGGGGATCTTCCACAATAAAACAGCCCCAGTGCAAATACTGGAACGGAGTGCAGCACGTATGTTCTCATTGATTCCGGATTGGCTTGCGCTCGGTCAACACCGGCGTTAGGCCTCTTGGGAGGTGTTGTGATGCTGGGATGGGAAGTGTTTGTATATCGCCATGATGAACCAACAGAGGGCAATCTCATTGCGCGTTGGAAGTCCAGCTCGGTTGGAGTAGATTGGATTGACCTGCTTGTGAAGGAGGGGAAGGCGTGCGATCTCGGAGGAAGTGGTTACCCCTGCATTTACACAGCGACCGCGAGCGCTTTCTTACCAGAGATTGCTTCCGATCTGCTGAAAAAGAAGTTTCCTCCTCCGTCCCTGTCAAGAAACGCGATCTTCCCCAATGATTTCAGTGGTATTGTCTGGAATAAGCAGAATCTGCTGAAATGCGAGCCGGAAGAAGAGTTGTTGATCTACTTATATGATCAAAGCTAAAGCCACTATGAACCTGAGAAGAGAATACCGCTAGATTTGTCCGGTATTGCTCGTTTGGCTACTTGGGCTGGCGCGTCCTCGCGGATTCGATGAAACTATGCTTTTTCTTCGGGTTTCGGGTGTTTCAGGCCCCTTAAAATTCATGGCAGCCAATCCTGACGCGAAGCGTCGCCACGATCTATGAAATAGGCGGATTCAATGGTTTCAACAACTTGGCTGCTTATTTTGTCTTAATTGTCAGCTTCCAGCACCTATAAAATTCTGAAAGTACCGCTAACGGGACTCGAACCCGTACTCTCCGCCTTGAGAGGGCGGCGTGTTAACCACTTACACCATAGCGGCAAAAGTAATTGTCGGGGTTGAGTATACCCTCGCTCAAAGCATCTGGCAACGAAGTTTTCCCCTGAGTCAGACCCAGTGGAAAAATAATGATGGAACGAAAGAGGCGCAAATTACGGTCACTGTGAGGCCAAACGCGAACTTCAGATTAGTCTCTGCGCGGAAAGTTAGATTTCTACCATCATTTGCGGTGACTGATCGAGAAAATGCCTAAAAATGGGCTTTCCTGTCTCCCCGGATCAAAGAGGTTCAAAAACCACTGGGACTGACTCAGAGTTTCTTACGGACTGCCTGCATTCTATGGCTTGATCTCTCATGCGCGCACATACGTTGAAATGAAATGGACATCTCGCTTTGCACTCGACATCTACCAACCGCAGGCCACCAATAACCACCAAGGCGGCATCGTGCTTCGCGCTATCTAATCTGACTGCAATCGCCACGCCGCCGGTAGAAGATTGTTCATCCAGCGTTCTGATTCCCATCTCCGTAATCTCGACTTCCTACCGTCGCTCTGCTTTCACATCTGCTGCTGAAACCATGAGACGGTGCGACGCAGCCCTTCGTCGAAATCTACGGTTATCTGGTAATCCATCGCGGCCTCTGCTTCTTGAATCGAGGCTTGCGAGTCGCGCACATCCCCGGCTCGCGGCGCTTCGTGCAGCGGCTCAAGCTCGCTTCCGAGCAGGCCTTTGATCTTTGATAACAATTCCAGCAAGGTGTAGCGTCCGCCGCAGGCAACGTTAAAAAATCGTCCGGCAATGCCATCGGCTTCGCTCGCCAGCAAATTCGCTTCGACGACATTCTCCACATAAGTGAAGTCGCGCGACTGCTCGCCATCGCCGTAAACTACGGGACGTTGGCCGCGCACTAACGCAGTAATGAATTTTGGGATGACGGCGGCGTACTGCGACTCAGGGTCTTGCCGTTCGCCGAAGATGTTGAAATAGCGCAATGCGACGGCTTCGAATCCATATATCTGTTTGAAGACCTGAATGTAATACTCGCCCGTCAGCTTTGACAGGGCGTACGGGGAGAGCGGTTGTGGTGGCATCCCTTCATGTTTGGGGAGTTCAAGAGTTTCACCATAAACCGACGAACTGGATGCATAGATGACGCGTTTAACCCCGGCAGCGCGCGCCGCCAACAATACATTGAGCGTGCCGGTGATGTTGATGTCGTGTGTGGTGAGCGGGTCTTCAACCGAACGCGGCACGGAGCCGAGCGCCGCCTCGTGAAAGACAAACTGCACGCCTTGCATCGCATCGCGCACGGCAAGCGCATCGCGCACATCGCCGCGAATCAATTCAATTTCGCTACGTACCGATGCGAGGTTGGCCTCTTTGCCGGAAACGAAGTTATCGAATACGCGCACCTGTTGGCCTTCAGAAACCAATCGTTCGCATAAGTGGCTACCGATGAACCCTGCTCCGCCAGTAACCAGATAGAGTCGCTTGCTCATAGGATTATTCTTCAACGTTCAGCCGTAGTAGTCCCAACAATCTGCCTTATTCAAGCCAACTGGGATGAATCACAGATGGTTTGCCTTCGATCCCTTACTTCCTGACCAGGAAATTGCTAATGGCGAGTAAATCGAGGCCGGAACAATAAAATCCCCGCACCGTTTCACGCGCCGTTGAGACAACCGGCTCGCCAAAGAGGTTGAAAGAGGTATTGAGCAGGATGGGAACGCCGGTCTGTTCACCGAATTTGGTCAGCAGCTTCCAAAATGCCGGCTGCGTCTGTCGGTTGACGGTATGCACGCGCGCCAATCCCTTGCCGCACAACGCCGCCGGAATGAGCGCGACCTTCCCTTCACGAATTTGGCAAACGCCTTGCAGAAAGTCGGTCAAAGCGCTCGGTTCGAAAAACTCCGCCGCGCGCTCTTCGGGCACGGATGCGGAGAACGGGCGAAAGTCTTCGCGATGCTTGATGAAGATATTCAGATTGTCGCGCATGTATTCGTTCATCGGCGAAGCCAAAATGCTGCGTGCGCCGAGCGCGCGCGGCCCGAATTCCATCGCTCCGCGCACCCATCCGACGATCTTATCTTGCGGCAACTCTTTGACTAGTTCGGCAATCAGTTTGTCTTCGGTCAGAAAATATTCATAGTTGAGTTTGCAATTATCGAGCGTGCTTTTGACCTCTTGCTCATCCAACGACGGGCCGAAAAAGGTATGTGGCAGTTTGCGGGCGCGGTTAGGATTGCCCAACATCTGATGCCAGACATAGAGCGCAGCGCCGAGCGAACACCCCGCGTTACCGGCAGCGGGTTGTATGAAAATCCGTTTGAAACCGGCGCATTTTTCGATCTTTGAGTTGACTAAGGTATTCAGGGCTACTCCCCCTGCCAAACACAGATTCTCCTCTTGCGTTTGCTCTCGAACACGCATGGCTAATTCGCACAGCACCTCTTCGACGCGATTTTGTAAACTGGCGGCAAGATTGCGATGGTGCGCAGTGAGCGGTTCATCTTTGGCGCGCGGTTTGATTCCGACTCGCTCATAAAACTGCCGCGCCAGACTGGGCGGCTGTCCGAAGGCAAAGTCGAAATAATCAAGATTGAGAACTGGCAGCCCTTTCTTTTTGAGCTTGAGCAAATCCTGAAAAAGCTCTGCGTATTCCGGCTCGCCCGTTTGGGACAGCCACATGGTCTTTTGCCAGTCACCGAACCAGTTGAAGCCGAGCGCTGCCGTCACCGCGTTATAGAGCATGCCGATGGAATTTGGATAGTTTGCTTCAGCGGTCACCTGCAAATCTGCGCCATTGCCACGCAGCACCGCCATCGAAGCCATGTCGCCGCGATCTCCCAACGACAGAATCGCCGCCTGCTCAAAGCCAGAGACGAAGAAGGCGCTCGCGCCGTGCGCTAGATGATGATTGATGGAAAGAAATTTGCCGCGCCCTGCTAGTCGGGATTCGACCTGCCGCCGAGTCTCCAAATGTTGACGTAAATCGTTCAGGCTTTCGACAAAGTAGGTCGGCAACCCATCGGGCGAATCCGGCGCGGGCGTTTGCAGCGATTGCGAAGAGTAAAAGGCGATCTCACGGTGAAATACTCTTTCCGGTTCAAGGTAGTAGGCGACCGTATCAATCTCTTGAAAAGTGATGCCCGCACGCTGCAAACAAAATTCAATGGCTCGTTCGGGCAAGCCTCCCGTGTACCGCATGCCAACGAAACGTTGGCGTGAAAGTTTTTCTTCCTCGATGGCGGCCACGATTTCACCGTCACAAATCAGCGCCGCTGCCGCATCGCTCTTCTGTCCCGAAATCCCAAGTATCTTCATCGCCGCTTACTTTACGGTGTTTGAGAGAGATTGTGAAGGTTAGGCGGCATTCCCTCGCTCAAGCAAGATCGCTGGTCTTCAGCCCCGCACGCATGGCGAGCACTAACAGGAGCAATACGGCAGCCGTCAGCAGTAACGACAGCGCCGACCCGAAGGGCTGGTTTAATTGGGTGAATTGATTTTGAATCAGATTGCCAATCATCACAGACTTGGCTCCACCTAACAAATCCGGCGTGATGAAAGCGCCAAATGAAGGGATAAAGACCAACACAATTCCGGCCAGCAATCCCGGACGCGATAACGGAAAGGTGACGTGAACGAAGGTGCGAATACGATTCGCGCCCAAATCCTGCGCCGCTTCCAGCAAACGTCTATCAAATCGCTCCAGCGCAACATACAGCGGCAAAATCATAAACGGCAACTCGCCATACACTTGCCCGATTAACACCGCAAAATCGTTATAGAGCAATCTTAATGGCTCATCCACAATCCCCAACTTCACGAGGGTCGTGTTGATGACGCCTTCGCTGCGCAACAACAACATCCAAGCATAGGTGCGAATTAAAAAACTGGTCCAGAAGGGGATGACCGTCAGCACCAACAGGATGCGCTTCCATCGTTCTCCGGCCTTCAACGCGATGTAATACGCAACCGGATAGCTCACCAAAATGCAGAGCCCGGTCGTCGCCGTCGCAATCCACACCGTTCGCCAATACGCAGGCAGATAGAGAGTATCGAAGGCGCGCCAGTAATTGCCGGTTTGAAGGTCATAGCGAATCGCTCCATAAGAGCCGCGCATGGCAAAGCTGACGATGATGACAATGACTAGTGGGGCAATAAAAAAGAGGAGCAACCAGATGATGCCCGGCATCACCAGCCATCGGCCTCTCCTTCCGCTTGTCGAACCGGTGCGCATCATCTTTCACCCACGCAGCACGATGGCGCTGGCTGGCAACCAACTGACAAAGATCGTTTGCCCGACCTGCTTTTGCCATGACGCAGCGCTTTCACGATTCTGCTCCAACGCCGTGAGTTCCTGCCCTTCATCCAATCCGATCTTCCAAACCGTGCTCTCGCCTTGATAGATGGCCGAAGTAATCGTCGCCGCCAATCCTCCCGCTGTCGCCTCCGGCGTCAGTCGAACCTTCTCCGGTCGAATCAACACCTTCACCCGTTCATTGACTTGCAACTCACGTTCGGTAACTGTGAAGGTGGAACGCTGCAATTTGAGTCGCGCTCCGGCTTCGTCAACCGCTTCGACGAGGCAATCGAGAATGTTGGAATCGCCGATGAAACCCGCGACAAATTGCGTGCGTGGTCGTTCATAAATCTCTTGCGGTTCGCCAATCTGCTCGATTCGTCCGGCGTTCATGACCACAATGCGGTCGCTCATGGTTAAGGCTTCTTCTTGATCGTGAGTGACGAAGACAAAGCTAATGCCGAGCCGTTGTTGCAAGGCTTTCAACTCGGTCTGCATCTGCTTGCGCAGTTTGAGATCGAGCGCCGCCAGCGGTTCATCAAGCAGCAACACTTTCGGCTCTAAAACCAAGGCGCGAGCCAACGCGACGCGCTGTTGTTGCCCGCCCGACAAGGCACTCGGCTGACGGTCTTCGAATCCGCTGAGACGCACCATATCGAGCGCCGCTTGCACGCGCCTCTCAACCTCCGCTCTCGTCACACGCCTGCGCTCCAAACCGAACGCCACATTCTCAAAGACGGTCAGGTGAGGAAACAAAGCATAGTGTTGAAAGACCGTCGTCACATTCCGCTTGTAAGGAGGAACCTCGGTCACATCGCGCCCGCTGAGAATCACGCGCCCGCTGTCCGGCGTCTCAAACCCGGCGATCATTCGCAGCACGGTCGTCTTGCCGCAACCGGACGGGCCGAGCATGGTCAGAAACTCGCCGCGTTTGATGCCGAGCGTGACGGCATCGGCTGCGGTCACCTTGCCATACTGTTTCGTGACGCTTTGAACTTCGACTTCGAATGCCTCTTCCATAGCTTCACACTCGATGCGCGAATCACCGTTTTTCAGGTCGTGGGTTCACCCAATAAATCGAGCAGGCCGGTTTCCTCCAACACCTTGACGCCAAGCTCGCGGGCGCGGTCAAGCTTCGAACCGGGGTCTTCGCCGACAATGAGATAATTGGTCTTCTTGGTCACTGAACCGGTGACCCGCCCGCCGCGCTCTTCAATCATCTGTTTCGCTTCGTCGCGGGTGAATTTCGTGAGCTTGCCCGTCAAAACGAACTGCTTGCTCGCCACTTGGCTATCACCCTCGCTGGTCGTCGGCGCAGCCTTCTTTGTCTTGCGAACTGTGTTGACACCGGCGGCTTGCAATCGCGCAATCAGATTTCGATGGCTCGGCTCGCGGAACCATTCGGCAATCGAAGAGGCAACGACTGCCCCGATTTCATAAATGCTCGATAGCTTCGCTGCGTCGGCGGCCATCAACTCATCAAGCGAATCGAACTCGTTGGCAAGAATCTTTGCCGTGCGTTCGCCAACGTGGCGAATGCCAAGCCCGTAAATCAGCCGATGCAGGTCGTTCTGTTTGCTCTCTCCGATCTGTTTGAGCAGATTATCAACGCTCTTTTCTCCCATGCGTTCGAGCGCAATCAATTCGTCACGCTTCTCGTGCAAGTGATAAAGGTCGGCACAGTCACGCACTAATTGCTTCGAAGTCAGCAGGGCAATCAACGAATCGCCCAGCCCTTCGATGCGCATCGCCCGGCGCATGGCGAACTGTTTCAACCCTTCTTCGACCTTTGCCGGACAGAAGGGGTTGACGCATCGCCACGCCGCTTCGCCTTCTGCGCGCACGACGGGTTGCTGGCAACGAGGACAGGTGCGCGGCATGACAAACTCGATCAGTTGATCTTCCCTGCCCTTGCGTTTCGACTCGATGACTTTGACAACTTGCGGGATGATTTCGCCGCTCTTTTCGATCAACACCGTATCGCCAATCTTGACGCCCAGTCGTTTGATGTGGTCTTCGTTATGCAACGAAGCGCGCGAGACGGTCGTCCCCGCCAAAAAGACCGGTTCCAGTTCGGCAACTGGCGTCAGCGTACCGACGCGCCCGACCTGCACGGTGATGCCGTTGAGCGTTGTCGTCGCCTGTCGCGCAGGGAATTTATAGGCGACTGCCCAACGCGGCGCTTTCGATGTCGAACCTAATTCGTCTTGTAATGCCGTGTCATTGACTTTGACGACAACGCCATCAATTTCGTAACCGAGTTGATCTCGTTGCTCACCAATCTGCTGACAAAAGGCGATGACTTCATCAATTGAAGCGCACACGCGGCTATGCGAATTGACTTTGAACCCTGCGCCAGTCAGCCACGCAAGCGACTGCCAATGGCTGGCGAACGGTTTGCGGCCATCAAAGAGCAGGTCATAACAAAAAATATCGAGTTTGCGTTCAGCAGCAACTCGCGCATCCAGCGACTTCATCGTTCCCGAAGTGGCATTGCGCGGATTGGCAAACAGCGGCAAGCCCTTCTCAGTCTGCTCGTCATTCATGCGGCGAAAGGCATCGTTCGATAAGAAGACTTCACCGCGAACCTCGATCTCTTGCGGCATCGCCGATATTCCCTCTGAGGATTCGACAATGCCAAACAAGGAAAACTGCGTCTGAGCTTTGTGCTTACGAGAGGTCTTCGCCTTCGTCGCATCATCACCGGCAAAGGCCGCGGCGCGAATCGTCAGCGGAATCGAGCGAATCGTCTTCACGTTAGTCGTCACATCATCGCCCACTGTCCCATCGCCGCGCGTCACGCCGCGCGCCAACGCACGGCGTTCATAAATCAACGAAATACTGATGCCATCAATCTTTAATTCCGCGACATAGTCAACCGCATCGCGCCCTGCCCCTTTCAACACGCGGCGATGCCAATCGTGTAGTTCATCAAACGAGTAGGTGTTATCGAGCGATTGCATTGGGCGGCGATGGGTGTACTCTGCAAAGCCTTCGACGGCGCGGCCTGAGACGCGTTGCGTCGGCGAATCCGGCGTTATCAATTCCGGGTGCGCCTCTTCCAAATCACGCAAGCGACGGAGCAATTGATCGTATTCATAGTCGCTGATCTCCGGGTCGCTCAATATATAGTAGCGCTCGTCGTGATAGCGGATCGTTTCGCGCAGATTGTGCGCCTCATCCAAAAGCTTCTGCTGTTGCGTATTCATGGTCGTGTGAAAAGTACAGCCAATCAGCCGAAGGTGACAAGTAGTCAACGGTGGAATTGCAGATCAATCAAGAGAAGGGGCGATTGAGCAAGGTGATTACGTGCTATCTCGGAGTCGGCATTCTGACAGGGCATGATAAAAGATGATTCGACGTTAGGAATAATAAACCTGCGCAGCAGGATATAGTGAATGAGGGCAACGGTCGGCAAGGTATTTTTACAGATTCCCCATGCTCCCTAGCGGTAGGGATAATTTTTTACATGGCGGAGAAAAAATTTTGCAGCATGAGCTTCAAAATCTTCGTCTAATGTACTGGAGGTTGAAAAATGAGTATCTTATCTCTGTTTACGAGTCACACCCATTATTGGGGAGTCCCGCATCCCCGCAAATCGGATAACAAACTTATTCAGGTATGCTATGAATGCAGTGCAGAACGCGAAATGAAAGTGGAGTTGCGTCCCGAAGACCTTATCGTCACCGCGCGGAAAACCCGCCTGGCTGCCTGATCTGTACGAGCCCTGATTTATCAAGCCGAAGCGTGAAGGGTCAACCCTTCACACTTCCTCTCCCTCACGATTCCATCTCGACAACCGCACCGTTCTTCTTCAAATAGCGTCGCGCACAGGCGGAGCAACCTGCGGTTTCGTCCAACTCGGCATCTCGATCCATCGGCAATTTGATGCCGCAGACACATATCCACCCGATGATGCGTCCGGGGTTGCCTACGATCATGGCGTAGTCCGGTACGTCCATCGTGACGACTGCGCCTGCACCGATAAAGGCATAGCGGCCAATCGTATTGCCGCAGACGACGGTAGCGTTTGCGCCGATTGAAGCGCCTTTCTTGACCAGCGTTCGGCGATACTCATCTTTGCGCGACACGTGACTGCGCGGATTGATGACGTTGGTGAAGACCATCGAAGGGCCGCAAAAAACATCATCTTCCAACTCAACCCCTGTGTAGACGGAGACATTATTTTGCAGTTTGACGTTATTGCCGATAATCACATCGGGCGACACCACTACGTTTTGTCCAATGTTGCAGTCACGTCCGATCTTCGAATTCTTCATGATGTGCGAGAAATGCCAGATTTTCGTGCCCGCGCCGATCTCGCAAGGTTCATCAATGTAACTCGATTCGTGTACGAAATAGTCCTTTTCCATTCTTCTCCCCCATCCTCAGAGGAACCAAGAATTCAGCATTCAAGAATTCAGAAGGGGAAGGGTGCGGCTGCGCCGCTTCCCTATTCATTCTGAATTCCTTGAATCCCCTGAATTCCTCGAATTCCTTCATCCCTTCATAATCATCCCCTCAGCAACTACAGATCGACAGGCTGACCGTTGGCTCTCAATGATTCTTCCGCCGCATTGAGCAGCCGCAGCACGCGTAGCCCGCTTGCTCCGTCGGTCAGAGGCTGTGTGCGGGTTTCGATGCACTCAAGAAAGTGCAGACACTCGGCGCGCAATGGTTCGGCAATCTCCAACACTTCAGCAACCCCCTCATTCTTTCGAATCATCGGTTCGCCGTTTACGAATTCGACGCTTTGATCGTAAACCTGCAACTTCCCCTCTTTTCGCACATCGTCAAAGACCGCCATGCGTTGCGAACCGATCACCACCAAGCGTTGCTCTTTGTAAGGATGCAACCAACTGACAAAGATATGCGCGCGCACGTTGTCAGGAAATTCCAGATGGGTAACCGTCACATCCGCAATGTCGGATTGTAAGTACGCGCCGCCCGTTGCAGCGATGCGGGTCGGCAACTGTCCGGTCAGCCGCAAAATGATGGCCATATCGTGCGGCGCAAAACTCCAGAGAATATTCTCTTCGCGGCGCACTTTGCCGAGATTCAACCGATTCGAATAGAGGTACCGCAGTTGACCGAGCGTCCCGTCAACCACCAACTCGCGCAGACGGACGATAGCCGGATGGTATTCAAGCAAATGGCCAACCATCAAAATCGCGCCCTGCGCCTCGGCAAGCTCGACCAGCTTTTCGCCTTCCCCTACTTCCAGGGTCAAGGGTTTTTCGACCAGCACATCTTTGCCCGCTTCGAGCGCCAAACGCACGAGTTGGTAATGCGTTTCGGCAGGCGTCGCAATCACGATGCCGCGAATCTGCGAGTTGGCAAGCAACGCCTGATAATCATCTTCGAGATGGGCGTCGGGAAATCTCTCTTGCAGTTGATCGAGTATGAAGGGGCGCGTATCACAGACCGTATGCAGAGCATCGAGTTGGGAGAAGTTTCGCACATGATTGATGCCCCAATAGCCCGCGCCGACAACGGCGATTGCAGGGGACTGGGGTTTCGGTTGCGTCAAATCGCTCATAAGATTGAGCAATCTAACAAAGCGATAAGTCGCACGACAAGCTGACCAAATGCTGATGGCGTGCTATGATGACCGCCCAAATCTGTTAGCCAATTGGGGAGATGATGATGAGCTACGTTGATCTGCGAAGCGATACGGTGACTCAACCGACCGCCGAAATGCGCGAGGCGATGGCGCTGGCGCCAGTCGGCGATGATGTTTACCTCGAAGACCCGACCGTCAACCGATTGCAAGAACTTGCAGCCCATCTGCTTGGCAAAGAGGCGGCGCTCTTTGTTCCCTCCGGCACAATGGGTAATCAAATCTGCCTTCATATCCATACGCGACCGGGGCAGGAGGTCATCCTCGAAGAACGTAGCCACATCTTCAACTATGAGATGGGAGCAATGGCGGTCGTCAGCGGCGCTTTGCCGCGCCCGATTCGCGGGGAGGATGGATTGCTCGATTGGCCAATGATTGAAGCCGCCATTCGCCCGCGCAGCGCCTATTATGTCGCGCAAACCGGACTGATTGCCTTAGAGAACTCTCATAACATGGCGGGCGGCGCGTGCCTTCCTTTGGCGCAAATGGTTGACATCTGTGAACAAGCGCAGGCTCTCGGACTACCCGTTCATCTTGATGGCGCGCGCATCTTCAATGCCGCGATTGCGCTCAACAGCGATGCCGCAGAGTTAGCACGACCATTCGACTCCGTGATGTTTTGCCTGTCGAAAGGGCTGGCAGCTCCCGTTGGCTCGATGATCGTCGGCACACGCCCGTTCATTGATCGCGCCTTAGCTGTTCGACGCATGTTCGGCGGCGCAATGCGTCAAGTCGGCGTGCTCGCAGCCGCTGGTATCGTGGCGCTTGAAAAGATGACGGCTCGACTGGCAGAAGATCATGTAAATGCGCAGTTTCTGGCGCAGAGCCTCGCGCAGATACCCGGCGTGGCGATTGACCCAGAAAAAGTGCAGACCAACATTTTGGTCTTCGACATCCGCGATACCGGTATGGATACCGCCGAGCTATCCGCAAAGCTCAAAGAACGCGGAGTGCTAGCCAACGGCATCAATGCGCGCGAGATGCGCATGGTCACTCATAAAGATGTCGAGCGTGGGGATATTGAATCGGCCCTCGAACATCTCAAAACGATTCTGGCAGCCAGGCCATGAGGCGGCGCAACCGACAATGGGAACCATCATAGCGATTGACGGGCCTTCGGGCGTAGGCAAAAGCACACTGGCCAAAACTTTGGCGCATCGCCTCGGTTTCCTGTACCTCGATTCGGGCGCGGTCTATCGCGCCATCGCCCGCAAAGCGCTCGATACGGCGACGGCGCTGGACGATCACGGCGCTATTGCACAGATAGCGCGCACGGCAAGCATCCGATTCGAAGGTACGCCCGACCAATTACGCATCTTCTTGGACGGGCGCGATGTCACCGGTGCGATTCGATTGCCGGAGACAAGTCAGGCCTCTTCCATCGTTGCGACCCTCCCGGCAGTGCGCGAAGCGGTGGTGGAAACGCTGCGCCGCATGGCCGA
>CAYXVU010000178.1:0-7727 GCA_964468725.1 uncultured Clostridia bacterium
TTCGTAAAATGGCGCGCGGCTCGTCTTTTTCCGCACCACCATTGGGGGTTAACCACGACGTGCCGCGCGCCCTGTCAACTTCATCATCGCATCTTTATTTCGCGCGACTACTCTTCGTCTTCGTCCGTCTTCTCTTCCGCGCTGTTGACTCTCAATCCGGCGATATCGCCAAGCGTAGCCATGCCGGTGTCTTGATAATGACGCACATCTTCGCGGTCGTTCTCTTTGCCGACGGCGCGCGCCGAGAGTCCGATCTTCTTTTGACCGGGATCGAGTTTGAGGATTTTGAACGGTAAGACCTGCCCGACTTTGATGGCGTCTTCGGGCTTTTCGACTCTCTCATCGCTCAGTTCCGAAACGTGGCACAAACCTTCGATGCCTTCTTCAATTTCGACGAAAGCGCCGAAGTTGGCAAAGCGCACAACCTTGCCCTTAATGACATCGCCGAGTTTATGAGTCTCAAAGAAGCGATCCCACGCATTCGGTTCGAGGTCTTTGATCGAGAGGCTCAGCCTGCGACCTTCAAGGTCAATGTTGGTGATAACTGCGTCCACCTGTTGCCCCTTCTTGAGCACATCCGACGGATGCTTGATGCGCTTCGTCCACGAGATGTCGGAGACGTGAACCAATCCGTCAATGCCGTCTTCGATTTCAAGGAAGGCGCCGAAATCGGTCAACGAACGCACCTTGCCGGAGACACGCGAGCCGATGTGGTAGCGTTCGAGCAGGGTCTCCCATGGATCAGGGGTGATCTGCTTCATTCCCAGACTGACGCGGCGATTGTGGGAATCCACTTCGAGCACGCGGGCTTCGACTTCCTGTCCCATCGAGACGATCTTCGAGGGATGTTTCAGCCGTTTCGACCAGGTCATTTCGCTGACGTGTACTAGCCCTTCGACCCCCGGTTCAATCTCGATGAAAGCGCCGTAATCGGTCAGGCTGACAACCTTGCCTTTGATGAGCGAGCCAATGGGGAAGCGTTCAGCAACGCTTTGCCAGGGGTCGGGCAACAGCTGTTTGTAGCCGAGCGAGATGCGCTCTTTGTCACGATCAAATTTGAGAACTTTGACTTGCACGGGGTCGCCGACTTTGAACAACTCGCCGGGAGATTGGATGCGTCCCCAGCTCATATCAATGATGTGCAACAAGCCGTCAATGCCGCCGAGATCAACGAAAGCGCCGTAATCGGTGATGTTCTTCACGGAGCCTTCCATGATGATGCCCTCTTCGATTTCGCCGAGGGTTTCGGATTTTTTCAGATTGACGAACTCTTCGACGACCGCTTTGCGTGACACCACGACGTTATTGCGTTTGCGATTGAGCTTGATGACCCGGACTTCGAGCTCTTGTCCAATGTAGGAGTCGGGGTTGCGAACCGGGCGCACATCAATTTGCGAGCCGGGCAAGAAGGCGGCGACGCCGTCAATTTCGACTTTCAAGCCGCCCTTGATGCGCTCGATGACGCGAGCCGGGACCGTTTCCTGATTTTGATGCGCGGTTCGCAATCGTTCCCATGATTGCACGCGCACAGCATCGGCACGCGACAGCACGACATAGCCATCGGGGTTTTCGAGGCTCTTAATCAAGACGGCAACTTCATCGCCGCGTTTGACGGCGATCTCGCCTTGATGATCGAGAAACTCTTCGCGGGGAACTGCGCCCTCGGATTTGTAGCCGATGTCAATCAAGACATTCTGATCGGAGATGCCAACAACGATGCCGCGAACAATCTCGCCTTCTTGTTTGGTAGCCGCGCTTTCTTTCTCGTAGCTCTCCAGCATTGCGCCGAAGTCTGTGCCCGTGCTTTCGCCCCCCGATTCGGAGGCGTTTTCGCTTGCTTGCACAGCGTTGTCACCGGCGGCTTCTGCTGTTTCCGTCGGTTGGGCTGCCTCGGCGGCATCAGCCGGTTGGGCAGCGGTCGTTTCGGCGGCATCAGTCGGTTGGGTTTCAGCAACCGGATGATCTGCTGTGCTGTCTGGGCCGGTGGGTTGAGTAGAATTGGCGGATTCTTCTACGGCGCTATCGGTCGCCGCGCTTGCACCGGACTGGTTTACGTTATCTATCGCCATCACTTGGATGCTCCTCCTACACTGCCGTTATTCGACGGTATCGAAACTACGTCCGCGAGGGACAGAGACTTCGCGTCTCTCGTGGAAACGAAGAAACTGCTCTTGGTTGTGCGTATCGAGACAATGCGAAGAAGGTTGTACGACTCGACAACTCCAAGAACGCTTTCTTGATGCCACATAGTATGCTGTATCGCCTTGCTTCCTTCAAGTCCATGCAGCATACGCCTCACAAGCGACGAACCATTTTGCCAGCCTGCGGAAAGAGACGAAGGCTCTGCGCCGCCTTCTCGTTTCCGAGCACATTGAGGTTAGATATCTTCGGCGCTACAGAAGTCTCCCCTTTCAGAGAGAGAAAGATGTGACTCTGAACGCAGTCTCCGGTTTATTTGTCGCTCTTCTTTCATGTGAGGCAAGCCCTCACTCTACACGTTCGAAAACTGAGTGTCAAGGTTCTGCTCTCACGTCGGGCGGCAGCTCAACTCTATGGTTTTATGCGCCTTTGCTCGGTTCCTTGCGCGCAGATTATGAAGGCGGGTAAGCGAAGAGAAACCGCCCATGGATAGGCAAAGGTTGCGCGGTTAGATATCGGGTAAATCAATCGCACAACCGCACAGAGCCGATGTGAAGGATAACGATACAGGTCACAAGAGGTGCAGAGCCATATAACCGAACGACGACAATTGGCAATCCGACGGAACTGGGGTACGCCGCAGAGACAATCACCCTGCGAAGAGAGGCAGCCTCAGCACCTTTCCATCGCCGATGCCGCTCCTCTACTCCCCGTGCTGACAGAACCGTGAATCGGCTTGCGCAGACGACCAACCGAAAACCGCTGCTGGCGTTATCTCTTTCACCTATTGCTTCAGCGATGATCTACTTTCAGGCTCTTCTGTTGGTTCATTTGAATACGGTTGTTCATGACGCTGGTGAGATTATCGCGCAGTTGCGGCAAGTAGGCGGTCAATAGCCCGAATTCCCGCTTGGGCAGACTGACAGCATCAAGCGGCGCGGTGCAACGCACCGTCGCCATGCGCTCGCTTTGATTGAGCAAGGCCATCTCGCCGAAAAATTCGCCTGGCCCAAGTTGTGCCAATATTTGTTCTTCGGCTTCTTCGCGGCGCACGACTTCGGCCTGCCCGTTGATGATCATATAGATTCGGTCACCCAGATCGCCCTGCTGAAAGATCGTTTCGCCCGGTTCGAAATGCTCTTGCAACAGACCCGCCGAACGATCAAAACGCACCTGCACCAACTCGGCGGGTAGAAACAGATCAAGCGTCCATGAGGTGGCAACTTTCAACCGTCTGCCCCAACCCGGCATCTTCATCAAATAGATCGTCCGCCACATCCACCAGGCCAGAAAGCCTGAAATGTTCATACCAAAAATTTCCGCGACTGCCGAACGATGCCCTAACGCGCCCATCTTGCCCAACCCTTTGAAGCCGAAAGCGCGTTTTTCGCCGCCGCGCATTGCCGCAACGATATTGTGAGCGACCGTCTTAGCTTGACGAATCGCGTGTTGCGCGGTCGGCGGGCTGAAACCTTGCCCGCTCGGATCGGGAATCTGCGCGCAATCGCCGAGCGCCCAAATGTTGGGGGCGCCTTCAACCGCCAGATACGGGTCGGCAATCAAGCGGCTGTTTTTGCCTTTGGGCAAGTCGAGCATCTCGATGATGGGATGCGGGGATGACGGCACAGTCGAAACCAGCGTGCGCGTCGAAATCTTTTCGCCGTCTTGCAAAATGGCTTCTTCGCCGGTCGCCGCTTCCAACCGCGTCTGCAACCGCAGTTCGACGCCGCGCTTGCTCAATATCTTTTGCGCGAAGAGCGCCAGCTTTTCGCTTACCTCCGGCAAGATGCGGGCTTGCGAATGCAGAAGCACAACGCGAATCTCCGCCGGGTCAATCCCTTTATAGTTGCGCGCCACGCCGCGCACGAAGTCATTGATTTCGGCGACCACTTCAATACCGGAAAAGCCGCCGCCCGCGACTACGAAGGTCAGCAGTTGTTTGCGCAGTTCCAAATCATCCGTTTCGATGGCTGCTTCTTCCAGGGCGCGAATGATGTGATTGCGCAAGTAAATCGCGTCAGCCAGGTTTTTGAACGGCAAGGCGTGTTCGGGCAGGCCACGCAGTCCGCGAAAGTCCGTCACGTTGCCGAGCGCCATCACCAAGTAATCATACGAGATTTTGTGGGCGTGCGGGCGAAAGCCCGGGCTGGTGATAATGATGCGGTTTTCCAGATCAATCCCTTCAACTTCGCGCACGTGCAGGGTGGTTTTCGGCAGCAACCTGCGAATCGAGTTGACGGTGTCGAGCAGGCCGATAGTGCCAGAGATGACTTCGGGCAACATCGGCTGAAAGACAAAATAGTTCTCTTTGTTGATCAACACGATTTCGAAATCGTCCCGACCGCCGAGCTCCTTCTCCAAATACTTCGCCGTATAAACGCCGCCAAAACCGCCGCCCAAAATTACGATGCGCTTGCGTGCTGTCATAACCCTGCTCCTTTATCTCTGATCCACATGAAAAAACACGTCGAGCGAAAACCGCTTTCGTGGATATAGATACCCAATCGCAACCATTTTATTCCCGAAGGGCTATCGGCTATCGCACGATGCAACACCAATCTGTATAATCCCCGTGCTTTGAGAAGGCGCGAGAGACGGGGTTGCCGCTCCCGACATCACGGCGCTCCTCCGGGAGCAACCGCACAGGTCGAAGAGGTTGGCAAACCAACGCAAGTGAGTACCCCTCGCTGGGGTAACTCTTCTCTCTCTTCCCTAGCAAACCTTCGTAGGAGCGCTTATCGTGTCCGAACAACGACCGCTAACGGTTCTGTGCATCGCCAGCTATGAAAAGGGCGCGGCCTTTATCCGCGAATGTAAAAATCTCGGTTGCCGCGTTCTGCTTGTCACCGTGCAATCGCTGGTCGAAGCCGATTGGCCGAAAGAGGCCATTGACGAGACGTTTTACATGCCCGACCTCTACAACCGCGACGATGTTATCAAAGGCATCAGCTATCTGGCACGCACCGAACAGATTGATCGCATTGTGCCCCTTGATGATTACGAAGTCGAAACCGCCGCCTTGCTGCGCGAACATCTGCGCTTGCCCGGTATGGGCGACACGACGGCGCGCCACTTCCGCGACAAACTGGCGATGCGCGTGCAAGCGCGTGACAACGGCATACGGGTTCCCGAATTCGTCCATGCGCTCAACTATGACCGCTTGCGCGAGTATATGGCGCGTGTGCCGCCGCCGTGGTTGCTCAAGCCGCGTTCGGAAGCCTCTGCCATCGGCATCAAAAAAGTTCGCAGCGCCGATGATCTATGGCCGATACTGGACGAACTCGGCGACAAACAATCTTTCTACGTCCTCGAACATTATGTGCCCGGCGACATCTATCACGTAGACTCCATCATCAGCGAACGCGAAGTCGTTTTTCATGCGGTCTCAAAATACACTCAACCGCCCATGGATGTTGCGCACGAAGGCGGTATCTTTGCAACTCGTAGAATCCCGAAAGAGAGCCAAGACGCCCTCGCCCTCGATGAGATCAATCGCAAACTGATCGAAGCCTTTCGCTTAGTGCGTGGCGTAACCCACACCGAGTTCATCAAGAGCCAGGCCGACGGGCAATTCTACTTTTTAGAGACCGCTTCGCGCGTTGGCGGCGCAAACATTGCGGAGATGATCGAAGCCGCGACCGGCATCAACCTATGGATCGAATGGGCGCGCATCGAAGTCGCAGGAAGCGAGCGCGAATATCAACTGCCGCCACACCGCGATGATTATGCAGGGGTGATCATCTCGCTGGCCAAACAGGAGTGGCCGGACACATCGGCTTATACAGACTCGGAAATCGCTTGGCGTTTGAACAAACGCTTTCACGTCGGCTTGATCGTCGCATCGCCTGACCCGGCGCGTGTCGAACAATTGCTCAATGAATACGCGGAGCGCATTCATCAAGACTTTCACGCCGTCGCGCCACTGCCCAATAAGCCAACATCCTGAAAGTTGAAAGCCGAAGGTTGAAAGTTGAGAATCACAGAGTTGATTGCCGCACTCTCCGTAAAAGCGAACTGCTGAACGCCTAACCCTCAACCTTTAACTTTTACCCTTCACCTGATAGCAGAGAGGAGACACCTGCTTGCCGGAACGCAACCCGCGAGGCCGCTTGCTGCAAATTCTCGGCGTAGGCTTCGGGCTTGCTGTCATCATCGGCAACACCATCGGCGCAGGCATCCTCCGCACCCCCGGCGAAGTCGCCGCGCAGTTACCAAACGCTTGGCTCTTTATTGGCGTGTGGGTGATTGGCGGACTCTACGCGCTGCTCGGCGCTTTTTCGATAGCCGAACTCGGCACGCTACTGCCGCGCTCCGGCGGGCAGTACGTCTTTGCCCGTTATGCGCTCGGTGATTACGCAGGCTTCGTCATTGGCTGGAGCGACTGGCTCTCAACATGCGGAACGAGCGCGGCAGTGGCCGTCGTCATCGGCGAATACAGCGGCGGGCTATTCCCTGCGCTTGCCGCTTACAAAATCTCCATCGCGCTGGCCGTTATCATCATCTTTGCGGTGTTGCAATGGCGCGGCTTGCGATGGGGCAGCGCCACACAAAACCTAACGAGCCTGCTCAAAACCCTGGCGTTTCTGGCGCTCATCGCCGCCTGCTTTCTCTTTGGCTCAACAACCTCTTCATCTCCGAGCGCAGGAGTGGCCGCCCCCAATCCCGTCACTTTCCTCGGCGTCATTTTGGCGTTGCAAGCGGTGATCTATACCTACGACGGGTGGGCAGGCGTCGTCTACTTCTCGGAAGAGGTTCGCAATCCCGACCGCGATATTCCGCGCTCGACATTCGGCGGCGTGTTGTCGGTCACCGCTATTTACCTGCTGATGAACGTAGCATTGATTTACCTCTTGCCGATCTCCTCCATAGCCGGGAATGAATTGGCGGCAGGCGCAGCCGCACAGTCGGTATTTGGTGAGTACGGTGACACGGTGATTCGCTCGCTGATGATTCTTTCGATGCTCAGTTCGATCAATGCCTATCACCTGATGTCAACCCGCGTAGTCTTTGCGATGAGCCGCGATGGGTTGTTCTCGACCCGTTTTGCCGAAGTCAACGAAGGCGGCACGCCATCGCTCGCCTTGTTTACCAGCGCCGCCGTTGCCGTCTTATTCCTGCTGGGCGGTGCATTTGAAGATGCGCAGCAAATCTTTGAAACCATCACCGGCATGTTGGCCTTTTTCTTTGTAGTCAATTACACGCTCTCTTTCACCTCCCTCTTCATTTTGCGACGGCGCGAACCTGAACGCCCGCGCCCGTACAAAGCGTGGGGGTATCCGGTGACAACTGGCTTGACGTTGGTCGGCTCGTTGGCTTTTTTGGTGAGTGCCATTGCCAGCGATACGCGTAAGAGTCTCTACACGCTGGTGCTGCTCGCAGCCAGTTACCCGGCTTACCGATGGGTGAAGGGGAGTTGGCGCGTGCGATGAAAGAGGAGAGGCCGCTTTCGGTAGATTGACCGAGAAGGCGAGGAGCAGGCAGGCACACGACACCTGGCCGCAGCATAGCGCGCGGGCTAGACACGCTCGGCAAAGCTTGTTATTACTCAGCAGGAAAGGCAGTCGGTCGCCAATTGTCCATTGAGAACT
>CAYXVU010000178.1:7827-12331 GCA_964468725.1 uncultured Clostridia bacterium
CCGGCAGTAAGCTGCCGTCTTGTAATCGTATGGATTATCTCTGGTACGTCTGGTTCGTCCTTGCTGCGATTTTCATCGTAGCGGAAATGTTCACCGCTGGTTTTGTGTTGCTGTGGTTCGGCATCGGCGCAGGCGTGGCGGGGTTGCTGGCTTTAACTGGCGTTATCGGGCTGCCATTTCAAATCTTCATCTTCCTTTCCGTTTCGGTACTGCTCACCATCGCCTCGCGGACGATCTTCGAGAAGTTCTTTCTGCGCGACTCGCCGGGTCGAGAGTTGAAGACCGGCGTCGAAGCGCTGCCCGGACGGGTGGGCGTGGTCGTCGAAACCTCAAGCGGGCCGACGCACGAAGGCGCTGTGCGTGTACAGGGCGCGACCTGGCGCGCCTTCCCCATTGATGCGGATGAACGATTACAAGCGGGCGATCAGGTGCTGATTGAGCGCGTTGAAGGCGCATCGGTCTATGTCAGACGCGTAGATGATGAGCCGTCGTGGCGCGCGTCAAGACGATTGAAAGAGTAAGTCGGCTAGAAAAAAGAGCATCTTGAGGATGCTAGAGAAACGGTGATTGATCTATATGAAGAATTCAAACTGGTGGTGACTGCCTTAGCCGAAAAGGGCATTGACTATGCTCTCTGTGGCGGCTTGGCAATGGCAGTTTATGGATTTCCGCCATTGTCGCATTGCAGGGGGTGCGAGATGAAAGTTGACCTGTCTGTGAAAGCTGTTACCACACGTCTCAAGCGCGTTTCCCAACTGCGCCGCTTATGCCTCGCGTTAGGAAACGCCCAAGTGAGCCGAGCTAAGTGGGTTGAGCCAACCGGCCAACAAGAGACTGAGTATCGGGCGGAGACTCATCAGAAACAGCCGCCTATCGCCGCTGCGGTCAAGAGGAAGGAGAAAACATCATGGAAGGCTTCGGATTAGTCGTTCTGGGATTCATCGCATTTTCGGTATTGGTCATTCTATTGAAATCGTTTCGCGTCGTCGGCCAAGCGTCGGTCATTGCCATCGAGCGGTTGGGGCGATTCCATAAACTGGCCACCAGCGGGTTAAACATTATTCTGCCCTTCATTGATAAGCCGCGCATCGTCTACTGGAGCGGGCAACGTCCGGGACTTACGACACTCGATCTGCGCGAGCAGTTGCTCGATTTTCCGCCGCAGCCCGTCATTACGCGCGATAACGTCACGGTGGCGATTGATTCGGTTCTTTATTATCAAATCACCGATCCGATCAAAGCCATCTATGAAGTTGCAGACCTCACCGGCTCGATCACCCAACTGACGATCACGGCGATGCGTGCCATCATTGGCGAGCTTGACCTCGATCACACTTTCACCTCGCGCGATTTGATCAATAGCAAATTGCGTACGGTGCTCGATGAAGCCACTGACAAGTGGGGAGTGAAAGTCACCCGCGTCGAAATTCGCAACATTCACCCGCCGGAAGACGTGCGCGTAACGATGGAGAAGCAGATGACCGCCGAGCGCAATCGCCGCGCCCTCATCTTGCAAGCCGATGGCGAAAAACAAGCCGCCATCGCCCGCGCTGAAGGCGAAAGGCAATCGGCCATCGCCCGCGCTGAAGGCGAGAAAGCCTCTGCTGTGCTGCGCGCCGAAGGCGCGGCGCAAGCGCGCCTTCGCGCTGCGGAAGCCGAAGCGCAGGCTCTTCGCCAAATCTCCGAATCCATCAGCGGCAATCAAGGCAATTCGGCTTACTACTTGCTCATGCAACGCTATATCGAATCGCTCACGCAGATGGCCACAAGTCAGAACTCGAAAGTGGTCTTCATGCCGGTTGAAACCAGTTCGGTCTTGTCTTCGGTCGGGGCTATCAAAGAGATATTTGGCGAAGTCGGCAGCGGGCAGTCTACAACCAAAGACGAGCGCGTTTCCATGAAGTTGCCACCGATGCCGTCGGGCAGTTCAACCCGTTAACGGCAATCGTGAACCATAAGGGAGACAGGAAAAGGAGGCACATCGTACCTCCTTTTCCTGTCTTGATTCTGACTTTTGCCTTTCAAATTCTGTCCTGATTCTTTGTACTCTTTCCCGCTGGCTGTTTGGAAATGCGGATTTCGGAGTATAATGCCGCCATCTTTTCCAGCGGAGGGACAGCCATGAAAAGACAGCCACTTTGGCCTGCTCTCGCCTGCATCGTTTTTTTGGTCACAGCAGCCTCCGCGCAGCGCAATGAGAACACCTTGCGCGGCAAGGTTCGTTCGACAAGCGGAGCAACCTTAAATAACGCGATGGTCGAGTTACGCGTCGCTGGCGGCTATATGGTTGCGCAAACTTTCACTCGCACGGACGGTGACTTCGAATTTGCCAATTTGCGCGGCGGGGATTATGAACTCGAAGTCTCGCTGTCAGGGTACGAAACCAAAGTGCAGATTGCCCGTTTTGCGCGCGCCCCGCGCGAAGGCTTTCAAGAAGTCATCAATGTGGAAGTCGTACTGCAACCGCACGGCAATACGCCTGCGGGTACGCCCGGCATCAATTTTGTTCAGGAAGTTCCTCAAGCAGCGCGCGAGGCGTATGACAAGGCCATCCTCAAGCTGCGCGAAGGAAAGTCCGATGAAGGCATCGCCTTGCTGCACGAAGCGCTCGCTACTTTCAACGACTACTTCCAAGCCAACATGGCGCTGGCCGCTGAACTCTACCGCACGGGCAAATGTGATGAGGCCATCGCGCCGCTCGAACGCGCCCGCCAAGTCAATGAGCGCGATGGCGCCGTCTATTACCTATTCGGATTGGTGACCGCTAAACAACAGAAGTTTCTCGTCGCCGAATTCGCTTTTCGAGAGGCAGCAAAATTCAATGCCAATCACATCGGCTCGCATTACTATCACGCTTTAACGCTGATCGAACTGGCGCTGCGCGATAAGGAAGAAAAAGACCGCCTTGCCAATCTTGCCGAAGCGGAACAAGAGCTTAACCGCGCCTTCGAGATGAGCAACCACAAACTCAACGAAGTCTATATTCAACGCGCCCGAATCTATGAACGTCGCGGTAACAAAGAAGAGGCTGCTCGGGCGCTCGAAGCCTATCTGAAAGCCGAACCCGACGCGAAAAACGCTGACACCATACGATTAGCAATTGGTAAGTTGCGCGAGAAAAAATAATCCGGTATTGCCAATCACGCAGGTTGGCAATTCAGCGCAACCCGCATGAAGCAGATGAAAAAAGAGGGATGAAATCTTCGAACTTCATCCCTCTCCCCACGAATCGGGTTATGATTGGCTTAGGCCGTCGCATCGCCGGTTACCGGCGGGATCAATGGTTTGAGGCGTGACGGTTTCGGCTCGGCTTTCGGCTTCTCATCACGCGTCGGCGTCAGGTGGTCATCATCAAGTGGTAGCCCGGTGACCAACCGACGAATCTGCACGCCGTCGAGAGACTCACGTTCGAGCAAGGCTTCGGCGATGCGGGTCAGCGCCTCCTTGTTTTCGGTGATGATCTGCCGCGCTCGCGTGTATTGCTCCATCACAATGCGTTTGACTTCCTGATCAATCTTGATCGCCGTGTCTTCGCTGTAGTCCTGATGTTGGGCGATCTCCCGACCGAGAAAGATTTGCTCCTCTTTCTTGCCAAAGGTGATAGGTCCTAAATCCGACATGCCAAATTCGCAGACCATGCGCCGCGATAGTTCGGTTGCCCGTTCAATGTCGTTGGAAGCGCCAGTCGTCATATGGTTGAGGAAAATCTCTTCGGCGATGCGCCCGCCCATCAGAATGGCGATCTGACCTTCAAGATATTCGCGGGTGTGCGCGTAGCGATCAGCCTCCGGCAGTTGCATCGTCACCCCTAATGCCATGCCGCGCGGGATGATCGAGACTTTGTGAACCGGGTCGGCGTTTGGCACCTTGATGCCGATGAGGGTGTGTCCGGCTTCGTGATAAGCGGTGTTGCGTTTCTCTTCATTCGACATGACGATGGAGCGGCGTTCCGACCCCATTAACACCTTGTCTTTCGCCCATTCGAAGTCGGTCATGCTAACGACTTTACGATTGTAACGTGCTGCATTGAGCGCCGCTTCGTTGACCAAATTCGCCAAGTCCGCGCCGGTAAATCCGGGCGTGCCGCGCGCGATGATGCTGACATCCACATCGTCGCCAAGCGGAATCTTGCGCGTGTGAACGCCCAATATCCCTTCGCGCCCTTTCACATCCGGGCGGCTGACGACGACGCGCCGATCAAATCTGCCGGGGCGAAGCAGCGCCGGATCAAGGACATCGGGGCGATTGGTTGAGGCGACCAAAATCACGCCATCGTTCGATTCGAACCCATCCATCTCGACGAGCAACTGATTAAGCGTCTGCTCGCGTTCATCGTGTCCGCCGCCCAATCCTGCGCCGCGATGCCGACCGACCGCATCAATCTCGTCAATGAAGATGATGCACGGCGCATTCTTCTTTCCTTGCTCAAACAAATCGCGCACGCGACTCGCGCCAACGCCGACAAACATTTCGACGAAGTCCGCGCCAGAAATCGAGAAGAACG
>CAYXVU010000179.1:0-6857 GCA_964468725.1 uncultured Clostridia bacterium
AAGAGTAAAAGCAGCACCGTTTTTCGCATTCTCAGGACTCCTGTTGTTGGGATGCAGAAATACTAATCTATGAACGGAAGATGGCAAAAGCGAAAAACGGTGCTACTGCCGGAAACCGGAAACCCTAGCGCAAATCGAGAGCCCTGACAGTCTTGCGATCTCGAATGTAGAGCGTCGTACCGGCCAGCGTTGGCGCTGTCCACGCGATGTTCTGTAACACCTGTGCGCGCGAATGGATTCGCATGCCTTCCGGTGTCACCGTCGCTAAGGAGAGATGGCCATCTTCGTCGAGGATGATGAACTTGCCGTCGGCATAGACGAAGGTGGATTTCGGCAAAGTGCGGTCGCGCCAAATGATTTTGCCGGTCTTCACATCAATGGCCGTAAACGGCGCGGGGCCGAAATCACCGCTCGACCCATAGACCGTATCGCCCACGCGGACAATCGTTCCGTGATGCACGCGCATCTGGCGATGAAACCAAACCTCCGTAGCCGTCGTCTTGCCCTCCTTGCGCGTCAACTTCAATACGCGGCTGCCGCCGCTGTAGGCTGACGAGAAGAAGAGCAGATTGTCTTCGCCCCACACGGGCGTGCTGATGTTCAATCCGTAATCGGTCGGATGCCCGTGCTTCCATAGCAAGTCGCCCGTATTGGGGTCAAGTCCGACGATCTCTTTGCCCATAAAGGCGACAAGTTGATCCTGTCCGTCTACGTTGATGATGAGGTGCGAAGAGGGTGAGACCTCCAGGGTATGTTTCTTCCAAACCACCGTGCCGTCTTTTTGGCGAAAGGCGACAAGCGCCTGATCGTCACCGCCAAGCGTCAAGATGATAGTGTCTTTGTACGCCAGCGGACTCGGCGAATACCCTCGATCTTGAAACTCGCCCTTCATCTCTTTCCACAGTTCGCGCGACCAGATCACTTTGCCGGTCGCTTTGTTCAAACAGAGGAGCTTGCCGATGGCGCTAACGGTGAAGAGGGTTTCGCCGACGACCAGGGGCGTCGAGTGCGGCCCTTTGCCGTATTCGAGGTTGAGACTGGCGGTCGGCGAATCATAGGCGTGTTCCCAAACCGTTTTGCCGGTCGCGGCTTCCATCGCAATGACGAATTCCTGTTCGCCTTTGCTGTACATGGTGTAGAGCCGTGTGCCGTCTGCGATGATGGCCGAATGGCCTTCGCCAAGCGGACGCGCCCACAACTGTTTCGGCCCTTTGCTCGGCCAGACGGTGGCCAACCCGGTCGCATTCGCTTTGAAGTTGCGATGCGGGCCGCCCCACTGCGTCCAATCGTTGGCAAAAACATTAACTGTGAACGGAAAGAGACCGAGCGCGAGCGCCGCGCTCAGAAAGCTTTTGGTTCGCCAAATTTTTTTGAGAAAGCCAAACTGCATAACGTCACCTCTGAATAGATTCGGTTGCCGAGTGATACATAAAGAGATTTACGGCGAGCCGTTCGGCGGTTGTGCCGATGATGAGATTCCGCCTTCTCATCGTTATATAGGCGGCGGTCGAGACCCGCCAGCCGACTTTGATAATCTCCCGTCTGCTGATGACTGCGTACCGTAGGCGATTATGCCTGAACGGTTGCTGCTTCAAATGTACAAAGTTGTAAAACAGATGTCAGGTGTGAGGTTACAGCCAGAGCCGTAGGGAAGAGGCGAAAGAGCGAATTCGATTTTCCCCCTCTCTTTCCGGTTTCCTCTTCTGATACCAGTCACCGCACTGGGCGTGGCGGCACCAGACGCCGCAACAGCCAAAGCAGCAAACTGCCCATCAACCCGCCCATTAATGTGCCCGCGCCGACGCCAAAGGTCAGATGGCCGAGAATGTGTCGCCAGTGATAAGGGTCTGAGCTTGGCAACGAAAATTCCGGCGCGGTGTAGATGTTGGTCATTCCGGTCAACAACGAAAAGAGGATAGCGAGAATGATCAGCAATTCGCCCCACAGGGTGAGCAGAAAGCTGATGAGAAAGACGTTGGCATACGAACCGAAGTTGCGGACATGAATGAGCAACACCGCCACCACGACGGCGAGCGAGGAAGAACCGTTGACGCTGAAGAGGCGAATCACCCACATAGCGGCTCCCATTTCGGCCAGCCCCCAACGCAGCAACCAAAAGACAGCGATCAACCCGAAAAGCGGCAGCAGCATCCTCACATGTTCGCGCACGCCGTGTTGTCCGAATTTCATAATCCCCCCTCTGTGTCGTGACAAGTGACGAATGACCCGTGACGAGCCCCAATCCTTGCTCGTTGCGGTGGTTCGTCTGTTATCAAGGAAAGGAGACAGCCGCTATCAACTTCCAAGCCCGTGCGGCTCGTCACTCGTCACGTCTTTCCCTGTGGCTCTGACTAACAAGATCGTCATATCGTCTTCCGGTTCATCGCCTGACCAGTCGCGCACCGCCGTCAACACGGCGCTTTGAATATCGCCAAGCGGCTGATGGGCGCGCGCTTCGATGAAGGCTTTCAACCGCGCCTCGCCGAATTCTTCGCCCGCGCGCGACATCGCTTCGGTGATGCCATCCGAGTACAACACCAGCAAGTCGTGCGGTTGGAGCTTCACTTCGCCTTCTTGAAAATCCGAATCGGGAAACATGCCGATGGGGATGCCGCCTTCTGTCAACACGCGCCCGTTCGACGACCCGATCATCACCGGCGGATGATGTCCGGCGTTGGCATAACGCAACTGTCGGCTCAGCGGATCCCATTCGGCGTAGAAGACCGTCGCAAAGCGCGATTCGCCGGTCACCTGCAAGAGGTGTTGATTGAGCGAGGAACAGATTTCTCGCGGCGAGCGTGTACTTTGCGTCAGCATCCGCAGCAAGGCTTGCAGATTGGCAACCAGTATGGCCGCCGAGATTCCTTTGCCGCTGATGTCGGCAATCGCAAAGACCAAACGCCCGTCCGGGAATTGCATCACATCGTAATAATCGCCGCCGATGCCGCGCGCAGGCGTGCACGAAGCCGCAAATTCCAAACCATTGCCGCAGGGCAGATGACGTGGAAAGAGCGCGTTTTGCACTTCGCGCGCAAAGTTGAGTTCGGCTTCCTTGAGCGCCAGTTGTTTGAGGCTCTCGCGGAGCGCCAGTCGCAACCGGTAGACCGACGCCAGCAACACCGTAACTGCCGTCATTGCGCCCAACGTGATGCCCCACGTTCTGAGCGCCGAAGCCTGCACCAGATTGCGACCGAGATAGAGCAACAACCCCCCGCCAAGCAGAAAACCCATTAAATAGATTTTGTCCTGTCGTTCGATACGTCCTCTCTATTCGGCGCGCAAGGCCGGAAGCAACGGCGATCTGAGCGCCGCCCGCACCGCCGCGACCGATGAAGCAAGGCCGACGACGAGTACGAAAATCAATAGCCCGCCGAGCGCGAGCGCCGACACTTGCCCGCCACGCTGCAACAGCGCAGGCGCAATTGCAATCAGGGCGCAGACTGCCCCCGTTGCCAGTCCGACAACCAGCAAGAACAAGTTTTCTGCTACGACCATCAAAGTGAAATGCAGGGCGTGATAGCCGACGCTGCGCAAGAGCGCCAATTCGCGCCGCCGCTCCAACACGTTTCTCAGCAGCACGGTTGCCAATCCCATCGTGCCGAGCAGCAAGCCCAGCCCGCCGAGCGTTTGAAAGGTTGAGAGGTAGGTATTTTCGACGCGATGAAAGGCTGCCAATCGCTCGCCCGTCGCGGTGACATCAAAACCATAATCGGAGAGTTGGTCTTCAAGCTTCGTCGCAATGCGCGATGATTCGGCGGCGGGCGCGTCAATCAGAAAGACACGATAGCCCTCATAGTCCGGAAACAGCCGTTTGAAGTTCGCTTCCGACATCAACAACTCGCTTTGAAAGACGCTGTCCGCCAACGCTCCGACGATACGCATGCGAATCGGCTCCGCACCTTCGGCGGCGAATAAGAACTCATCGCCGATGCTGCGATGCAAAACGTAGGTCAGCGAATTGGCATCGGTGATAATTGGCACTGCGCCATCGCCCTGCGGCTTATCGAGCAGCAGCCATGGGTTGCTCTTCTCTTCATCCGTTTCGGCAAGCGAAGATTGAAAGGCGAAGCGACCCGCCGCAATGAAATCCGGCGTCGGCGCGAGCAGGCGCGGGCTGCGCGGTTGATAGAGATTCAAACAACTCGCATCTTCACCCGGTCGCAAACGAAAGCGCGCGAAGCTCACCTGCGCAGCATCGAAATTCGCATCCGAATAGAGGTTCAAACTCTCTCGCCCCTCTTCCGTGTTGGGGTTCGAGATAAGCGGCAACAACGACTCCGCCATCAATGGATAGCCGCCCGTTCCCGATCTTTTGTCGGTCGCATCGGCAACGCCATCGCGCCGAAAGGCTTCGACGGCGACGATGATGAAGGTCGCAGAAGCAATCAACGCGATGCACAAAACGCTGCGCCCCGGACGATAGGTGACATTGCGAATGCCGAGCCGCGATACCGGCCACAACCCGCTGCCCGAAATCTGCCCGCGCCGCGGCGCGCCGAGCCGAGCCGCTTGATAAAAGAGCGCGGCAACGAGCAGCGCAAACCCTGCTCCGAAAAAACCTGCCGTCTGACTGATCGTCCCCATCAACGATAAGCCGAGCAGCCCGCAACCGAGCAGCGCCAGCACGATGGCCAATCGCAGAGGGGAATAGAGGCGAGAAGAGGGTAGCGACCCGTCAACCGAAGCTTTGGCTGCGGATTGCCGACTGCTGACCGCCGACCCGACCAGCAGGCTGCGCGGCGATGCCGATTGCAGCGCTCGCAAGGTGAGGGCGATACAGATGAGCGCGGCGACGATGCCGCCCGCTGCGCCATAGATGAGCGAAGCAAGCGCAATGTGCAACTCCAACAATGTTGTGCCGACTGCTCCCACCCACCACGTCCGCAGCCCGAACATCATCAGCCACGCATAGGCGATGCCGAGCAGCAATCCAATCACACTGCCAATGGCCGCCAGTAAAAATCCTTCCTTCAAAAAGATGGCGCGAATCGCGTTGGGCGCAAAGCCGATGGCGCGCAGCAAGCCGATTTCGCGCAATCGTTGTTCAATGCCAAGCTTGAAAAACAGAACCGTGAGCAGCAATGCAGAGGCCACCAGAAAGAAACTGAAGTAGGCGAAATACTCGCCGAAATCGGTCGCGCCTTGCGAAGCTTGTAGGCCATCGGCGCGGGTCGGAAAGACGACCAGCCCCGCCGTCAGCGGGTCAATCGCTTCCCGCAGTTTTTGTCCGAAGGATGGCAACAAAGATTCGGGCCGATTGGCATTCGGCGGAGTCAGGCGTATCGAGGTGAGATTGCCGAATCGTGACTGCCACAGTTGTTGACCCTCTTTGAGAGTTAGAAAAGCTTTCGGTGTGGTCTTGTACTCATGCCAGTAGTCTTCATCTTTTTGACGTATGCGACTGAGATCAACCGGAAAAGGCGGGTCCCAATCGCTCATACTTTCTGATTCGGTGATGCCGGGATAATCGGGCGTCAAGTCGCGGTCAGCAGCGGCTCCGGCTATCGGCACGGTGGCCGTGACATAGAAATTGTATTGTTGGGTTGCCAAGCGGCCTTCGTCTTTCCATAGGTAGTACTCTACTTCAACGATGTCGCCGATTTTGGCATCAAGGTCGCGGGCTGCCCACTCATTCAAAATCACGCCGCCTCCAAGAGGTCGAGAGTCTCTGCGACCGGGCGCATCCGCTGCGGCGCGAACGTTCGCGTCCTGATAGGCCAAATTCTCAAAGCCGGGCTCTTCAACTGCGCACACCACCGAGTAAGGAATCGCTTTATCGCCTTTGCGAATTGAGTTGGCGAGATAAGTGAAGATTCCCGATGCCTCAACGTTCGATTGTTTGGCGGTTTCTCGTATGGTCTTTTCAAGCGTTTCGCTGAGGATAGCGCTGGCGGTTTCTACGGCGATCTGCTGTTGCGATGCAATCACCCGCAGCTTCAAGCCGACATCTTCGAGCGCGAATTTCTCGCGCAGCAAATTTTCTAGCAGCGCAATGTGCGTAGCCGACTCTGAACTCTGAATTCTGAATTCTTTATTCTCCGAAACTAAAATCGCGTTGGCTTTGTTGGCTTGCTCCAAATCTTTTTGCAAGCGCCGGAGAGAAACGAAGACGGCGCGCACTTCGCCTTGTTGCGGGCGCACGGAAAATTCGCCGAGTTCGTTGGCCGCCAACACGGCTTGCAGAGCGAGCCGCGCCGTGCGTCCGGTTTCATCTTTGCGCCCGTGCAACGATTCGGAATGAATTGCCGACGGCTTTTCAAAGGTGAGCAGCAGCGTATCGCCGATGGCTCCGCCTAATTCGTCAGCTAACGCTTTGCTGATGAGAGTGCCGCCCTCGGCGATCTGCCGGTCAGCGATGCCGTGAAATTTCCAGAAGCGTTCATCTACGCCATAGACCGAAACCTTGCTCAAGCGTTTGTTCGTTTCGTGTCGTACTTGCCCTTCGAAGATGATCAGCGGGCAGGCGTCGCGGAAGGCTTGCGCGAACGGTTCGGCGGATTTGAGGTCAGCGGCCAACTGTTCGCGGAAGAAACCGTTGGCGGTGATGATGTCATCCGTGTTGCCGAGCCGCGACAAAAACAGTCCGCGCAGCGAAGCGCGCACCGAATCGCCGACTAACAACGCTCCGGCCAGCACTGCAACCGCAGTAGCGACGCCGAGGATGACGGCCAGATTCGTGCGCCAATAATGGGTCAGGCTGTGTTTGACGAGGGTAGATGTTTGCATAATGGTTTCGCTTTGCCGCTGATTGTAGCAACCAGAAACGCAGGCGGGCAATTTCACTCTTCCTGTGGTCGCCAAGGGTACGAATAGCGAATTGCCAAGCAAAAATGAGTCGTCTCCGTTGAGAGGCGGTC
>CAYXVU010000179.1:6957-12298 GCA_964468725.1 uncultured Clostridia bacterium
GACCGCCTCTCAACTCAGCTTATTGTGATCGGCAACTCCCTATGACAGGGTTGTAATGAATGTGTATGATAAGCACAGCCCGTGTGGCGCGAAAATCTCTACGAGGTATCAGAGATGAAGATGTTGTTGCGACTGACCTCTGTTTGGTTGCTCGCTGTCATGGCAGTGGCGCAAACTTCTGCGCCTGCGGAAGAGCCGCCCGACCTGCTCATTGTGAAATTCAATTGGGAGAGGCGGTCGCCCATTGACGGCACGCTGACGGCCTCAACCGATGTCTATCTCGGTTCGCAAGAACGGCGGCGACGAAACGATGGCACCTATGAGAGCGTGCTGACCGACCCGAATCCAGACCCCGCGACGGCGAGCACCATTGAGCGCGCCCGCCGCAATGATCCTGACAACATTCCCCCCGGCGAACGCAAAGAGCAATATGCTTACCGAGTGACGCTCGAAAATAGAGCCGCCAAAAACATCAAAGCCATCTATTGGGATTATGTCTTCTTAGACCCAGAGACTGAAGCCGAAGCCGACCGCCACCAGTTCTATCACAAAGAGAAGATCGGCGCGGGCAAAAAGCGCGAGTTGCAATCGCTTGTTCCTTCGCCGCCGACCCGCGTCATCAACGTCAACGACATCGGCAAGAAGACCGAGACGAAGTACAAAGAGAAGATCATCATCAATCGCATCGAATATACTGACGGCAGCTATTGGCAACGTTCGTCGTTCACCGTGCCCGATGATCGTGACCGCTAATCTCTCGCCTCACTTTTTGACAAAGCGAAAGTTGCGAATGCGCCCGGCAAATAGAGTGAAACCCGCGATGCGCCCTTGCTCATCGCGGTCAATCCGCAACGTGCCGAGCCCGGGGGAAACCGTAAAAGCATCTTTGAAGATCGGCTGCAAAACAGCAGCCGGGTATTTCTTTCTGCGCAGCGTCAGCCTCTCGTTATCGAGAGCGATGGTGTAGGTCGAGTCAATCTCTTCGCTGTAGTATGCGCCCGCGTATTCGCTCAGTTGAGCGGGCGTCGGCATCACCGAAAGCACTTCGTCATACATGCCTGCGCGCCTGCCGCCGATTTCAATCACCAACACCGTTTTGCCGCTGGCCGCCGATTCGAAGAGAATCTCTGCCGGTGGCGTTACAATGCGAAAGCGCGATTCACTCAGCGGCACGAGCGGCGGCATCACTCCCGAAACCGAAAGCCAGAGTTTGCCATCGCGCAACGTAGTTCGGGCAACATCGCCGTTCTGCGCGTTAAAGAAGACGCCGACCCGTTTTTGCAATTGTTGTTCGGTGAGCGTCACGCCCGCGACCGCCGGAGTTTCGGTCTTCTCTTCGGGTTTGAACTGCCCGGCCAGATAGATGTCCGCGACCTTTCGGGCAAGCGTATTGGGAAAGATGAAACTGACGTTGGCCAAGACGACAACTGAGAATCGCTGATCGGGAAATTGCATGAAGTGCGCACGATAGCCTGCATCTGCGCCCGCGTGTTCGACGATTCGCAAGCCTCTGTAGCGATCAACGACCAGCCCGCTCGCATAGTTGATCTTCTGGCCGCTGTTGAGCGTTGCCGTTGCCTGCATCTTTTCGATGACCGCTCCGCCGATACGTTTGTCATAAAAATTCTGATCCCACTTCGCCATATCTTCGACGGTCGTCAACAAACTGCTTGCGCCGACGGTGTCAAAATTCGGCACGCTCAGACGAAATGACTGGTTCGCTGCGGGCTCGTATCCGTAGGCTTGATTCTTGACCACCACTGCGTGATCGTCGCGGAAAAAGGTGCTGGTCATGCCGAGCGGCTTGAAGATATTGGCATCGGCGAATTCTCTGAGCGATTGGCCGGAGACTTTTTTCACGATCATCGCCATCAGCGTGTAGCCGGTGTTGCTATAGAGATATTCGTCGCCGGGTTTGAAGTTGAGCGCCTTTTGCCGCGAGATCAAATCGAGAATGTCTTCGTCTTTAATGACATCGTTCGAGATGCGCCAGCCCGCCATCGCCAGCAGGCTCCATTGGTCGCGCAACCCGCTGGTGTGATGCAGCAAGTGGCGAATGGTGATGGGATAGCCGAAATCCGGCATCTCTTTGATGTACTTGCGAACTTCGTCATCAAGCGACAGCTTGCCCTGTTCAGCAAGCAACCAAATGGCCATCGCCGTGAACTGTTTGGAGATCGAAGCGACGTGAAAGACCGAGGTCGGCGTGATCGGAATATCGTGATCGAGATTGGCCATGCCGTAGCCGCGTTCGTAGATGATCTTGCCGTCTTTGATGACCGCCAACGCGCAGCCGGGGGAATCTTTCTTGTCCCAACTGGCAAAGATTTTGTCTACTTCTTCGCTCTGCTTTTTGGCCTTCGCCTCGTCGCCCGCTGTTTGCGCGGCGGTGAAGGCTGCAAAGTTGAGCAAGACGGCGGTCAGCGCGAGAGCGATGCAGCGGTGCGACAAGCGACGCGGAGATACGAAAGTCATGGGTTGCTCCTCAGCGAAGTAGGGCTTTCAGATTTGTACCAACTGTTGGTCAATGAGTTCATAGCGCAACGGAAACTTGGCGGCGAGTTCCGGGCTATGGGTGACGACGATCAAAATCGTCTGCTGCTCGCGGTGCAGATCGAGCAACAGCGAGCCGACCGCTTCCGCCGAATGGCGGTCGAGGTTGCCCGTCGGCTCATCGGCCAATAGCAGAAGCGGTTGCCGGATCAATGCGCGCGCGATGGCGGCGCGTTGCTTTTCGCCGCCGGAGAGTTCCGCAGGGCGATGCGTGCTGCGCGCCGACAGGCCGACGCTCTTGAGCAACGATTCGGCGCGTTGAGTGTAATCGCCATTGGGTTCGGCGACCAATGTAGGCGTCAACACGTTTTCCAACACCGAGCATTGTGGCAACAGGCAATGGTCTTGAAAGACGAAGCCGACTTTCTGATTGCGAAAGGCCGCCAGTTGCTTCTCAGCCAGTTCGAAAGGATTCTGCCCGTCGAGTGTGACCGTACCCGAAGTCGGCGGTTCGAGCGCGCCGATGATGTAGAGCAGTGTGCTTTTGCCGACGCCCGACGGCCCCATAATCGAAACCGCATCGCCGCGCGACAGATTGAAGGTGACATCGGAGAGAATCGTAAGTGTGCCGTTTGGCGTCGGGTACTGTTTGGTCAGGTGCGTGACTTCGAGCAAGCGGGCAACCTCCGGGTGATCTGAAAACCTGCGTGGAACCGGGCCGCAGAGATTCTTACCAATTCTCGCCCGCAAATCAATTCGCTATAGCTTGATGTCGTAATAAGGGAGGGGCAACCGAGGATTTGACGGATTCGGCCACCTTCCCCAACCCTCCCACCTGCCGCCAGCCTGTTCCATGCAGCGCGTGTGCACGCGAATCTTGCTATGGTCGCGTTCGACTTCCAATAGGTTGTAGAGTCGCGGCATGGATTCGGGGCGCGCATCTGCCGGAGCGCCGAACGAACCGGCTCCCGCGATGCGAAGCTGGCGCATCGGGTGCAGATAGCCGACAAGATCGGCGCGGTCTTTGTGAACGTGACCGTGCAAGCAGAGCTTGATCTCTTCTTGCCGCAGTTGATCGAGAAACGCATCGTTGACAATCTTTTCATTGCCGGTAACAGGGTGATGCCAGACGGCAAAGCGCAAGACGTTGGCATCCGGCGCGATGCGGCTCTCTTTTTTCGCGTGTTCGATCTGCTCTTTGGCTTTCGTCAGACCTGCGGCCAACGCGCTTTCGTTGATACTGGAACGTGTGGGGAAAAATTCGTCAATCTCGGATGCCGAATTGAGAGCGATGAACTGTATGCGCGTGTCGTCGTACAGCAGCGATACGCATTGCTCTTGCGGTTTGAGCGGATACGGCTCTTGAATCAGTTGGTGATAGAACTTGCCGAAGTTTTCAAAGCGTCGGTGATAGTTCGCGGCATCGCGGACGAGGTAGCCGTCGCCTTGTTTGACAAAGCTACCTTCTTTCAACTTTGCCACATCAACCTTACGCGCCGGTTTCCACTCATAGGCTTCGGTATCCCAACTCAGATCGTGATTGCCCGGCACGATGATGACGCGATGTGAGGAGAGATGGAACTTATCAATCAAGGGCGAGATGAAGTCATAGGCACGGCTGAACTCTTCAGCAGTCGCGCAGTTGGTTAAATCGCCCGACACCACAAGGTAATCGAGATAGTCAAAGCCGAATCCTTCTACCCGATCTTGCAAATCACGAATCAGCGGCTGCAAGCGAACGATGGGGTCATCGTCGGGGCGCAAGTGCAAATCGCTGAGGTGCAAAATGCGAATCGGCTTTTCATCTTTGCGCTGCCCTTTGGCAATCGTTTTTTTGACTTCGATAACGTCAGCCTGCTTTTTCTCTTCGATCTTGGTTTTGAGCGCGAATAGTTCGCGCTCGATTGCCGGATTTCTGTCACGCGCTTTCTTTGCGCCTTCGCTGATGGGCAGCCGCTTTTCACAACGCGGGCAGATCACATCTTGTTGATTGAGCGCGATGCGGTCGCGGACAAGCTCTTCTTCGAATTGGTATTCGCAATCGCCGCAGGTGATGGCCAGTATCTCTTTGATCTCGACGCCTTGATGTTGCAGATGCTCTTCGACAAAGGTGGTAAAGAGGTCGCGTGTCTCGTCGGTCACTTCATCGCTGAAGAGCAAATCCAGATGCGCCAGCCCGCCTTTGCGGTCAATCTTTCGCAGCCCGCACACGCCTTGTTTCGGTCGTTCGTACTCGGCGCGATTCTTCCATAATCGGTAACGCCCGAACCGTTCGCTCAACGCCAGCCGCACGATCAGCGACGAATAGATGTTGTCAATCGCGCCCGTGAAATCGTAATAGAGCGGCGTCGTGTGCGCCGTCTTCTGTTCCTCCTCTTTCGTCGTTTTGGGGAAGTAGTTGGGAAAGATCAACACGCCTTCGTGCTTCAAACAGATGCCATGCTCGATCAGCAATTGAACGACGCATTGCAATACGACGATCTCTTGAAAGGGGTGCAAGCGGTCGGATTTTTTCATGCCGGGCATCTCCATATTGCCCGACGCGATGATGGCTTCTTCGATGATGGGGATGCCGCGCGGGCTGGTCTTCGCCGCGACGATGAGCGAGCCTGCGTACTGCTCGATGTAGCCCAACTGCAAAACCAACACGCGCTCGCCCGATGCCAGCCGCGATTCGGCAATCACGCCTTGCATTCGCAACTGCTCAACCACGACCTTGATGGCTTGCGGGTCGAACTGTTCGGGGTCTTCGTCGCGCATCCGCTTTTCGAGGTCGGCATAGAGCAACACGACATCGCCGCGTTGTTGATATTCATCAATCACCTCGCGGATGCGTTGAAAGAGCTTC
>CAYXVU010000180.1:0-10719 GCA_964468725.1 uncultured Clostridia bacterium
ACCGGATGAACGCGGGTCACGGATCGGCACGGATGATTCCCATAACATCGGATTACCAAGTTGGAGAATCTCTTGCGTCGCCATTGACATCACCGTTGATCGAAATCAATTCGCGGAAATTTCGCTGTCTTTCCGCACGTCGGGCATTATACTAATCGCCTTGCCGGTCGCAACAGTCTTTCGTTCGGGAGAGTCTGCGTGAGGGAACCGATTCGAATCGAGATCAAAAGCAAGTCAGAGTTTTGGCAGCGAGCCTTCCATGTCGAATGGCAAGATCAATACCCTGACCGTTTGCTGCCGCGCATCGGCGATCAGTATCTGGCCGATGATGCATGGCTTGAAGACCTCAATCGAGTCGCCGAGCAAGTCTTTTGCGAAATCGTACTTGCGCCCGCAAACCCGAATCGTCGAGAGTGGATTCGCACGCTCACCGGGCGCAAACGCGAGTGAAGTCGCTGCGCTTTAGTCTTGTAAAAACCCGATGTTCTCGAATTTACCGCCGAGAATTTCGCTGCCATCCGCACCTAACCAGCTATCGAGAATTGTGGCATAGACGGCGCGAAAATCGACCGTGAATTTCGGATTGCCTGCAATGTCCAATTCGGTTGCTGCAAGCGAAGGATACTCGCCATACATGTCGCCTTTTATGGGGTTGCCGATGACCATGATTGGTGCGGTTGTGCCATGATCGGTTCCAATCGAAGCGTTTTCATCCGGTCTGCGCCCGAATTCCGACCACTGCAAAATTACCACATCATCAGCTAATCCGTGTTCTGCCAGATCGGTGTAGAAGGCCTGGACGGCTTCGGAAAACCAGCGTAACAGGGTCGCATGCCAACCGCTGAATTTATTGACCTGTCCATTCGGATGATCGGCCTGATCGGAGTGAGTATCGAACCCCCCCATCTGCGCGTAAGCGATCTGCATCTCCGGCATGGTCGTCAACATCTGCGCCAGCATCTTCAACCCGACCGCTAGAGGGTTGCGTTCGGGATAGACGACGGATGATTGATACTTGCTGATCGAAGACTGCAATCGTTGCGCGCCGGTGAGCGCCTGCAAAGCCGCATTGTTAATTGAGGCGATGGCTTGATCGGGCGCAAATTGGCGGCTGGCGGCAAAGCTGAAAGCATTGACTTGATTGTTGGCATCATCCGGATAAGCTGGGTCTGTCAAAAAGTTATACAAGTCGAAGCTCAAAATGTTGGGGATGACGACTTGATTGGCGTTGAATGTCTTCGGCAATTCGATGCCGCCAGTTGATGCGGCTGGCAGCCCCGATCTGCCGATGAGGGCAATATCCGCATACTTACCGAGCCACCCCTCCCGCTTCGTGCCGCTCAGTTCAGCGGTGTGCCAAATGTCCATCGAGAGGAAGTGCGAGAGGTTGGGATTCGGATAGCCAATGCCGTTGATGATGGCAACCTTGCCTTGATCGTAGAGCACTTTGATCTCCGGCATAGCAGGGTGCAGTCCGAAGCGGTCTGTCAGAATCGTCGAATGACCCTGACCGTCTCGCAATTCGTTTTCCCGAAAAGCCAAGCTTGGCCGAAGTTCATAATACCGCGCGTCGGTGTAGGGGATGACCGTGTTGTGGCCATCATTTCCGCCCGCCAGTTGGATAATGACGAGTTTGCGACCATCAGCAATCGGCGACTGCGCTCTGGCATTACGGAGGAAGATGCCGGGCGCAACCAGTCCGACGGTGACGGCTCCCATGCTTTGTTGAATGAACTTTCTTCGGGTCACAGGCATGGTTTCCTCCTAATGCAACTGAAACTCGGACAGACTCAGGATGAGGTGAATCAAGCCGCGTATCTTTTTATCAGCGGTCAGGTCATCGCGTTTGTAGCCAACCAAATTTCCTTGCGCGTCTTTTTGCAGATAGTCTTCCAGCATTCGCCGGGTTTCGGCGTCCACTTTGAGTGAGCCAAGCGTCGAAAGCAGCTTTTTTACCGTCTTCTTTGGGGTCTTCTTCGCCATACTCTTTACCAGGTCATGGGAGAGATAGAAGCTCGGAAGGGGATTCGGAGGTGGCCGATTGACGGCCAGAAAATCGGCGAAGGTGTAGCGATTGAGTAACAATGCCGTGTTGATCCAGCCGAGTTGTTGATTCCAACCTGCCACATCGGGCGGATTGAACAGTTCCTGACCGAGCAGAGTGGTAAACAGCGCCAGATGATTCGGGTTGTTGCGGTAGGTGCCGGGAATAACCTGCGCGCCAAGCATGCGAATCGCGCCGACGACGAGTTGCACCGGAGACTTGACGAGCGCGCTCCGCGCTCGCGCGCTAAAGAATTGATCGGAGGTGAAGATGGCGCTCATCAACTCTCTAATGGAGTGATTGCGGTTGGTATAAATATCGGTGAACTGTTCAATGGTGGCTTTGTCGGCGGCGCTTGAGGTGAGCGGGTAGACGAAGAACTCGAAGAGTTGGGTCACCAAAAATCGCGGTGTTGCGCGGCGCGCCGCTATCAGAGAGAGTACATCTTCGCCGCCGAAATTTGCCGTCTGACCGTATATCGTCTTCACGTTGTTATCGTGTTCGGGAGGATTGACGAAGAAGCGATAGTCGAACGGATCGGCCTGCGGGCCGCGCGGCCCGAAAAATTTCCAACCCGTAAAGGCGCGGGCAATCTCTTTGACATCCTGTTCGGAGTAATTCGGCTGACCGGTAACGACATCGGTAATTCCCATTGAAAAGAGTTCTTGCAGCTCGCGTCCGAAATTCTCATTGGGCGCGCCTTTGACATTTGAAATGCCGTCCAACCAGATCAGCATCGCCGGGTCTTGTGCAAGTTTGAGCAGGAGAGTATCGAAGCGGACGAGGCAATTTTCGCGCAGTGTCCGATTCTGAATGAACATGAAGACTTCGGGAACTTTGTTGATCGAAGTGGCAAAATGGTTATGCCAAAAGAGCGTCATCTTCTCTTCAAACGGGCGTCGTGTAAAGACCATGCGGGTCAGCCACCAACGTTGCAGTTCTCCGCGATGAAAGCGAGTGAAGTCGAAAGGGTCGGAAAAATCGAAGCTTTCGGCAAGGATGCGCTCCATCTCATCATTGTTTACCTGTTGGTAGTCGAGCAACGAATCAACGGCGCTTGCCGCGCTGCGTCCAACAAGGCTGTTGACCTCTGCGGAGTTGCCGCCAAATCCCATGCGGGAGAGAAGGTGGAAGGCATCATCGTAGGTCAAATTATCCATGCATCACCCTCCAGAAAATCGCTGACATCGAATCCCTGCAGGCATCATCTGATGTCTGTTTGAACTGATAACCGGCTGTAGGACGCGATTATACTCGATACCCCATCACTCAAGCACTACGTTTTTCAGATGCAGCAAGGTGCAGGAAATTCTTTTCTGCCGCTTTACCTGCTTGTTTGGTTTTGAAACCGATTATGAGCCTGCGGGAGAGCTGATAAAAACTTGGCGTGACAATTGAGAAGAGTGCGAGAGTGCGAAAAAAATACAACCCGCAATTCAGGTACGCTTCATCCTCATACTTGCAGAGGCGTGATGTCGGCAGGCAAGATGCAGGTTATCGAAAGTCAGGTTATGGATCATCAATTCAGGTTTGAAAGGCTATCTGCTGACTCAACGACGCACGCGCGTACCGGGCGCATTACTACCGCGCATGGTTCGATTGAAACGCCTGTCTTTATGCCCGTCGGTACTGCCGGAACCGTTAAAGCCCTCACCCAAGAGATGTTGGAGCAGATGGGCGCAAAGATCATTTTAGGCAACACCTACCATCTCTTTTTGAGGCCAGGGCATCAGCCGATAAATCGGTTAGGGGGGCTCCACAAATTCATGTCATGGTCGCAAGCGATTCTTACCGATAGCGGCGGCTTTCAGGTCTTCAGTCTCGGCCCCTTGCGGCGTATCAGTGAGGCGGGTGTCGAGTTTCAATCGCACTTGGATGGGGCGCGTCATTTTCTGACGCCCGAAAAATCTATGGAGATACAGGCGGCGCTCGGCTCTGACATCGTGATGGCTTTTGATGAATGCACACCATATCCGGCGACTCGCAAAGAGGCATTGCATTCGCTCGAACTGACGACACGATGGGCGCGGCGGTCGAAAGAGCATTTGCGGATGATTCACAGTGATGCGGTAATGGCAGACCCCCCTGATTGCAAAATCGTCAATCCGACCCAAACCCTCTTTGGCATCAATCAAGGCAGCATCTACCCGGATTTACGCGAGCAGTCGTTGGCGGAATTGGTCGAAATCGGTTTTGATGGCTACGCAATCGGCGGACTATCGGTTGGAGAAGAGAAGAGTGCGATGTTTGATATCGTGTCGTATATCGCGCCGCGCTTGCCTGCGGAGTGTCCTCGGTACTTGATGGGCGTCGGCACACCGGAAGACATTGTTGAAGCGGTTGCTTGCGGTGTCGATATGTTCGATTGTGTTATGCCGACACGCAACGCTCGCAATGGCCAGTTGTTTACCAATCACGGGCGTATCAACATCAAAAACCAACGCCATAAAGAAGACCACCGCCCGATTGATGAAGCCTGCCCTTGTCCGGTCTGCCAGCGTTACAGCCGCGCTTATCTGAATCATCTCTATCGCAGCGGCGAGATTTTAAGTTCGATTTTGAACTCGATTCACAACATAAGCTTCTACCTTGACACCATGTCACGGATGAGGCAAGCTATCACGCTTGGCGCTTTTAGCGAATTTCGGAAAACATTTCTGAGCAACCTCGCACGCGGACAGGACTGAACCTCGCCAATAGATTCGGACCGTTGCCCCCGCGGCGGAATCGCCAAATGAGAGCGTCAAAAACCATCAATGATCATGACAACTACGAACAGCCTTTTGCTTCTCCTCTTTCAAGGTCAGTCGCCGGGCATCTTTGGCGCGCTGATGCCGATGGTCATCATCTTCGCGATCTTCTATTTCCTCGTCATCCGACCGCAACAGAAGCGACAGAGGCAGGCGCAGCAAGAGCGCGATAACCTGCTCAGTTCATTGAAGGTTGGAGACAAGGTCATTACCACAGGCGGCATCTTCGGGACGATTGCGGCAGCGCGCGACAACTCTTTGACATTGCGCATCGCCGATAAAGTCTCTATCGAAGTGTTACGTTCCGCCATTTCCGGTTTGCAATCGTCTGAAATTAAAGAGTCTGACGCCTCAAAAGAGGCTTCGAAATAGGTCTTCACAGGATTTGGTTTTATGGGAAGAAAGCTAAGAAATCGTGTTTTGCTGATCCTTCTGGTAACTATCGGTGGTCTGTATTTAACCTTCCTGCCCCATACGCGCAGACCGGGAGTCAAGGACTTCACGAGTTGGTCGCAGGTGAAGCAGAATCTCTCCGAAAATATCAAACTCGGACTGGATTTGCGCGGCGGCAGCCACCTTGTCTTACAGGTACAGACCGATCAAGTGATCAAGATCAACGCGCAAAAGATCTCCGAAACCATGCGCGCCAAACTGCAAGAGAAGGGCATCCCTTTTACGGAAGTCAATGGCAATACGACGCCCGGTGAGATCACCATCACGGTTCCCGATGCCACGCGCAATGGCGATATCGTCAACGAGATGGAGAGCATCCTCGGCATCGAATGGAAATCGAGCGAACGCGGCAACACGATTGTCTATACCCAAGATGCCCTCGCTCAAAAAGATTTGCGCGAGCGCTCGACCGAGCAGGCCTTACGGATCATTGATAATCGCCTCAATGCCTTTGGTGTGGCCGAATCTACTACACAACGGCATGGCGGCGAGGGTGCCTACCAGGTTCTCGTCCAGATGCCGGGTGTTGATGACCCGGAACGAGTGAAGAATACGCTCAACGCCGATTCCAACCTCGAACTGAAGCTGGTTGCCAAAGGCACTCAACTGCCCTATGCCACGAAAGAGGCTGCGGAAGCTGCTATGAGGACGCAACCCGGCGGCGAAACGCAATACGAAGTCATCTTCTATCGCGAACGCGCGGGGGGAGACGGGAGCGCCGCGCAAGAAGGATGGGGGATTGTTGAAAAGACGCCGGTCGTCACCGGACTGGATATGCGAGATGCTCGCCCCATGGCCGATCAGTATGGCGGGGCACGCTATCACATTGGGTTTTCGTTGACCCCGGATGGCGCCAAACGCTTCTCCGATGCAACCGGCAAGAACATCGGCGAACGTCTCGCCATCATTCTCAATAATGAGATCAAATCGGCTCCGACCATTCAGGGACAGATCAGCGATAACGGCCAGATCACAGGGAATTTCACGCAGCGGCAAGCTGAAGATTTGGCATTAGTCTTGAAATCAGGAGCGCTGCCCGCAAAAGTCGTCTATCTGGAAGAGCGAACCGTTGGGCCATCGCTCGGCGCTGATTCGATTCGCCAAGGGGTGACGGCATCCATCGTCGGGCTGTTAGCCGTCGTCGTCTTCATGCTCTTCTACTACAAACTCTCCGGCGTGAATGCTGTGTTAGCGTTGGTGCTGAATTTGGTGCTGTTGTTGGCTGTCATGGTGATCTTCGGCGCGGTATTGACCTTGCCGGGCATTGCGGGTGTGATCTTAACCATCGGTATGGGGGTAGATTCCAACGTCTTGATCTTCGAACGCATCCGCGAAGAGTTACGCAGCGGGAAAAACGTCGCCTCGGCGGTAGATGTCGGGTTCAACCGGGCCTTTTTGACGATTATTGATACGCACGTCACAACCATCGTTTCGGCGATCTTCCTTTTCGTCTTTGGAACCGGCCCGATACGCGGATTTGCCGTCACTCTCGTAGCCGGTTTGCTGGCGAACCTGTTTACAGCGGTCTTCGTGTCAAGAACCATCTTCATGTGGCACCTGAGCCGCAAGGAGCGCGTTGAATCGTTGAGTATCTAGTCCGCATTACTATGCGACGGCGCGAGGAGCAGAGTACAGGCTTTGATTTGAATGGAGTTTTATGATTGAGCTATTCCGAGAACCGAAAATTGACTGGATTCGTGCAAAGAAGTCATTTATTGCCGTCACCGTGATCTTGCTGGTGGTCGGCGCGATTGCGGTACAAGTTCGAGGTTTCAACCTTGGCGTTGATTTTACCGGCGGCACTCTGTTGACTGTGCGCTTCAAACAGCCGCCTTCACTCGATGCCATTCGTTCGTCGCTCGGTCAGGTTGGCATTGATACGACGAAAGTGACCTTGCAACCCGACGCCACCAATCCGAATGAGTTGCTCATCCGCGCCCCCCAGTTAAAAGAAGGCAAAGAGAACGAACGCCGGGTTGACGAAGATAAGCGCGCGATTGTCGGAGCCTTGCAGAAGTTAAGTCCTGAAGGAGATGTGGCGATTGGTAAGTTCAACATCAACCGCATTGATGCAGAAGGTATCGAGCAAGAACTCCGTCAAGCAGACCCGCTTGGAATCAACGACCAAAACTTTGCTGGTGAGCACCCTTACTTTGCCGTCGGCGAACAACTCGTTGCCTTTCGGGATGGTACGCAAAAAGGCTTCATTCAAGACATCAATGCGCTCAATGGGCTAACCTTAACGGCGGCCAATATGGCGAGCGGCTTTGATGCCGGGAAAGTTCTGTCTACGATTTTCGCTCGGTTTTACGCGGGGAAAATTGACCTGAATCTGGCCGGGACAACCGAGATCGAAGAATCGCTCAATCGAATCAATCCGCTTGCTCTCGGAACCGGCGGCGAAACCTATAAGAAAGCTGCCGAGGCCATCAGTCAATACCGCAAAGATCGCAGAGGCGTCATTAATAGCTTAGACGAGATTCAAGTACCCGATGTGTCGGCGGATTTGCTGGCCAAGATGCAGCCCTACTTTACGACAGGAAGTTTTGCTGTTTTGTCTGCCGATGTGGTCGGGCCGCAAGTGGGTGAAGACCTTCGCAATCGGGCGATTTACGTAACCTTGGCGGCGTTGGCCGGAATGTTGATCTATATCGCCTTTCGCTTCGAGTGGATTTATGGCGTGGCGGCGGTCATTGCGGTCTTCCACGACGTTCTGGTTACGCTTGGGGTCTTCAGTCTTTTGCGGGAAGAGATCAGTTTGACGGTCATTGCGGCATTGCTGACCTTGGTCGGCTACTCGATGAATGACACGATTGTCATCTTTGACCGAATCCGCGAGAACCTGCGATTTCGACGCCGCGACAATCTGGCGCAAGTGGCCAATGATTCGATCAATCAAACGCTCTCCCGAACCGTCATAACGTCGGGTCTGACCTTTCTTTCCGTACTCGCCATCGTGCTCTTTGGCGGCGATGTCTTGCGTGGATTCGGATTGGCATTGACCTTCGGTATTATCATCGGGTCGTATTCGTCCATTGCCGTAGCCAGCCCGATCATGTTGTGGTGGGAATACTTCACCGGTGCGCGAAAAGACCCGCCGCGCGGTGGTGCCGGTACTGCGAGGCGGGCAAATGAGAGATCATTGGCTAAGGTGTAAGGTTGCAGCCTCGCCCAGCATTGTGAAGTAACCGGCGGCTTGAAGCCGCAAAGATCAGTGGGAACAAAACGATTTCCTTGGTGTCTAAGGTCTGTGAAGATCAAACTGGCGCTCTCATATCATTGAAATCAATCGGTAACTTGACTCACTGTGAGAGCGATAGTAGACTCAGCCGGTCTTCACCGAAATCACTGATGGTCAGCTTGAATGTCACAACCTTGACGGTGAGTGAAAGCAGATAGTAGACTCTGCGCGCTTTCAGTCGGGTTGTTCTATCGCGGCAACGCTCTCAGCGCAGTTGCCAAGATCGTCCGCTTTGTCTGAAAACGAAGCGGATACGCTTTTTATCAATATCAGGAAATCCGGTCGCGTGTAACTGGTTGAGGGGATCCGCAGTGGAAGAGAGCAATTTCTTCCTGTTCGTTGCTAATTGCCGGAGGTTCAATTCAATGTTCGATCAACTTGTCGAATCATCAACTGTAAAGAAGCAAGACAATCGCTGGTTGTACTTCGCCGTCACCTCAACCTTATGGATTGCGTTGGTGACTGGTGTAATTGTCATTGGCATCTTTACCTATGACGCGCGGTTAAATGAGCAGTTTGAAGCGCTCACCTTACTTGCGCCGCCGCCGCCGCCGCCGCCACCACCCCCGCCGCCGCCTGCCGCTTCGGCAGCGCCGAAGGTCGTGCCGAAAGTCACGCAACAGGTTGGTTTCGTGGCTGCCAAAGAACCGCCAAAAGAGATTAAACCCCCTTCTTCTACTCCGCCGGTTATTTCGTCAGGCGGGGTGAGCGGGGGGGTTGAGGGAGGCGTGCCCGGAGGTGTACCGGGAGGCGTGCCCGGAGGCGTGCCCGGAGGCGTGATTGGCGGAACTGGCGCTGCCGAACCGCCGCCGCCGCCGCCGCCAGCGCCTGAAGAGAAGAAAGAGCCGCCGCCGCCACCAAAGATTATTCGTAAATCAGGCGGTGTGCTGCAAGGCGAGGCATCGCGCAGAGTGACGCCGACCTATCCGCAACTTGCCAGAGCCGCCCGCGTTGCCGGAGCCGTTGTAGTCGAAATTACCATTGATGAAGCAGGCAATGTAATTTCTGCGCGCGCTATCTCCGGTCACCCGTTGCTCAAAGATGCAGCGGAGAGTGCGGCTCGCGGGTGGAAGTTCAAGCCGACGCAACTGAGCGGTCAACCGGTGAAAGTGATCGGCACGATCACCTTCAACTTCCAGCCCTAAGCAAAACTTTTCAAAGGGGCGGGGCCGTGTCCCTCGCCTCTTTGTATTATGGTTGGCTGTCTTCACGGTGACGGGTCACCCTTTGCAAAGATTTTGGTATCTCAAAACTGAATTGGAGGAATTCTACCGATGCTACTGACGAATCTGTTGCTTGCGGGCAATAAGCTCGCGTTCTTTCTCTTTCAAGCTGCTGAAGGAGGCGGTGAGGCCCCAACGGAAGACTTCTCCTTGTGGGGCATGATCCAGAAGATGGAATGGCCTGCCATCACGGTCGCCATCATCTTGGCCATTATGAGCATGTATTCGATTGCGGTGATGGTCGAGCGCTGGTTGACCTTCAATGCGGCTAAGAATCAGTCCCGCCAATTTGCTCCCAAAGTCGCGCAAGCCTTGCGGGATAACCGCATTGACGAAGCGATTGCCATTTCGGATCGGCATAAAAAATCGCACCTGGCGATGGTCGTCAACGCCGGACTGCAAGAGTTTCAGGCTCATCAGACCAGCGTAGACCTGCCGGGTACGACCCTTGACGCCGCCCGCCGCGCATTGCAACGTGCAACGGCGTTGAAGACCGCCGAACTTAAACGCGGACTGTCGGGACTGGCTACCATTGGGTCAACGGCTCCCTTCGTGGGCTTGCTCGGAACGGTGATCGGTATCATCTCGGCATTCCAAGGGATGAAGACAGCAGAAGGTACGGGAATCTCGGCGGTCGCAGGCGGGATTTCGGAAGCCTTGATTGAGACCGCATTCGGGTTGCTGGTGGCAATTCCGGCGGTGTGGGCATTCAATATCTTTCAGAACAAAGTCGAGTCTTTCATCATCGAGATGGATAACTCCTCTTCTGAATTGATTGATTACTTCATCAAGAAACGCGAAACGAGGTAACGATTATGGGTATGGCAGTTGGCGGAGACAGTGGCGGACTGGTCTCCGATATTAATGTGACGCCGCTGGTGGACGTGATGCTGTGCCTGCTCATCATCATGATGGTGGTTGCGCCGCTCTTGCAATCCGGCATCAGCGTTGCTCTACCGAAGTCGAAATATCCCGCGGGTGCTAACCGAGGTTGCCACCGTTATCGGT
>CAYXVU010000180.1:10729-12260 GCA_964468725.1 uncultured Clostridia bacterium
GTCAAGGATACCTCTGCGGTGGTTGCCGTTACGCAGACCGGGGAAATCTTCTTGAATCGTGACCGCGCCACCCTCGAAGATCTCGGGCAAAAGATCAAGAACATGCTCAAGGACAAACAGGCTGCCGATCAAGTTGTCTATATCAAAAGCGACAAACTGGCGAAATACGGCGCGGTGGTCGAAGTCATTGACAAAGTTCGTGAAGCCGGATTCGAACGCATCGGTCTCGTCTCGGAAAAGGAGCAAGAGAAGGGCGGCGGTGGCGGGTCTTAGCCCTTTTGCAACTTGATCAACGGGATGAGATGAGTCCCTCTGTGCGGGCGCTTCACCTCTGAAATAGCGCCCGCCATAATAACTGGTTGGAATCGTTAAGGAAGACGCTGCTAGCATCTTGCTAAGATGAGATGCTAGCGGCGTAGCAAAGAGGTCTTATGGCACATGTGGAATCAGAAGAGATAATTGGTAGTCCAAAGGTAGGCGTTGCACCTCCGAATATCAACGTCACACCCCTGGTTGACGTGTTATTGGTTTTGTTGATTATCTTTTTCGTCATTCAACCGCGAAAAGAAGCCAAGTTCGAATCGCAAATCCCGCAAAAACCGGATGAGAGCAGCGCCAATGCTGTTGTTCCTCCGTCCGATTTGTTAATGGTTGAAGTGAAGACCGGCGTCGGGCTTGACCAGCAGGTTGAACTCAACTCGAAGCCGTTTACCCTGACCGATTTGGCTCCCTTCCTCAAATCACAGCTTGAGCAACGACCGCAAGAAAACCGCGCCGTCTTTTTGAAGGCGAAAAAAGATAAGCCCTATGGCGATATCGTCTATGTCATTGATGTTCTGAAGGGAGCAGGCGCGCAGCCGATTGGTCTACAGATCGACTACTTGGATTAGGCAGAAGGAGGATTTGGCGTTGAACAGAAAACAGAAACTGCTGCTGACGGTCGCATTGCTCTCGGTGGCTCTGGCAACTCCCGGCTGTATTATTAACACCCTGAGAGCGAAGAACAGTTTGAATGAAGGGGTACGGGAATTCAACAAAGGCAAATACGACGTTGCCGAAGAAAAATTCCAGTATGCCATCAGCTTAGCCCCAGAACTGACCAACGCCAGACTGTTCTACGCGCGGGCTGTGAATGAACAGTTTCGGCAGGAACTCACCGAAGCTCTGGGACAAAAGGCGCTCAATGCCTACGATGACATCATCAAGAATAGTGCCAACGACTACGATGCCATAGATAAGGCGCTGGCCTTTAAGGCAAATGTTTATGATTCGCTTGGCCAGAATGCTGACACCAAAGAGAAGGCCGACCAATACAAAGACAGCTATCGGAAAATTTTGCTGGAACGCGCCGATTTGCCCAATGCCACTGGCGAAAATAAGGCGGTCGTCTATTACACCATCGGCGTCAGTTATTGGAAAGAGTCCTACGATATGAACGCCGGATATGTCTCGCGCAAACAACCGATTCCGCCTGATGTGCTGGAAAAGATGAAGCCGAAAATTCAGCAAGCCCATGAATTTTTACAGCGCA
>CAYXVU010000181.1:0-12254 GCA_964468725.1 uncultured Clostridia bacterium
CTGGCGCGCAACCGCACTGTCAGCGGCTCGCCGTGAATGCCGTTAAAACAATTTTTCGTCAAAAAAGTCTGTAAATCGAACCCCGGCGGACGAGAGAAGCTCTCACCCGTTTCGATTAGCCATTCAATATGATCGATGGAAAGCGGAATAACCATCTTACGGTGCGGCGAGTGATCAAAGCCGATGACTTTCAAGGTTGCGCCGTCCGGGTCGAAATAAACCGCGTAGGGGTCGAACAGTCGGTCACGTTTTTCGCCGCTGTGCAAGGTGTGATAGCGCAACTTGACGCGGCGACAATTCATCGCTGCGTTCGTCAACTGATCGATGGTCTCTGTGTGTCGGGAAAAATCTTTGGCCGGTACGGCGGCAGAACCGAAGATCAAAGCCAGTGCATCGAGTTTATCGCGTAAGGCTTTTGGCAACGCGGCTCGTACCTTGTCGAGCAACGTATAACCGTATCCGCCGAAAGGTGTGCCAAAAGTCGTTAGCCCCGTCGCCGCGATAGATTGTTGCGCCAACAACAGAACCGCCAATTCGCCGGGCGTCAGCGTCGGCGGGCGAAATTCATAATGCTCGCTAAACCGATAAATCCGTTCACGCTCCTCCGTCGCATACTCGATTTGGTAATGGCGCGAAAGCTCTGTGAGGTTGCGCCGGATGGTTACGCCGTCAACCTTGAAAATCTGCGACAGCTCGCGCTGCGAGTGCGGACGTTCGGCCAATAGGAAAAGGATGCGAATGAGGCGTTCGGTCAGATCACCTCTATGCGACTGATTTTGTCTGGCCATACAATCTCATTTCTTGTTTCAGCACCAGAACAAGCAACTCTTTCAGCGAAGGGGCTGGCAAATTCGCTGGCAGAAAAGGAGCAGGAAAATGTGAATCTTACCTTCATCAGCGTCTATGACGCCTGCAAATAATCAAGTGGTTTTCAAAGGCAAAATGCCACTGCGAATCCGGTTAATCGTTTTGATTCGCGGCTCATGTTTTCAGATAACGGCGTCACTTTAAGCGATTCATTTATGAACAGTACAACCAAACGCGACTCGATTTCGAGGTGGGAGGAGCATAGCACCGCACCGAAAAAGCGGCAAGATACTCGAAAGTGACGGCCTTGAGGGGAAATAAGCTGGAATGTGCAGAGGAATATTGCCCGCGAAAACAGACGCAGGCGTTGCAATCGTGGGTGCAGCTTGCCTTGAGTTTACTGCAGGAATCGAGCAAGTTTCTCGATTTACGATTTGAGAGCCGAGGCAAGGCGCCTGTTTTCGCTGGGCAGGACTCAGACCTTCACGGGCTTGCACAAAACCGATCCTGAGATAGTCTCCATAATAGGGCAAAGTCAGATGTCATTGGCCACCGACAAATCGTAATTGTGCAGACTCATCATAGGTGCACAAGCTACTTGCACGGCAATCCGATGAATCAGAGGTTGCAGGTTGAGTCGCAGTGATCTTCCTTCTCAAACGTGACCAATGCTTACCGGCTTGCTTTGATGTCGTAAGCCCATAAGGTTCCGAGGTCACGAATATACAACCTCCCATTGGCAATCACAGGGTATGTCCATGACTTCTCCGGCATTGGCCCCAAACGCTTACGCTTCGGTTGATTGGGCGGCGTGAAACGCCCTTTTTCCCGATAGCCTTCAGGGGTCGCTTCCACCAAGGCAAGGTCTCCGTTTTCGCCATGAAGGTAGAGCATTCCGTCGGCGTAGGCTACCGACCCTCTGCCGATACACTCGGCCTGCCACTTCACCTTTCCGGTCGCGAACTCTGCCGCCACCAACCCCGCACTGGCTGTGCCGTAAAGATAATCACCGACCAACACCGACCCGCCGATGCTGTTGGGCAGTCCGCGTGCAAAGTAGACCTGTTCTGCGGCGACTCCACTGCCGTCCGGCTTTAACCGAACGACTCCGCCGCCGATGCCGTGTGCGCCGCCGTACACATACCCGTCACGCGCAACCGGCGTCACCATCTGTGCCGACCCTTTGGCAACCTCGGCATAACGCCAGAGGAACTGCCCGGTCTTTGCGTCAACTCCAACGACACCTTTACTCAAAAATTGCACGTACTGTCTGCGTCCGCCCGCTTGCACAACAATCGCCGATGCATACCCGGCGTGCTCGCCGCCCGGAATCGCCGATTTCCAGATGACGGAGCCCGTCTTTTTGTTCAGCGCCACCATTGTGGCTTCGGCGCCGCCAGGGGTTACGATCACCGCATCACCATCAACCAACGGCGATTCGGCATATGACCAGATGCCCGGTTTACCGCCCAACTCTTTACGAATACTCTTTTGCCATCGAATCTTGCCGCTCCTGGTTTCGAGGCAGGCAAGGTCGCCATCCGAACCCAAGGCAAAGAGGAAATTCCCATCAACGGTTGGCGTTGATCGAGCCATCGGATAAAACACGTCTTGCGGATTGCCAACGTTGCCGACGCGCGTTGTCCAGATCGGCTTTCCATCTACAGTCGAGAGCGCCTGAACGAACTCATCCTCCATACTGCGGTTGCTCATCACATAGATGCGGGTTCCGACAACAGAGGGTGTTGAGTAGCCGTCTCCGATGTCATTGACTTGCCACAGCAGTTTCGGCCCCTCTGCTGGCCATTGTTTCAAGAGACCGCTCTCCTGCGAGATTCCGTTACGTTGCGGGCCTCGCCACTGCGGCCAGTCGGAAGTCGGTGTCCCTGGGCGGGCAGAATTTGTTGTCGAGGCAATTGTAAAACACAGACTAAGCACGATAACGATAAGCAGAAAACGTGATATCACAGCTTCCCCCTTTTGACCTCAGAGTCGGTTTTGATTGCAGCCGCCTTTTGCTGGCACGATCAGTTTTGGGTGGCCTGTAGATGTACGAAAAATTGTATTGTCCAGATGATAAAAATGTCGTTCCCTTGAACCTCTTCAGGCGCTATCGGCTTGCAGCCTTTCAGCCTGACGCCGTTCCTCTCTGTATGGCAGAGGCCGACCGGCTTGAACATTTTATTCATGGCGCAAAGCCACAAGCGGATCAACCTGTGCGGCACGGCGCGCCGGAAGGTAACAGGCCAGCAACGCAACCGCTAACAACAATATGGCTACGCCAACGAAGGTAACCGAATCTGTGGTGCCGACGCCTAACAACAAGCCTGCCAATACGCGCGTCAAGGCAAAAGCTCCAGCTAGACCGAGCGCCAAACCGATAAGCACTAATCGCATACCTTGGCTCACAATCAAGCCCAACACATTACCCAGACGGGCGCCTAATGCCATGCGAATGCCGATCTCGTGTGTGCGTTGCGAGACCACATAGGTCATCACGCCGTAAAGCCCCATAATCGCTAACCCTAGTGCCAGCAGGCCAAAGGTCGTTGCGATTCCCGCCGCCACACGCGGCGCCCAATAAGCAAATGATAGATTCTCTTCCGCCATCATGATGCCCACTACAGGTAAACGAGAATCGAGTTGCGCAATCTCGCGGCGCGCACTCTCCAGCACCATTGATAAAGCCCCCGCCTCTTGGGCGCTGATTAGCAAGGTCATTGCTTTATGCGGGTGCTGATAGAGCGGCAGAAACAGGTACATTTGCCGGTCTTCGTAGAGCGAACGGTAGCGTCCGTCTTTGGCGATGCCGACGATCTCCATCAGCGGCGTGCCCTCCGCGAAACGAAAGCGTTTCCTCATAGCATTCTCAGCACTGCCATAAAACCGGCGCGCAAACTCTTCATTGATAATCACGACAGGCGGCGCACCAGCAACATCGCGGTCGGTGAATTCGCGCCCCATGATCAAGGGGGTCTGGATGGTGTTGAAATACTTGGGCGTGATGATACTACAATTGGAGCTGACGCCCTGATTGGGCGGCGGGTCTAACTCGCCCTCTTTCACAATCGGGCCGCGTGACAGTTGGCCAACCATCAGCGGCATCTCATTTGTCAAAGCAGCCGCGCGGATACCCGGCTGGGTTTCGAGACGGCGCAGAAGTTCCGGGAGAAATCGCTCCGTAGTCTCTTTGTCATCGTAGGCTAGCAGGCTGGGGTTAATCATCATGGTGACCAGATTGTCGGTCTGGAAGCCGGGATCCGTTCGGCGCGCCTGACTAAGGCTGCGAATAAATAATCCCGCACAAACCAACACGATGATCGAAATCGTGACCTGCGCAACCACTAACCCGCTGCGCACATTCCAACCAGCATGATCGGGAGATGACCGAACCGTCGCCCCTTTGATCACCCCGACCAGATCGGTCCGCGAAGCCAGCAGAGCAGGAGCCAAACCAAAGATCATACCGGTCAACCACGAGACCGCCAGCATCCATTTCAAGACATAGCCATCTGGCGCAAAATCTAAACTGATCGGGTACGGAACCGGCGGAAATACAGTTAAGATCAAATCGGCGGCTCGGTACGCAAGTGCCCATCCCAACACGCCGCCCAATAGAGCAAGCAACAGGCTTTCGGTCAGCAGTTGCCGCACGATGCGCCCGCGCCCTGCACCAAGCGCCAGCCGAATACCGATCTCTTTGGCGCGCGTCGAAGCCCGCGCCAGCATCAGATTCGCTACATTGGCGCAGGCTAACAACAACACCAAACCAGCGACACACAACGCCAACACTCCGGCATACCCAATCGCTCGGGTGGTCTCTTCATATCGTCCCTCCAACTCCGTCCTCAGTTGAACCTTGGTGTCCGCATTCTCCTTCGGATACCGGTCGGCCAAACTGTCAACCACCAGATTCAAATCCACCTCCGCTTGAGCAGTTGTCAAGCCGGGTTTCAAACGCCCGAATACTTTGAAGATCGCCTCGTTGCGCTCCGTTTCCCAACCCGTACGGCGACCAAACTTCTGTGCCATCATCAGCGGCACCCAGAAGGCTTTGCGAAGATAAAACTCCGAGCCAAGAAATGATTCCGGCATGATGCCAATCACCGTGAACGGCTGGCCGTTCAGATAAATGGTTTGCCCGACAACCCCTGGGTCGGCAGAAAAGCGCTGCTGCCATAAGGGCTGGCTCAAGACCACCACGGGGCGCGCATTCGGGGTGCGATCTTCTTCCGGCAAAAAGCTGCGCCCGAGCAAAGGCTGGACGCCCATCACATCAAAATAATTTCCGCTAACCAGTTCACCCCAGATGACCTCGGCCCGCTCGTTGTCACTCTCATTGCGGCTGTCGCCTGCGCTGATGCCTGCCGAGACTCCCATCCAGGCGCAAAGGTCAGAAAAGCTTTCGTGTTGTTGCCGTAAGTCTTCGTAATTAGCATAGGAAAATTTTCCCCAAACCTGCGCATCCATCTTTTTACCCCAGTAGACGGCGATTAATTCCACTGGCTTTTCCACAGGTAGCGGACGCAAGATAAAGCCGTTTACGACACTCAAGATGGCCGTATTCACTCCGATTCCAAACGCCAACGCCAGCACAGCAATCGCCGTAAAGCCAGGTTGCTTCGTTAATATCCGCACGCCATAGCGCAAGTCCTGTAGCAGATCGGTTAGCCACCCCGTCCCGCGGGCATCGCGGCACATCTCCTTCACCTGTTCCAGACCGCCTAGCGCAAGTCGGGCGTGGCGTCGCGCCTCTTCAGGGCTGTGCCCCTGAGCCATCAGATCACTTGCATGGGTATCGAGATGGAAGCGCAACTCTTTTTCGAGATCATTTTCGCTCTTGCTCCGGTTAAACAAGCGATGCCACCAACTCATCAGGCACCTCCCTCAGACAGATTGAGAATCAGCCCGACAGCCTCCGCCAGTCGCTGCCAACCTGCGGCTTCGGTTTCGAGTTGTGCCCGCCCTTTGCGCGTTAAGCGATAGAACTTGGCCTCACGCCCGGTCTCGGTCGCTTTCCATTCGGATGCCAGAAGACCGCGGTTTTCCAGTCGGTGCAACGCCGGATAAAGCGAGCCTTGCGGAACCTGTACGACGCCGCGCGACGCCTGCTCAAGGCGCTGCGCAATCGCATAGCCGTGAACCGTGCCAAGCGCGACAACCTTCAAGATCAATAGATCCAACGTCCCTTGAGGAAGGTCTGATTTCGTTGTCGTCATCTCTATTACCTCCTACTTCTACATATTAAATTAACACCTGTAGAAGTGCAAGGTATATAAGAGAGAGCGAAGAGGAGATAGAGAACAATCGAATGGGCAAGTCCTATGGTGTCCCCACCTTCTTGGTGGTCGTCGGGTGCGGCAGGAAAGAGAGTCCACCAGTGGCTAGGTGAAGGTGTGAGCAAAGAGAGCGCCCGGTTTCGGAAAAGCTGACCGGACAATGAAGATGTCTTAACCGGCAACTCGGAAGCAGTAACTGTTGACTGTGCGAATGAAGAGAAGACTCTATCATTATGCCAACCCTGATGCCTCTCGACCCAACAGGTCGCACGATAGCAAATGGTTCGATTGACAGGAAAAACCCTGCTTGCTAGAGTTTGCCTTGCCTGATTTCCAGGCGTTCGCAACGATTTCAGAATAACAACTATCATTCGCAACAACCACCTGGTAAGGAGGATCCACACATGCAGAAGTTCACTCTGTTTAGGCGCGCCGCCTTCTCGTTGGCTGTAGCAACCGTTTTGGTGGCGAGCCCCTCGCTATTTGCAGACGGCGGGGCAAATCATCGAACGCGCAACCAACACTTTGGTGTCTCAGGAGGCAATGTCAATGACGCCAGCCGATCATTCTGTTGTAGCGGAACACTAGGCGCCTTGGTCACGGACGGCTCGACGCAGTATATCCTTAGCAACAATCACGTCCTCGCCCGCTCCGATCAAGCCTCTGCGGGGGAAGACATCTCGCAACGCGGATTGATTGACAATAATTGCCAAATTGATACGGTCGTTGCGGATTTGACGGCTGCCGCTCCACTGGGGCCGTCAAATGTGGATGCTGCAATCGCTGCCCTGCGAGCCGGTACGATGGACGGCACAGGCTTTATCGAAGACATCGGCGTGCCCAGCAGCGCCGTTGTGAGTCCGGCGGTCGGAGTTGCCGTCGCTAAAAGCGGTCGCACAACCGGCTTTACCACCGGTACCATTGCTTCTGTCAACACCAGCATCAGCGTTCAGTATCAAAGAGGCTGCGGCAAAGGCAAGAAGTTCGTCGTCTCTTATACTAACCAAGTGGTTATTAACAGCAGCACCTTCAGTGCGGGAGGCGACTCCGGTTCGCTCATCGTAACGAACAATGCCAGCCATAACCCCGTGGCTTTGCTGTATGCCGGAAGCAGTACGACGACGATTGGCAATCCCATAGGAGAGGTGCTCGACCGGCTTGAGGATGCGTTGCCTGGCAACCAAACACTCAGCTTCGTTGGCAGCGGCGGCAGCGGTGGCAGCCTGCGCGGCAACCGTGTGGTCATCAGACCGGAGCGTCAAGGCGATTGGCCTTCGGATGAGGCCATTCAGTTTGCCACTCTCTCGATGAGACAACGGGAGAAAGAGCTCTTATCGCGCCCCTCGGTCATCGGCATCGGCGTCGGCGCAACTGACCATAATTCCGCCGAGGCTGCGGTTGTCATCTACGTCAATCAAACTCAACGGGTGCGCCCGCGCTTGCCGCGCAATATTAATGGAGTATCTGTAAAGATCGTTTATACCGACCCCATCACCGCCTATTAGAAGGCGAATCGTTTGGCTGGGATACGGTGAAGGTGAGCCAATCGCCCTTCACCGTATCAACTCCTTGCAGACGCAACTTCGCAGCGGCATAGTCTTTGCGAGGAGAGTAATAGCAATAAGGATGAACATCCGGTTAGCACAACCTTTACGAACTGGAGACGCATAGATGAGCATCGAACAGAATAAAGCAGTGGCTGGCAAATTGTTCGCTCGTTTTAGCGCCAACGATATTGCTGGCGTCCTTGATCTGATGACCGACGATGCGACCTGGTGGATTGCTGGTAAAGCCGGACAGATTCCGGTCAGCGGTCTGCATAGCAAGGAGCAGATCTCTCGCCTCTTTTACAATATGGCCAGCCAATTAAAAGATGGATTGAAGATGACCATCAAAGGCTTGCTTGCCGAAGGGGATCAGGTTGCCCTTGAAGTCGAATCATACGGCGAATTGAAGAATGGTCGCATTTATCAGCAGGAATACCATCTGCTGGTGACCCTGCGCGACGGCAAAGTTTGCGCCGTCCGTGAGTATCTCGACACTCAGCACGTCTTGACCACATGGTTTCAAACCTAACCCTCGCGCTTCGCTGAATCGGCCTTTGATCGGGTCAGAAAATCCTCGCGGTGGGGGAGCCGGTTGGCATAGATGGGTAGGGGGTTAAAGACCCTCTTGCCCGTGCCGCAACCAAAAATCACCCGTCACTCAACGACAAAGTTGCAACCTCACACCCGGTCGCACGTTCAAGCAACAGTGAGCAGTCCGCACGCGTGCAAAACCGCTTGCAAGCCATCGAAAGTCACAGATTTTCTTGCCGAGTTAAGACGTTGTAAAAAGTGCAAGGAAGTCGTAAAAGATGTTGAATCGCTTGACTTGATGATGTATAAGGGAGTCTCACTTCTAACGATCTAACCAATCCCGGCATCGTGATGTGATTTGGTTCGAAGGTTTCGCCTGAGTTTTGGCCTTCTGCGACAAGGTGCCTGCCTCGCCACAGGCCAGTAGCAATCGGCACCCGCGAAGATGGTTCTCAGCAACAAAGCCGGTAGTACTCCACTTGGTCAGAAAGGAAGTTATGGACAGAAAGTATAAACAACGCGGCTACCAGGATGACGCCCGCGATCTGAAACCTCGTCCGGCAATGCAACCCAAAGGCGATGTGCGTTCGCCGAAGATGGCACCGTTTCGGGAGGTCACGCGGTGCGCGATGTGCGGCACACAGGTCAACATTGATATTGACGGCATTCGTTTCGACGCTCAGTGTCCCAACTGCAAAAGCGATCTGCATACCTGTAAAAATTGCATCAGTTTCGATCCCGGAGCCCGGTTTCAGTGCCGTAAACCGATCCCGGAACGCATCGCAAAGAAAGATTCCGGCAATCAGTGCGCGATGTTCGAGCCGCGCAAAACCGTCGAGAAACAGACCACCAATGTGAAATCGGAAGAGAAAGACCCGCGTTCCGCCTTCGACAAACTGTTTAAGATTTAACGCGCCTGCGCTTCCTCTCACCTCTCGCCGACAATCTCTAAGGCGTCTGCTGACGACCGGTTGGTCGCGCCCTCTAGCTTTTGGCAAAACTGCGCCCTTCGGGGTAAGATGAGGTGCGTTTGTTTGCCTTATCAAACAACGCGGATTTTCTGTCTTTATCGCGAGGAAGGATTGATGATCGAAAGCCTATTGAATCGAAAGATTGAGAAACGCCCGAAAAACGTTCAGTTGCAAGGCCGCATCCTTTTTTTAACCGAAGACGCTGACCTCATCAAACAGCAATTGGCCGGAGTTGATCTTGACCCAACCAACGACTGTGCGCTGCGTAACGACATCTCGACCGATGAGATTACCCCCGCCTACATCTGCTATCACTTCGACGAGCAGTTGGGCGAATTCGTCTATCTCGGTCTGAAGTGCGGCAATGAGTTTCCCATCAAACGCAATGATGTCAAAAACGGCGGCTTCGTCGTTTCGGTGTCGGGCAAACGGCGCGGCAAAGGGTCGAGCCGCGAGCAGTCTCCCTACGCCGAAATCTCCGCAGGCATTCGCTGCGTCATCGCCGAAAATATCGAGCGCATCTACAAACAGAATTGCCAGAATCTCGGACTGTTGACTTCGACCAACTTCGCGCTTCTCGAACCCCTTGCGCGCGGCGAAGAGATTGCCCTCGAAGAGTTCACTCGCGGCGAAGATGACATCACTCGACAAATCATCGAACACGGCGGCCTCTTTGCCTTCAACGTCGCGCGCTTGCAAGGCAATGTTACCGTCCCGCCCATCACCACAGCGCCGCGCCCAATGACGCTTGCCGAAAAGATCTTCGCCCGCCATTTCGTTGCTGATCTCGCAAAAGATGAAATCGGCGTCGCCGCCGTCCGACCCGGCGATAGCGGTTTCGTGCGCACCGACATTCGCTTCAGCCATGAATACGTCACGCCGATGGCTGCAATCTTTTATGAACAATTGGTCGGCGAAGAGCCCGTCAACGATCCGTCATCGGTCTACTTCTTTCAAGATCACCTAACCTTTCTGGACGACGTGATGCCGCCGGAGCGCAAAGCTATGGGATTGCTCGATCTGGCGCATGAACTGATTCGCAAACAGCAGGCTTTCGCCGACAAACAGAACATTCGCTTGCACGGCGCTCTCAAAGACCGACAAGGGTCAGAGGCGATCTGTCACAGCCTGATTTTGCAAGACTACGCGCTGCCTGGTCAGATCATCATCGGTTCGGATTCGCACACTCCGCATGCCGGGGCTGTCGGCTGTGTCGCTTTCGGCGTCGGCACCACAGACATCTTCAATTCATGGATTACCAAGGATGTGCGCGTGCGCGTGCCCGAACAGGTCTTGATTCGCGTCTCCGGTCGCCGACCCGACAACATCACGGCGAAAGACTTCATGCTCGCCATACTGAAGACCGACTTCGTGCGCAACGGCGACGCCATCGGCAAGATCGTCGAGTATGCGGGCGAGGCGGTTGCTGATCTGAACATTGACGAACGCGCGACGATGACCAACATGGCCGCCGAAGTCGGAGCTTTCACCGGCATCGTCGCCGCAGATGATAAGACCGTCGAATTTTTAGTCGAACGTGGCTTGCCGCGCGACCAAGCCGCCGCCCTCTGCGCCGGTATGCAGAGCGATGCGGATGCCGAGTACGCCTTGGTAATCGAGATTGATGCCAATACCTTGCGCCCGATGATCGCCACGCCGGGCGACCCCGGCAACGGGATATTCATTGATGAATTGCCTGCGCCGGTCAAGATTGACATCGCCTACGGCGGCTCCTGCACAGCGGGTAAAAAAGAAGATATGGATATGTATGTGCGCGTCTTTCGTGAAGCCGTCGCGCGCGGTCAGAGAGTGCATCCGGAGGTGCAGTGCTTCATTCAATTCGGCTCGCAGGAGGTGCGGCGGCATTGCGAAGAGCAAGGCTACATCGAAATCTTCCAGCAAGTCGGCGCGCAGATCATTGAGCCGAGTTGCGGCGCCTGTATCAACGCCGGGCCGGGGGTGAGCACCTTAAAAGAACAGATCGTTATCAGCGCGCAGAATCGCAACTTTCCCGGTCGCAGTGGCCCCGGCCAGATGTATCTTGCTTCCCCGTTGACCGTCGCTGCATCTGCCATTGCCGGACACATCGTCGAATACAACCCGGCCTTATCCGTCGCCATGAAGTGATCGCTAAAGAAATCGCTTTCCGCTTCGGGGTCGTTGATCTTCGACGGAAGGGGCAGAACAAATGTCGAGCGATTTGTTAAACCAGTTGATCGAACAAGCCGGAGCGTTGACCGCCGAAGAGAAGCAACTCTTGATTTCGCGGTTGGAGGAACAGCTACGTTGCGATGCCGATAAGGAAGGAAAAACGCACGAGCCTCCTGAAGGAATCCAGCGCAGAAAGAATCCGCACGATTGGATTCGAAACCATTTTGCCGAATATGAAGGTCAATGGGTGGCTCTTGATGGTGACCGATTACTTGCTTACGGCACGTCTGCTAGAGAAGTGTTGGAATCTGCCAAAGCAGTTGAAGAGAAATACCCTTTCTTAGTTAAAGTGGAGGCCTCTCAAGGAACGAAAAGGCTGAACATCCCAGATGATGTGCGTTACCGAACACGTGAGTATGAGTGGTTAAAACGACATCGCAACGAATATTCGGGAGAGTATCTTGCTCTTGAAGGAGATCACTTAATCGCTCATGGCAAAGATGTACGCAAGGTATTAAGAGAAGTCCATAAAGCCGGAGCAAAGTATCCTTTAATGGTCTATGTTGAATCAGAAGAAGAACTGCCTTTTGGAGGCTGGTAAGCATGATGCGATTCATTGCTTGTGAGGTGCTTCATCTCTACGATTCAGGTAAAAGTGGGATATCCGTTCCGCCTGTGGGCACGCCACCGGCCATAGTTCTTGTCGGCGGATTGGGCACGCGGCTGGCGGGGGCGCTGGACGGCCTGCCCAAGGCGCTGGCTCCGGTGAACGGGCGCCCCTTTTTGGATTTCATCCTGGAGCGGCTGGAATCGGAGGGCGTCGTCGATGTCGTGCTGGCCACGGGACACCTCGCCGGGAAGGTCGAGGAATACGCCGCGACGGCGCAGCGGGCACGGATGCGGATCCGCTGCGCGCGCGAACCGCGCCCCCTCGGGACGGGCGGGGCCATCGCGAACGCCTTAGCGGC
>CAYXVU010000182.1:0-12236 GCA_964468725.1 uncultured Clostridia bacterium
GGCAGGAGCTTGGCGGACGTGCCCTCAAAGTAAATGAAGCCAAACCCAAAGTGGCTTATCAAAACAAAGCGGGCTTGAGTAGCTAAGCCGCCGTCGGCGAAGGGCCGGAGGACGAGGGCGAGTGTCCGCTTCGTCAGTTGTTGACCAAGCCCCCGAAAGCAGGTCGGCACGACAAGCACTTCGCCTGTGGTTTGGAGTAGAGGGTTCGCAGTTCGCTCTCTGCTCCGCCGCCGTTGGAATACCGGTAGGGGAAATCAGAACCAAGTGAGAGGAGCTCTTCATGTATATTCAAGAGATGGCGCAACGGGTAAAAGCCGCTTCGGCTGGCTTATTCAACCGCCCGGTCGCCCTCATCGGCATTGTGATAGCCGTGATTGGACCGTTCCTACTGTTGACCATCGGCGGACGCGAAGCGAACAATCTGCCGTGGTACATTTGGACGGGTATCCCGCTGCTTTTGCTAATCGTCATCAGCGTCGGGTTGTTCCAGTTCATGCGCAAACGGCGCGAGTCGGAAGATATATCTATCAGCCCGGATCGCCAGGCCTCTGACGAAAAGGAATCCTGATGGCAAATCAATGGGTAACGCAAGGCTACGACCTTATGACTACCGACCATGTACGCGTCGTCAACCACCGATACGGGCAGGACAAACAGAGGGAGACGGAGGTGTGGATTGAGCGCAGCGAACGCGGGCAGAGGTTCATGACTCAACTGTTTGTCGCAGGCGAACCCTATGCCGTCGGCGAACAGATTTATGTTCGGGAATGCTATATCGTGCGGGATAAGGTGAGCGGTAAATATGGTTTTCTTGATCGCAATGATTGTGGCTACTGGTTGCATACCGCCACCTTCGTCGGGGCACAAACTTTTTCGGGACCTGAGGCCGTAAAAGTTCAGCAGTGGTTGGCGGAAACGATCCCCATTGAAGCTTCAGCCATGGCTTGAAGATAAAGGAGGCTTTATGCAGCTTGAAGTAGGTAACACCATTGTTTATCCGAACCAAGGTCCTTGCTTGATTCAATCCATTGTCGAGCGCATGGTTATGGACAAGCCGATGAGCTTTTACCAACTCCTCGTTCTCGATGAAGAAGGGGGAAATTTATTCGTCCCCGTAGAGAAGGCGCTAACCATCGGCATCCGCCGCTTATTGGACTTGTCGGCAATTCCCCGCCTGCTCACCCAACTGCAAGAACCGGCTCAACCGGCGACGTTGTGGAAACAGCGCGCCGCTGATAATCAAAAACTTTTCGCTTCGGGGTCGGCCTTTGACTTAGCCACTGTGATTCAATCTCTCACGCAATTGAGTCTCACCAAAAGTTTATCCTTCGGCGAAAGCAAGACGCTCGAACGGGCCAAAAAGCTCCTGATCGGTGAACTCGCGGAAGTCCTATGCCTCGCCAAAGAAAAGGTCGAAGCAAAGATCGATCAAGCTCTTGCCGCCTGCCCTCCGGCAACTCGTACCTCGACGACTGCCACCGAGTCGGGCAAAACCGACCAACGGCATCGCTACCGCAAGTCGGCGGATCGGCTGCTGACGGACAAAGCAGCGCGTGCCGCTGTCGAACGCCGGTAACTCACTGCCGCACCGATGACCGAGGGAACCGCCACCGATTGACCGGAACGAAGAGGAGCGCGGTTAGCAATCCAGCGCGAGCCGGTTGCCGAATGCACTAAACCAAAGGGGGTCTCGTCTGATGAACCGTCAGTTTAAGATTGAGTGTGGTCGTTGTGGCGCTACGAAAACCGAGTCCGTCACCAAACAGGAAGCCCAAGGCATAACCGACCGTCTCGGCCCCGTCTATAGACCCTGTCAGCAATGCGAAAAAATCACCGGCTGGATACTGGCAAAAGATCAGTCGGGCAAGCCGGATTTTGCCACAGGAATGTCGCCCTGAACCGTTTGGCCAAACGGTTTCGCCACCCCCACAATCGCAACTATACGAACCGCGCAACCCACTAATGAATCTCCTCTCAGCAAGCTGCAAAGAACTCACTCCGTAGCGATTAGAATGTCTCTTCCGTCCCGTCCGCAACAGCCTCCGGCTGACGACCGAGGTAATCCCACTGCGCGGGCAAAGGCTGTGGGCCGGGTCGTATGCCAGCCAAAGATGGGTCCTCGCCTGCCAAGCGGCGTTGATCGCTTGCGCGTTGCTCTTTGGCCTCAAGCCGTCGCATTTGTTTCGCTTGCATTTTCTGCCGTCGCGCTTTCTCTTTTTCTCGCTTTTGAAAGGTCGGTTGAGACTTCTTCGCCATATATAAAGACACTCCTTATCATCTCATTCGAATTCTTGGTTATTGTCCTGTTCGACCGGGGCAATCGCTTGCAGAGGCTTGCCATCGTTGCCGCAGAACAAATCCTCTTCGGGATATTGTTGCTGGCAGAGCGGGCAAATTTTTACAGGCGTTTGATTATCATCAGGCATAGCTATCACCTTTTCTGTGCTTTTATCCTCCGGCAGTCGGAGGGTAAAAGGTAGAACTGATTACCTCAAAGAGATTCACCGAAGGTTGCCCTTCAATGACGCGCAGCAAACTGCGTGACACTTCGGGATGATGCCCGCGATTGAAAGTTCGTTCACTTCTCATCGTATCCCAAAAGGTTATCACGGTCGCTTCGGCACAATCGGGAGATACCAAAGTAAGATGATCAAGGAACCCGGCCTGCTTAGCCAGGAGCGGCATCACTTCAGTGGCAACGACCTTGGCAAATTCGGTGACGGAATCGGTCTTGAGTCGAACCCTAACTTGACGAGCGAACATGGTAAAACCTCGGTTGGTAAGCTGTGTGAATCAGGCAGTCTGGCAGATTCCAGAGAGGCTGAGAAGGGAGTTAGCTATACTCAGTTCGTTCTAAGCCTATGGTAGTTACAGAGCATTGTCAATCTGGGTTCCCTTACCTAAACCGGGACGTATACCGAATTGGCTCAACCAAATGGGGCATCTCCGTTGAGCCGCGGTCAGAGTCTGCGGATCAACCGGCTCGCCGTAATTCTCAACTCGGTATAAGCCCGTCAACCAGTACTATTTCGTTGTCTATAAGGGAGCATTCAACCGAGAGAAATTGAACGCCGATGAATGCAGCGGGGACGGGTCTTCACCGCTCAAGGGGTCACTTCCGTGTCCTCTATCTCATCCGCGTTTATCGGCCTTCACTTCTTTTCGAAGATGGACTGCCTCTGTAAGGCTGCCCGCTTGCGCCATTGCCTGCCACAAGCACGCAACCGAGGCGGCGCGCGGTGACGAATTGCGCTACTTGGCCGACATCGTCGCATCGCACGACACACGGGCGAAGGAAAAATCGACCGTGCGGCGATTGCCGTTGATGACGCCTTCGACCCGCACGGCGAGCGCCACATCCGAGGTCTTGCGATAGGTGATGCGTTGCGGAAAATCGTGTTGCGGGTTTTCAAACACGACTTCGCCCGCAGTAGACAAAATCAGTTTGAAAGAACCTTCCGGTTGTCGCGAAGGTTTTGCCGTATAGAAGATTTCGCTCTCCGTTTGATGGATGCGCATAAATTCGAACTCTCTGATCTTTTCATCGCGCAGCGCGCGCCCAATGCCGAACATCTCGCCGCCTGCCGCTCTCGTCCAATACTCTTCGCGTATGGCCTGCCCTTGCTGCCCCTTCCAGCAGCCCACCAGCCACGCGAAATCCGTGATGGCAACACGCCCCTCTTGCGCGCCACACGCCGGTGAAATCAGCAACCCGACCCCCAACAACACAATCCATCCGACCATCAGTTTTCTCATCTTGTCCCCTTCTCTTCTCCGCTTGGCCTTCAAGCCGGACGCGGCGCTTTCCCGAATCGTTGCGTCGCAAAGCCGACAATGGCTCCGAGAATCGCCCCCGGCAATACGATGTCAATGAACAGGCTAGCGGGCGATGACAATGCGACCAGATAGCTCAATCCGAAACCGACGCCCACTCCCACCAGCAAACCGATGAGCAGCGACCGCACCTTCTGCGCCACCAATCCGGCAACCATGCCTGTTAGGATGCCTTTGATCGTCGTGACGATAATCACGCGCACGATCATCGGCGTCAATTCCGGTGAAAACAGCCCGGTGATGCCATCGAGCAAACCCAGCAGGCAACCGAGTAATAATCCAATCACAGGTTTCGACATTGGCCCTCCCTTAAGGGGTGCGAACAGAAATGATGAGGCTCAAGTCTCCTTTCTGCTCTCCCTTGTATTAAACCTTTTGGGAATTTTCTTTACCGCCGAAAGATAAAGAGCACTAACAATCGCATGAGCAGATAGGCCACAATCAAGAGTACGAGGAACCGGTGGCGGCGCAGCAGACGATAAAGGCTCTCAAACAGATTCTCCCGATAGGCTGCAACCGGCAACCCATCTAAAAATCGCGTGACCTCTTGTGCCAACTCTTGCACGCTGGCATACCGCGATGGCGCAGCCTTCGCCATCGCCTGCAAACAGATGGCTTCAAGGGGGCGGGCAATTCGCGGGTTCACCTGACGCGGGCGAATGAAGGCTGGTTGCCGCGCATCGAGCGGCGCGCGATGGGTCAGCAGGGAGTAGAGGATCGCGCCCATTGCATAGACATCCGTGCGCTCATCAAGTTGAGCAACTTGCCCATCGGCCTGTTCCGGCGACCGATAGGCCAAGGTTCCGATTACCGTGCCGTGCGCCGTATCAATCTCAGCGCCACGTGGAAGCATCGCCTTATCGCTCGGCACGTGTAAACCGTGTGTTGGAAGCGAGTCAAAACCCTCTTCTTCATTCGCTAAAACTTTGTTCAGCACCTTTGCCGCGCTCCAATCCATCAACAAGACTTCGCCGAATGCGCCGACCATAACATTTTGCGGTTTGAGGTCGCGGTGCAACACTCCTTTGGCATGAGCAAAAGCCACTGCTTCGCAGAGTTTGAGAAAGAGGCGCAGGCGATCCGTCAACGAGACAACCTGAAGCAGATGGTCATCCAGCCGACTGCCTTGCACATACTTCATCACATAGAAGACACGCCCGTCTTCGAGCCTGCCGACATCGTGAATGGGGACGAGTCCGGGATGTTCGAGGCGAGCGATTATTTCGGCTTCTCGCTGAATGCGCGCCGCCATCTTGCCCTCGTTGTCCGGCAGATTGGTAACTTTGATGGCGACCTTGCGCCGCAAAGCGGTGTCTTCGGCCAAATAGACCGTACCCATGCCCCCGCTGCCCAGTCTGCCAACGATGCGATAGCGCGAGTCGGTGAAATCGGGATGTTCGAAGGCTTCGCGCAGACGATCAAGGGCAGCATCAGTGAGTCCTTCTCTCATGGCTCGTCCCCGAGCAGAGCGCGAGCTTCGCGGCGAAACTCCGCATCGTTGACCGTAATCTCACGCAGTTTCGCTAATAAGGTATTTCTGAACTCGCGCCGCATCAGCGCCAGATAGTTGGTCACCTGTGTTGCGGAGAGGCCAAACTGCTCGGCCATCTGTGCGTAGGTGATCTTTCCCGCTTCATCCGCACCCTCGATGTAGTAGCGCGCAAATAAGCGGAATTGCGTCTGCCTGCCTTTGACTTCACAAGCCCGCTCAAGTTCATCGAGCGCCAATCCGAAGAAGCTGCGCGCCCATTCCTTTTCGAAAACGGCTTCCGGCGATTGCGCGGCGGCGAGATTCAATTCTTGCCCTTGCTCTTCGATGGCGTCGAAGTCGAGCGCCAATCGCTGCATCGCACCACCGCGTTTGAGGCGGCGCGCGGCCTTCTCTTCATTGGCGATGAAACCGTTGAGACAAGTAATCAGAAAGGTGCGAAAACGGGCTTTCGTCGGATCGTAAGTTTGAAAGTAGTCCTTTTCCAGAACCGCTGTGAAAAAACTTTGCGTGAGGTCTTTGGCATCTTCGCTTGTTTTGTGCCAACGCAGACGAATGAAGTGATAGACCGGCTTCCAATAGGCGCGGATGAGAAGTTCTAACCCGCGCGTGCGTTCGCTAGCATCCGCGCTGCTGGTTGCCGCTATCGCTGACCAGCGGGTTGCGGGGAATCGAGTGGCAGGAGCGAAAGAATCGCTATGGTTATTCATCATCGTGCCAACCTACCGTCAAGGGCAGGGTCAACCGGAACCTGCCGATCAGCGGCCTCGCAACTCCATCCCCTCTGTTGCCGACTAGATCGCGCCTGTGAGCAGGGCGTGGGCGAATTGTTACATTATTTTAACGAAAAAAATAGTGCTTGATTTTCAATTGGCAAAGGCATATCCTGGCACTCCCTGAAAAATCAGTATTGAAGGTTGGCATCATCGGCTCAAGGTTCATTGGCTCATGATCGCTACTTTTCAAACGGTACTTTCCGGTGGTCAAAAACTGGTTTCGGGTCGCCAGCTTTTGCAAGGAATAGTGCGAAAACTGATGGATATTTCACGAAGTTTTCTTCGCCCTCCTTGTACCTTCTTCTAACAGAATCGCTTTTCAGGGACGATCATTTTCAGCCAAAACCTTTACGGTTGATGACGTGAGCGCATCTTTCCACCTACGTCTATCGCCGTTGGTATCACGCCGTTACCATTCGGATTTGGCTACTCTCTCGCCCTGAAGTCTACACCTCACAAACCGTTACTTGGGCTCATTCAAACATCTGCGTTTGAAATTCAGCAACGGAACTGAAGGATAGCATCGGATTGCTTCGCCACCGAAATCGTTCGCTGATTTTGGCAGGACGGGGTTTGCCTGAAGGCTGCGTCGCCCGAATCACTGGCCGGTTTTGTTGAGTCGTAGTCTGCTTGCCATCAGTTCCCCCATCCGTCAAAACCAAGGAGGATCCAACATGAGCAAACGAATCACCTTCAACTACATTCGTCAGGTCATTGCCGTTCTGGCGGTAGCGATTATCATCATTCAAGGACAAGCTTTGACCTTCTCTCAATCGGCTACCAAAGAGGTTGATGTCGTGCCAGCCCCCGAACCCAGCCCGACGCCGGAACCGGTTCCGATTGACGGCGTCCTCGTCAACACCAAATCGACGCAAGAGGTCAACGCTTTTCTCGGAGGCAATGCGCAACGCAGTAAATTTTTGACCACTCTCGCCGACCGCGGCGTTGATGCCAATCGCGTCAATTACATCTCCGTCTCTGCCGACCCGAATGCCGACGCCAGCAGCGACCTCAATCAACTCACTAACACCCTCAATGATGCGGCGGCCAAATGCGGCGGGCCAAAAGTCAATGGCGTAGATGTACTCATCGGCGGCTATCAACATGCCAATGGCGCGTTGGATGGAGAAGTGTTGTTAGTCGCCAATCTAGCCAACGGCGATCAAAAGTTGGTTGCCGCTTTTCAAGCCGATGAAAGCGCGATGGCCGGGCTAACCGAACCAGTCGGACTGGAAGGCGATTTCTTTCCGAGCGTCAACTCGGATGTCCCGAACATTCTGGTCGGCTGCCCCCCGACCTTCATCGCCGTGATCGTCTGCTGGATTCGGTGCATCTTCATTCAGCAAATCCTCATCATTTTGCGCTGTGTGGTGGTCACCATCGTCACCTGCGTGTTTATTCCGCCTTTCCTTCTCTGCTTCAAAACACGCATCATTGTGTGCAGACTGATCATCGTGATCCGCACCATCATCATCTGCTTCATCAACTGTGTGGTGGTGTTGGTCAGAGCCAATAGCCCATCGCCCATCACCGGCCACACCTACGGGCTGGCTATGCCCAAGATGTTTCGCGGCATCTTCGATCAATCCCCAGATTGGTTGAAAAAACCGATTGGACAGTCATTACGCGACGCGATGACCTTGCCGAAACCGCCTCTCCCAGCGGCTCGTTCGTAATTGCAACCGTAGCGATTTTGACCTCGCACTAAGCAAGAGGTAAAGCGCTTCGCCGTTGCAAAAAACGCCTGACGGTTCGGGCATGACCGTCAGGCGTTTCCTACTGGCTGAAGCGGTAAAGTTGGCCGCCTACTTATTGCCGAAATTGGCGTGCATCATTGCCGTTACGCGGGCGCGGCCAATGGCTAGATTAGCCGTGACGCGCTTGCCATCGGCGCGCACTTTGACCAGCGACAGCAGTTCAGCGACCTCCGGGCTGCTGTTTTTCTGCGTGAAGGCAGCCAGTTTGAACAAGGTATTGAGACTGCCCGACAGTTTTGCCCCTTCTTCCGGCGTGATTGCGAAACCGTAGAGACTGAGCCGCATGGTGTCGTCGTCAATCGTCAATTCGATGTAGGGCGAAGAGAGCGTCGCCAGTTGACCGAGAATATGCGATTCGCCAAGTCGCCATAAAATTTCGAGCGCCTGTTTATCAATCAGCTTCGACCCTGAAGTTTTGTGCAGTTTCAGACTAGAGCGCGGGATTGAGCCATCGGGAGCGATCTTGAAGGCTACGCCGACCGAAAACTTGATCTCGTTCAGATCGAGTTCGCCCTTTTCATAGAGCTTGTAGATTTCGCCAACGATGTCGCGCATGGGCGCGATGTTCAACTCGCCGATTTTCGTCTCGCTCGTCTTTTTGGACTCTTCTTCTTTCTGTTTGGCGAGTTGCTCGGCAACCTTCTGCTCGGCTTCTCGCTTTTCGCGTTCCGCCAGTTCCTTCTCGGCGCGTTTGCGCTCGGCCTCTTCGCGTTTCAAGCGGTCGCGCTCTTCTTTTTCACGTTTCAGTTTTTCGGCTTCGCGCCGCCGTTTGTCATTTTCGATCACTTCGTCAAGCGGCCTCGCCTTTTGCGCCCAGTAGGCGCGAATGACTTCGGGCGGATAGCGCAGCGGTTTGAGAATCTCGTCGGTGTTCAACTTGCGGTATTCGCGGTCTACCACGCGCAAATTGGTGAAAACCGAGATATAAATTACGTACAGCAAAAATCCGATCAACACCGAATGCAGCAGCCCCGATACCAGCATGACTTTGCGAAAGATCGGGCTGGCCGATTGCTCTAGCGAATTGGGCGCAAAGGCTTCGGACAGAAAGCGCAACGGATGGCGCAGAGCCATCGCGCCCGCCTCTTTGGCTTTGTTGCCCAATCGAACCGGAAACCATTGCTGAAGTTGGTCAGGTAAAAAGGTTGCGCGCAAAAACCCAGCCGGACTGTTTGCAAATTCCCGACCGGTGTCGCCGACTTCGCGCCACAATCGCTCAATCAAGGTGCCGCGACGGATTTGTAAGAAACTAGGAGGATCAATCTCTTTTGCCATGCTTTCGTTCGCCTCAATTCAGCGAATTGGAAACCGCGTCTAAACGCTCACTGGCGGCTGCCATTATACAGTACGTTGGCGCGTTGAGAAAAAGTGCATTTGCGGGCAAAGATTTTCGCCGCTTGACCTTTCGTCGTCCTGGCGACAAGCGACAGAGTCCGCAACCGCTACACAAAGAGCGCGGACTTCTCTCTGCTGTGTTTGCCTTCTTTGCGCCTCTGCGTCTTGGCGATGAAAAGAGAGTTCGTCATCTGTGGTTCAAGCCTGCGGTTCTTCATCGGCAAACATCTTGAAAAAGTCTTCGAGCGGGGTCGGAGGAATCCGCGCCACCCGCAGATTCTCTTCCACATGCGCGGTTTGACTCATCCCGACTAGCGCCGTTGTCACCCCCGGCGTCGAGCGCACGAATTGAATCGCGCGTTGGGCGTCGGTATCCAATCCGGTCAGAGCTTCACCGACAAAAGGCGGCAGATTTTGCGCCAGTCGCGCCTGCATAATCGCCGCGCTGCACATCACCGTAATCCCCAATCGGTTGGCCGCCATCAAAAAAGACATCACCTCTCCATCCACCCGTTGATTGGCCAGCGTCAGGGCTTCCGGCATCGCTAAGCTATGCGGCAACTGCACGACGCGAAAATGGTGATCGTCGCCGCCGACTTCACGAGCGATGCCGACCAACTCTGCAAGCGATAGATAGCCGCGCGCGTCGGGCGCAACACGATAACCATTCCACGTCGCCGTTCCATAAAGCTGAATGCGTCCGTCACTGACGGCACTCTCTAAAAATTCAAAGGCAGCGTGCAGGCGTTGCAAAAACTCAGAGCGGGATACGCCTTCAAGCTGCGATTCAGGGTTGTGAAGGTAATAGATGTCTATGGTCTCGAGCGCCAGATTGTTGAGACTGCAAGAGAGCTGATGATCGAGGTAACTCGGCGACATGCAATGGCTGCCGACTAAATCTTCGACGCGCGCTGCGCCGGTGTTGATCAGATTCTCCATCACCCAGGCGCGCGGGTCGCGCGGCGGTTCGCCGTCAAATGGAAAGTAACCGCCTTTGGTCGCAATAACGATTTCGTCGCGCGCCGCCTTACCCGCCGCAAAGAGACCGGCAAGCGCCGCGCCGATGTTGCGCTCGCTGCGTTGAAAGCGATAGTTGATTGCCGAATCAATGACATTGCAGCCCAGTTCGACAGCTCGCGTAATCGCCTCTTCATACATCTTGTCGGTGACCTCATCCCATTGGCCCAGATAGGTTCCCAACCCGATTGAAGACATCCACAACCCTTGCTGTTGGCGATAGTGCTCGCGGGCAATCGTAGCGCCCATGCGCTCGGCGTAGCGCCGTGTACCCTCTGTCGTCGCGCCTTTGGCTTTGCTCATGCCTCTCCTTGCGCATCATCCGTCGGTCAGGTCAATCACCCCGAATCGGATTCGCGTCTATTCGTGTGCTTCGCGGACGGTCAGGTGGCTCGGTATTGCCTGTCGCCACGCAGCTTCGACTTCTGCAATCGAGCGATTGATGATCGTTTCTCCATTGGCCGTGATCTGCAATCGGTCGCCGCCCGTTTGGCCGATAACCTGCGTAGGCACGCTAAACGCTGCGGCGATTTCCAGCACCGATTTCATACGCTCTTGTTCAACCGAGAGCAAGATGCGTGAAGGCGTTTCGGCAAATAGTAACGCGGCGGCTGAGAGTTCGCCTTCGAGGTTGACTCGACACCCCATCGCATCGCGGCGGTAGCTGGAAAAACAGCATTCGGCCAAGGCGATGGCCAGCCCGCCATCCGCCGCATCATGCGCCGAATCCACCAGCCCCGCTTGAATCATCTGCAAGCAGGCGTCCTGCACGCGGCGTTCAAAGCCGATATCCAGCACCGGCACTGCGCCTTCCCCTAAGCCATGCAACAGCGCATACTCGCTCGCACCGAGATCATCGCCCGTCATCCCCAGTAACACAATGGCGCGGCCTTCGCTCTTAAACCACTGCGCCGTTACATAGCGCACATCTTCGATCAGCCCAACCATACCGATGACCGGCGTCGGAAAGATGCCGCGTCCATCGGTTTCATTATAGAAGCTCACATTCCCGCCGGTGACCGGCGTGTCAAAGGCTTCGCAGGCTTCCCGCATGCCATCAATGACTTCGCTGAATTGCCACATCACTTCCGGGCGTTCGGGCGAAGCGAAATTCAAACAGTTGGTCAAAGCCATCGGTCGCGCGCCGCTGACGATGAGATTGCGACAGGCTTCGGCAACCACCAGCCGCGCACCGGCGCGCGGGTCTGTTTGACAATAGCGCGCATTCGAATCGAGCGTCATCGCCAATCCGCTGCGCCGCTCTTTGATGCGAATCACCGCCGCATCCGAACCCGGCAAGGTGATAGTGTTGGTTCTGACCATATGATCGTATTGCCGATAGACCCACTCTTTCGAGGCAAGGGCAGGCGCGGCAATGAGGCGCAGAAAGGTCGCCTCCAATTCCGCGCCGCTCGCCTCTTGCTGCACGACCTTCGCGAGTACAGCTCTTTCTGGCTGACGAATCGGGCGATCATAAAGAGGTGCAGAATCGGTGAGCGCCGCGTTGGGAATGTCGGCTTTGACTTCGCCGTCTTTCTTGACGCGCAGATGACCATCAGCGGTCACGCGCCCGATGACGACGGCATCGAGGTCCCACTTTTTGAAGATGTCAACGACTTCGCGCTCGCGCCCCGAAGCGGCGACGATGAGCATACGCTCTTGCGATTCGGAGAGCATCATCTCATAAGCCGTCATGCCGGTTTCGCGTTGTGGAACCAGATCGAGATCTATTTCGATGCCGTTACCGGCGCGCGCGCCCATCTCGGATGAGGAACTAGTCAACCCCGCCGCGCCCATATCCTGAATGCCGACGATAGCCCCTGCGCGCATGGCTTCGAGGCAGGCTTCGAGCAGCAGCTTCTCTAAGAACGGGTCGCCGACCTGTACGGTTGGGCGTTTCGATTCGGACTCTTCGCCGAACTCTTCGGAGGCCATCGTCGCGCCATGAATCCCGTCGCGCCCGGTCTTCGCGCCAACATAAATGACCGGATTGCCGATGCCTGCCGCGCGTCCGTAAAAGATTTGATC
>CAYXVU010000183.1:0-12210 GCA_964468725.1 uncultured Clostridia bacterium
TATTCGTTGATGAAGTCATCCAAATCGCCATCCAATACGGTGTCCACATCGGAACGTTCGTACTTAGTCCGCACATCTTTCACCAGCCGATACGGGTGCAACACGTAGTTGCGAATCTGCGAGCCGAAGGAGATATCGCGCTTCGATTCTTCAAGCTGCGCGGTTTCGGCTTGACGCTTCTCCATCTCGATTTCATAGAGCCGCGAGCGCAGGACTTTCATCGCCACTTCGCGGTTCTGATGTTGCGAGCGTTGATTCTGGCAGGTGACGACGATGCCGGTCGGCAAATGGGTGATGCGAACAGCCGAATCAGTCACGTTGACGTGTTGACCGCCCGCGCCCGACGAGCGATAGGTATCAATCCGCAAATCTTTGTCGAGGATTTCAATGTCCACATCGTCTTCGATTTCGGGATAGACAAAGACGGATGCGAAACTGGTTTCGCGGCTCGCTCCGGCATTGAACGGGCTGATGCGCACCAACCGATGCACGCCCGCCTCGGCAACCAGCAACCCGTAAGCATGATCGCCTGCGACCGTGATCGTCGCCGACTTGATGCCCGCTTCTTTGCCCGATTGTTCGTCGAGGATTTCGACTTTGAACCCGCGCCGCTCCGCCCAACGCAGATACATACGCATCAACATCTGCGCCCAGTCTTGAGCATCGGTTCCGCCCGCACCGGCGTTGATCGTCACAATCGCATCGCGCTGATCGTTCGGCCCCGACAGCAGCATTTCGACTTCGGTTTCAGCAATCTCGGTTTCGAACTTGGCGAGCGCCGTTTTGAGTTCATCGAGTGAAGCTTCGTCTTCGGCGGCGAATTCAATCAACACGCTGATGTCATCGGCTTGCCGCGCGAAACTATCGGCGCGGATGACGGCGGCTTCGATGCGACTGCGTTGTTTGAGAATTTTCTGCGCGCGCTCTTGATCGTTCCAAAATTCCGGTTTGGCGGTCTCCTCTTCGAGGCGTGCTAACTCTGCGCGTTTCGTTTCCGGGTCAAAGAAACCTCCGCAGTTGAGCGGCGCGCGTTGCCAAGTCTTCGTATTTCGCTCTCAAATCTTCCATCATAATGGTTCACCCATTTACTCTTCTTTCGTTTTGATTCGGTGAATGCAGGCCGCCAGTACAAGCAGCACACTCAGTCCCGTACAGATGATAACGAACCACTCCCCATAGCGCGTATAAAGAGTTGGTTGACTCCCTTGACGGGCGGCGACTTTCCACACCCGCGTGTCTTCCATAAAGAGCGCCGTCTCATCATACACAGTGCCGTAGCGATCAATGCGCGCCGTCTCACCGGAGTTGGTCGAACGAATCACTTCAACGCCATTTTCGACGGCGCGAAAGACGGTTTGCGCTAGCATCTGCCGCGCCACTGCCGAGGGGCCGAACCACGCTTCATTCGATAACTGCACGATGAGCATTGCCCCTTCGCTGCGCATGCGGCGCAGTAGATCCGGCCTCGTCGCTTCGAAGCAGATCGGGGTTGCCACCTTCGTTTCCGCCACCTCGCACAAGCGCAGTTGCGCGCCGACGCTGAGGTCGCCGACCAGCGCCGGAATGCGATCCATAAAGGGTATCCAGCCGCGCGCCGGTACGTATTCGCCAAACGGCATCAGCGCGATCTTATCATAGCGCGCGATGCGTTCACCCGATGGCGCAAGCAGCATGGCGCTGTTGTATAACGCATCCGGCTTGTCTGTGTCCGTCCCCCAACCGACGAAGAGCAGATAGACATCGTTGCGTTTGGTAAACTCGGCGAGCCGACGGCGCAAATCGGCTTCTCGTTCATAGTCGAAGCTGACGGGCGACTCCGGCCAAACGACCAGTCGCCCTGCGATATGAGCATCATGATTGGCAACCTCTTTGGCCTTCGTTTGCAGAGCCTGCTCGGCAAGCCGAATGTGCGAATCGAGCATCTGCTCCGTGTATTCGGGGCGGCTCCAATCGCCATCAACCGGCACGTTGGGTTGCACGACCGTAACCAGCAAAGAGGCGTCTCGGCCTTCTTCCGGCTTGACCGACCAACCGTACATCACCGCCGCGAGGGCGAGTAATCCGACCACCGTCAACACCACTAATCCGCGCCGCCGCTCAAGGTAGATCAAAGCAAAGACCAAACCAGTGCTGACCATCACCAGCAACCCGCTAATCAGGTACACGCCGCCGAAGCGCGCCAGTTGAATCACCGCCGGTTGAAAGGCTTGTGAATACCCAAGCGCATTCCATCCGACGCCAATGGCCAACAAGCGCAACCATTCGCTGGTTGCCCATAAGAGCGGCGCGGCCAGGATTGCCCAACCGCCAAATTGCCGAATCGCCAACGCCAATCCCCCGGCAAACAGCCCCGTAAACGCCGCCATAATTACGGCAATCAACAGCGCAATCGTATAGCAGAGCCACAATGAAATACCGCCATACTGATTCATTGAAAAGGTGATCCAATTCGAAGTGCCGAAATAAAAGACTGTGCCCGTAATCAGCCCCAACAACGAGGCGCGCCAAAACCGCTGCTCGCGCGCGATGGCCATAATCAAAGGCGAAGTGCCAACCCACGCCAGCGACCACAACCCCCAGTCGGGAAAGGCGAAGACCAACAGCAACCCCGCAAAGATGGCCAGCGAAAGATTGCTGATAAACGGGGGGTGCGATTGTTGATAAGGGAGAACTTTGGCAACTCGGAGTTTGGCAGCCAAAAGGTCTTCTTTCGAAAAGGTCTGCGCGATGTCTTCGGAATGTTGAACGCGAAACGCGCGCGGGAAGAACTGCCCGATGCCTTGCCTCCATACCATTCCGCTGTCAGGCATGAACCATGCGCCGCGTTTGCCAAACGATTTGTGATTCTTCGCAATCATTCGCGTAATGAGCCGCCTCATCGGGTTGCTTGAATCTCCTCGTTGGCTTGTTCGTGTACGAGATCGGCCATATACGAACTGCGGACGAGCGGGCCGGAAAAGACCGCGCGAAAGCCCAGCGCCTCGCCAAAGGCTTTGTAGGCTTCGAAGGCCTCCGGGCGGATATAGTCTGTGACCGGCAGATGGCGGCGTGTCGGTTGCAAATACTGCCCGATGGTTGCGATATCTACGTCGTGAGCGCGCAAATCTTCGAGCAAGCGTTTCACTTCGTCGCTAGTCTCGCCCAAGCCGACCATAAAACCCGACTTGGTAACCACCTGCGGCGCATAGCGACGTGCGTTGGACAAGACATCGAGCGATTGCTGATATTCGGCTTGCGGACGCACGCGGCGATAGAGTCGCGGCACGGTTTCGACGTTGTGATTGAAAGTATCCGGTTCGGCATCGAGCACCGTTTGCAGCGCCGACCGGTCACCTTTGAAATCCGGCGTCAAGACTTCGATCTTTGCCTGCGGCAGCCGCTCGCGCAGGGCGCGAACGGTGGCGGCAAAATGGGCGGCTCCGCCATCGGGCAATTCGTCGCGGTTGACCGAGGTGATGACGACGTAGCGCAAGGCGAGTTGCGCGGCGGCTTCGGCGACCTGTTGCGGTTCGTCTGCGAGGGCTTCGAGCGGTAAGCCGCGCCCTGTCTTCACCGAACAGAATCCGCAACTGCGCGAACAGACATCGCCCAAAATCATAAAAGTCGCCACTCCGCGACCAAAGCATTCGTTGCGATTCGGACAACGCGCTTCTTCGCAAACCGTGTGTAGGCCATGCGACCGGAACAGGGATTTGAGAGCGTGATCGGCAGCCACATGGCGCTGCGGTTTGCGCAGCCATTCGGGCAAACGCGGCGTCTTTTTTATCAGTCCTTCGAGTTGAATCAACATAAGATATCTATATCAGAGAGCGGCGCAAATCGAATGAACCCTCTCGTTTTACACAGCGATGCCATCAAAAAAATCAGCCGCTTGGCACTCAAAATCTGCCAGCAACGGAGTGGTCAGCCGGTCGGGCTCGAAGAGCGTTACCAAGAGTTGCAACTGCGCGTCCTGACGACGATAGACTTCGACTTGCCGAGTTCGCCAATCCACAATCCAATACTCTTGCACGCCGCGCCGCGAGTAAAGTTTGCGTTTGGCTTCGCGGTCGCGATGTTCGTTGGCGCTGCCGGGCGAAATGACTTCGATGACCAATTCCGGCGCGCCGTGCAGTTTGCCGTCATCGCCGACGACCGCAGAGAAGCGCGCGAAACTGACCCAAATCACATCGGGCGCAACATCGTTATCTTCGGAGAAGATCAAACCCGGCGCAAAAAGCGGCAGGCCAGATTGAGATTTGCGGCTCCATTGATTTAACAAATCGTGAGCATTGCCACAAACTCTCTGGTGATGCCAGTGTGGCTGTTTCGACATATACAACTCCCCTTCGATGATTTCGTACTGATTGCCATTATCGGGGAGGGATGCCAAATCGGTGGATGTCCAACGCACGGATGTCGTCATGATCGTCTCCTGTTTTGCTGCCCAGCGGCTGGCCGAAGTATAGCACAGGGCTTTTGCCTTTACCTTACCGACGCCGGTTGAGTGATAGAAGAAGGAAGCGTTTCGCCTGATTCCATCAGTCAATTGCGCGCGCGGGTTCGATCTGTGATAAGGTATGTCACGCAAGCGGGACTGTCAGCACACAAGACTAACGCAGGCAGAGCAATTGAACGACAGATGTCAACACGATCACTGAGTAAAAGATGGATACAGCCGCCTCACGATGCGGGGCTGGTGGCGAAGCTTGCGCACGAACTGGCGGTTTCGGAGATTACAGCGCGGCTGTTGATCAATCGCAAAATTACGGATGCCGAGACGGCATACAACTTTCTTAATCCCAATCTGGCCAATCTGCACGACCCCTTCCTGATGACCGATATGCGCGAAGCCGTCGCCTGCATCCTGCGCACTATCGAAGAGAAGAAGAAGATTCTCATCTATGGCGACTATGACGTGGATGGCACGACCTCGACGGTGATTCTGAAAAAAGCGCTGTCACTGATCGGCGCGGAAGTTTCCTACTACATTCCCGAACGGCTGAAAGACGGCTATGGGCTGCGCGAAGATGCGATGGATATGGCCAAAGCGCAAGGCTACTGCCTGATTATCAGCGTTGACACGGGGATTCGCGCGCAACAAGTGGTCGAACATGCGCGCGCGCTCGGGCTCGACATCATCATCACCGACCATCACCTGCCCGAAACCGGGTTGCCGCGCGCCAACGCCGTGCTCAATCCCAAACGTCTCGATTGTTCCTATCCGAACGAGAATCTGGCGGGCGTCGGCGTTGCCTTCAAACTCGCGCATGCCTTGCTGCGCGAAACCGGGCGTGAAAAGTATGTAGAGTCCTTCATCAAAATCGCCGCCATCGGCACGATTGCTGATGTCGTGCCGCTGACTCATGAGAATCGCGTCATCGCGCGCTATGGCTTGGAAGGTCTCCGAGAAGCCAATAATCCGGGGCTACGCGCTCTGTTGGAAGTTGCCGGGCTGACCGGCAAAGACATCAACTGTTTCGATGTCGGCTTTCGCATCGGCCCGCGCATCAATGCCGTTGGTCGGATGGCTGGAGCCAGCGCCGCCGTTGACCTGTTCGATGCGCCCGATTTTGAAGCCGCGCTCCGGCTGGCGCAGACCATGAATGAACAGAATGCCGCTCGCCAACAGATCGAAGCCGACATTCTCGAACAAGCCTTAGCCGAAATCGCCAACGACCCGACCATCAGCGAATCGTATGTGACGGTTGTGGCTGGCGAAGGTTGGCATCGCGGGGTCATCGGCATCGTCGCTTCGCGCATCGTCGAGCGTCGCCATCGCCCGACGCTGATTATCGCCATCGAAAACGGTTTGGGACATGGGAGCGGGCGCTCGATTGCCGCCTTTCATCTGCTTGACGGGTTGACCGCCTGCGAAGACCTCTTTGAGCGATTCGGCGGCCATTCGCATGCGGCGGGGTTGGTCATTCAAGCCGACCGCATCGCCGAACTCAGACGCCGACTGGATGACTACGCACGCTGCAAGCTGGCCCCAGAGGATTTGATTCCCGTCGTTCATGTAGATTGCGCGTTGCCGTTCAAACAGGCGACTCCGGAGTTAGTGGCCGAACTCACTCGCCTCGAACCCTACGGGCCGGGTAATCCGCAGCCGGTCTTTGAAACCCATGAGGCACAAGTCGTCGCCGCGCCGCGCGTGCTCAAAGAGAAGCATCTGAAGTTTCGCGCCATGCAAAACAATCGCTGGCTCGAATGCCTGTGGTGGGGAGCCGGAGCACGCGCCAGCGAACTATTTCTAGGAGATCGCGTCAGCCTCGCCTACACGCTTTCGGAAAATACCTACAACGACAACACACAAATTCAATTGACGTTGCGCGACCTCAAAATTCGGTGACGGGTGACAACCAGAATAGAGAAGTCGGCGCTTCGCGCCCCGCTTCCCTTCTGACTACTGAATTCTCAATTCTGTATTCTGGTTGTGACTCGTCACTTCGTTGTGCGGCTGGTAAACTGAAGGCGCACAAAATCGAATCTGAAAAGCTGAGATGTTTAGAGTCAAATTAGTATCGGCAAGCAAACTCATCGCGCTCGGACTCTTTCTGGCGGTCTTAACGGCGCTCTCGGTCTATTTCATCAAGCGACCGAAGAAGGCGGAGCCCTTAGAAATTCCGAAGAAACTGGATGGGCCGGTCGTCGCAATCTTCAACAACACGCGCTATGCCCATGAGGTCGAAGGCGTGACGCGATTTGTCATCACCGCCGGAGTGGATAAGACCTATGCCGATGGCACGCACGAATTGGAACAGGTGCGGTTGGAGTCACACGGCACCGATGGCACGCGCAACGATGTGTTGACGGCGGATCGCGCCAAAGTGAGCGACCCGGCTGACCTCAACAAATTGGACGCAGAGTTTTTAGACAATGTCGTCATTCAAATTGCCGACACCTTGATCGTGAAGACCTCTTATCTGCATTACGATCATCCCCAAGCGCGTGTGGATACGCCCGCGCCGATTGAGTTTGACGGCGAAGTGATGAAAGGCCGCGCCATCGGTGCGATCATCGAATCGGCAGATGAACGCGCACAGTTGCTCAAAGACGTAGACGTAACCATCAAATCGGAATCCGAAAGAAAGAAGTTCGTTAAGCCAAGCCATCGAACGACGCTCGCCCAAGTGCCGACCGAAACCGCCGAAGAGAAAGCTGCGCGCAAGGCTCGCAAACGCGCGCGCAAAGCCGCCCGCAAAGCCCGAAAGGAAGCGCAAGGATTGTTGGCAAAAGAGGCTTCGGGTAAGCGGCCAAAAGGGGCAAAGAAGACCGGCGACAAGGGGCAAGCGGCGAGCTTAACTGCCGACCGCCCGACGCGCATACGGTGCACCAACGCCCTGCTCGAAAAACCGGCAGGCCGCCTCACCCTGACCGGCAATGTGCGCGTCGATCAGGAAGAGGACGAGATGCGCGCGGCGCGTATGGTCGGATTTTTCAACGCTGCCAGTCACATTGAACGCATCGAAGCGCGCGGGGACGCTTATCTGAAGCAAGCCGACAAGGCCGAGATTCAAGCTCCCGATATGGACTTCTTCTTTGAAGGCGCGGAACAGCTCTCGCGGGCGACGGCAACCGGCGGCGTGCAGACGCGTTCGCTCGGCGCTGCGACGCTGCGCGAAGCGCGAGCGAAAACGATGGAAGCGTTTTTCGAAGCGGGCTTGTTGGCGGCAATCAACGCCAACGGGGATGCGGCCATAACCGTACACGCGCCCGCGCCGAAGACCGAAAAGGACAACCCCGCACATCGTGAATTGACGGCGCAAGCCATTGCCATGCAGTTTTACCCGGATGGCAAATTCTTACAGGCTGCCGAAGCCACCGGCAACGCGCGACTCGTCGTTACGCCAAGCCGGGCAATGAAAGGCGCGGATAAAAAGACGATCACCGCTCCGCAGATGAATGCGCGGTTTTTCGAAGCGGACAACCGCCTGCAAACCTTCGTGGCAACCAACGGCGTGAAGGTCGAACTGCAACCGACGCTCACCGACGCGGGCGCGACGCGTACGACAACAAGTCAGCAACTGTCAGCGAGTTTCTTTGCCGATACGCAGGATGTCGAGCGGTTGGAGCAACAAGGCGATTTCAAATACAACGAAGCCGACCGCAACGCCTTGGCCGAGCGCGCGATTTACGACGGTCGCAATGAAGTCTTATGGCTGCGCGGCAAACGCCCCGTCGCGTGGGATGCGAAAGCGCGCACCCAAGCTGACGAGATTGATTACGACCGCAAAAACGATGAAACCCATGCGCGCGGCGATGTGCGAACGACCTATTACAGCCGCGAGACGACCAACGATTCGACGCCGTTCAAAAATACCAAGTCGCCGATCTTTTTGACCGCCGAACGCGCCGACGCGCGCAACCGCGAGGGCATCGCCCTCTACACCGGCAACGCGCGTGGTTGGCAAGACGATAACTTCGTCAAAGGTGATCGCATCGAGTTGTATGAAAAAGATAAACGCATGGTGGCGGTCGGCCAGGTTGAAAGCGCCCTGTATAACGCCAAGCAGCAGACATCAGATAATACCCGCGAGCGAGTTCCCGGTTTTGCTGAGGCCGAGAGCATGAGTTATTCGGACAGCGAACGCTTGGTGCGCTATGAAGGCAAAGCCAAAGCGCGGCAAGGGACGGATCGGATCGAAGGTGATGTCATCGAGGTGTTGCTGCAAAAAGAGAGCAACGAGGTCGAGCGATTAACGGCAACAGGCAGCGTGGCGCTCGCCCAACCGGGCAGGCGCGGCACGGGCGATAAGCTCGTCTATACAGACCATGATGGACGCGCAGTGTTGACCGGAAAAACTGCGCGGATTGATGATGTTGAGAAGGGTACGGTCATGGGCGGTGAATTGACTTTCTATAGTCGCGATGATACGATCTCGGTGCAAAATCAGGAAGGAACAGGGCGTGTTCGATCAGCTCATCGGGTAACAAAAAACAGAGAAAAGTAAGAGCGCGAAAGATGGTTGAAGATGTCTCGGTGATCGAACCCAAACCTGATAATGCGCTCGCGCCTGCGTCGTCTGCCGTCGCGCATCCCCCATCACAACAAGCGAGTACGCTCGCTGTGGAAGGGCTGAGAAAGTCCTACCGTAAGCGCGCCGTAGTGGCCGGTGTGTCGCTGGAGATCAAGCAGGGCGAAATCGTCGGGCTGTTGGGGCCGAACGGCGCTGGCAAAACGACCGTCTTTTATATGATCGTCGGGCTGGAAAAGCCCGATCAAGGCAGCATCTTTCTGGATGCGAAAGAGATTTCCAAGCTGCCCATGTACTTGCGCGCTCGCAACGGCATCAGTTACCTGCCGCAGGAGGCGTCGGTCTTTCGCAAACTGACGGTCGAAGAGAACATCGTGCTGGTCTTGCAGACTTTATCGCTCAGTCGGCGCGAACGCGAGCACAAATTAGAAACGTTGTTGGAAGATTTTGACATCGAATATGTGCGGCACACGAAGGCTTATCAATTATCGGGCGGAGAGCGTCGCCGCACAGAGATTGCGCGCTGTCTGGTTATCGAGCCGCGCTTCATTTTGCTTGACGAGCCATTTGCCGGGATTGACCCCATTGCGGTGATTGATATACAACGCATTTTGCAGAAGTTGAAGGCGCGCGGCATCGGCGTCTTGATCACCGATCACAACGTGCGCGAGACGCTGGCCATAACCGATAGAGCGTATATAATAAACGAGGGAAAAATCTTCCGGGCGGGAACTCCAGAAGCCTTGACGCAGGACGAAGAAGTTAAACAAGTTTACTTGGGAGAGAACTTTAAAATGTGATTGGTCAGTTGTCCGTCCACGTCGTAGGGCGTGAAATTGCTGACCTGTGATTTGGTTATGTCCGTCAAACCACAACTCAATACGAGCCTTTCTCAGAGATTGGTTTTGACGCCACAGATGCGGCAACGCATCGAACTGTTGGCGATGACGAAGCTGGAATTGGCCGATATGGTGACGACCGAGTTGATCGCCAATCCAGTGCTGGATGAAGTTGCGCCGGGAGAAGCGCCTGACGGGCAGTCATCATTGGCCGATGACATTGCCGCGATTGATGCGACGACCGCCGATTATGTCGCGCCCGAAAACAACTCGACAACGCCGGAAGCGGCGACCGACTTCCTGCCGCCAGGGGAACCGGTCGCAACGGCAGCCACAGATACGGCGGCGGCGGAGAGCGAAGTGGAGCCCGACCGCGAGCGCGACTCGTTTCAAGAGATTGATTTCGGCTCGACCTTTGAAGAGTATCTCGACCCCGGCTATAAAACTCACGAATACGAAGCCCGCGACGAAGTGTCATTCGAGAATCTGCTTACCCGTCGGCAATCGCTGCCGGAACAACTTACCTGGCAATTACATCTGGCCGATGCCCCCGATGAAGTTCTCGAAGCCGGTGAAGCCATCATCGGCAACCTCGACGAAAATACCGGCTTTCTTGACGCCACCATCGAAGAGATCGCCGCGCTCGGCCCGTGGCCGATTGAAACGGTCGAAAAAGCCTTATGGGTGGTGCAGCGCCTCGACCCGGTCGGCGTGGCAGCGCGCGATGCCCGGGAATCGCTCTTGATTCAACTCGAATACCTCGGCCAAGCCGAGCGCTTGGCCTATCAGATGGTGCGCGATCATTTCGAAGGCTTGCAGACTCACAAACTCCCGGAGTTGGCCAAGACGTTGGGCGTGACGCTCGAACAGGTGCTCGAAGAGATGGAGGTCATCAAGCGCCTTGACCCCAAACCGGGGCGCAAGTATTCGGCGGAAGAAGCGCAGCCGGTCGTCCCTGAAGTGACCATCGAAAAGCTTGGCGACGACTACCTCATTCGCTTCGAAGACGACGGCATGCCGCATCTGCGAATCAACCGCACCTATCGGCAGATGATGGAATCGAAAGAGTCTTCGAAAGAGACCCGCGACTACATCAAAGAGCGGTTCCGCTCGGCAGTTGATCTGCTCAAAAATATCGAACACCGCCGCCAAACCATCTATCGCGTCTGCCAATCCATCGTCGAACGCCAAACCGAATTCCTCGACAAAGGCATCGAGTATTTGAAGCCGATGATGCTCAAAGATGTCGCCGAAGATATCGGCATGCATCTGAGCACGGTTTCGCGCGTCGTCAATCGCAAATATGTGAATACTCCGCAAGGCGTCTATGAGTTGCGTCGGTTCTTTACCGAAGGGATGAAATCCGATACCGGCGAAGATGTATCAACGCGCGTCCTCAAATTGAAGATCAAAAAGATGATCGAAGCTGAGGACTCGCGCAGTCCCATCACCGATGACGAAATCGCCAAACGGCTGGCGCGCGACGGCGTCAAGATGAGTCGTCGCACCGTCGCCAAGTATCGAGATCAGATGCGAATCCCCGGTTCTCGTGAACGCCGATCTATCGTTTAACTCGGAAGTCAGAAGTCAGAATCTCTTCGAACGCGAAACCAACCATGAGGCGCGATGGGGTCAGAACTTCAGGGAGTTGCCAACCATTCATCGGGCTTCAGCGAGGTTGCTGCGTTTGCCGCGATTTGGACTTCTGATTTCTTTTTAGGAGGCATAATATGGACTTTGAGTTCACCGGTCGTCACATTGACATTACCCCCGCCATCAAAACGCTTGCCCGCAACGAACTGCGTAAACTGGATCAGGTTCTCGATTCTGCGCCCATGCGCGCACACGTCATCTTATCATCCGAAAAACATCGCAAGCGCGCTGAAATTGTCATCTCATGGCGCGACAATACTTTTACCGGGGTGGCGGAAAACAGCGACCTCAATCAATCCATCGCCGCAGCCGCCAATAAAGTCGAGAAGCAGGTCTTAAAACTGAAGGGCAAGTTTCAATCGAAGAAACGCCTGAGAGCGCCGATCAATCAAGTCGCGCCGGTTCCCGGCGGACGCCTCGAAGCCGCGCCTCCCGCGCCGCGCATCATCCTCGCGCGCCGCTATCGCGTCAAGCCGATGATGCCGGAAGAAGCGGCGATCTTGCTCACCGATTCGGAAGACCAATTCATCGTGTTCCGTGATGCTGAAACCAATAAAGTCGGCGTTCTCTACCATCGCACCGATGGCAACTTTGGTCTGATCGAACCGTAACCGGTGTCCGGATTGTGGTCAGGCACAGGCAAGCCCGAACGGTCTCTGACCAGATTTTGGACTCTCCTCCTGCACCCTGTAGTCGGTAAACTTGTTTATGCCGGTTCCCGTCGTCATCATTACAGGCTTGAGTGGTTCGGGAATGTCTTC
>CAYXVU010000184.1:0-12161 GCA_964468725.1 uncultured Clostridia bacterium
GAATGACCGAATAAAAGGCATAAACGATGGCACAGATTGCCAGAACTGCACTGACCCAGCCGGACAGTTTGAAGCCCCGCAGGTACGGCACGACAATGGAAATTGCTACAGCCAACGTGAAACTCCATCTTGCCTATTTCGACAAACTCACGGAACTCTCCGTTTCCCCTGTCGCTTGTAACGGCCTTGCAGGGAACAGTGCGAATGTAAGAGAGAGAGGAAGAGCAGCAAAGCCGGTATGCCATAAGCCAACTGCTCCGGCATGACTTTACGCACCAGTCTGGGAATGTTGAAGAAGGCAACTATGCTCCCCTAAATCAAATGAGCAAGCAGCCACATCCATCGAATGAAGCCATTGCGTGGTGGAGTTTGAAACTAGAACCCAATACCATAAACGACCGTTCCGGCAATCGCCCGATGGTAGGGCAAGGAAACACCCCAGCCCCGAAGTAAGTCAAACCCAAAGTAAAGAGCAAGAAAACCGAGGAGGGGCTTCCATGGATATTTCACTTGTTCCACCATTTGCGATTGAGGCTCTCGCAGGGCTGTTCTTTCCTGTTTGATTGCCGATTCCAAATTCGTCACCGACTGAAGAGTTGCACTTCATCGAAAGCCTGATGGTTCTGCGCGTAACAAAATAATCCGATTTTGCCACGCCGGTAGGCAGCCTCTTTGACTTCGAATAAATTGATCCCGTCAATCGCAGCGCGAATCGAATCGTCTTCGGCGATGACTTCGATCAACAACTCATCGCCCATTTTATATCCGCGCTTGCTCGACCAAAGTTCGATGAAATCCGCGCCCTCACGCTTATCAAGTCGGGTGAGCGGGCCGCCATTGAGATCGTCTTGAATGAACAACAGGCGATAGAAATGTTCCTGATCTTGATAGCGAAAGACGACGCCGAAACCATCTCCGTCAAAGGGCTTCGCCTTCACCCTCAAAGTGTAATCATCCCAACTCGCTTCCCCGGCAATGAAGTAGGTTCCATACCAACGGCCTAAGAAATCGCCTTGCTTGCCCCAGATATTGCTGCGCTGATGGAGCCAGCCATCCGCTTCGACGCGCCACACCGATGGCGCTTCGAGCGTCTCCGGGTCATCCACCACTTGCCAATGTGTCAGTTCGTTGCTGTGAAAACGTTCATCAAGCAACTTTGCCCGACACCCGAACAACGCACTCAACACCATGAACAGAAGAATCAAGAAGAAGATACGCATAACCAAGCCGACCTCTTTCGTCAGCTTGCATCATACACGGAAAGGCTCAAGGATGACCAAAACCATTGACAGAAGGTTTGCTGGCGCGTAGCCGTTCGACTTCGGTCACGCCCGACGGATGCGCTTGGTAGAGGGTGAAGGTTTCGACTTGGATGCACGAGAGCGGGCTGTCTTTATCGCCGCTCGTATCAATGCCCACACAACTGCCATTGATGTAGATGCCAAATTTACGCGCCCGCCGGTCGCGCGGCAAGTATTGCGTCGGCGTGTGGCCGAAGAAACAGAGCTTGCCCGTATAACTACGGTAAAAATCGAAATCACGCGTCCAGATCAATACGTCCGGGTCGGTGTCGGACGGATGCTCGCCGGGAATGAGTCCCGCATGCACGTAAATTGCCTGCTCATCTTCATGGTAAAAGGGCAGGCTGCGAAAGAATTCGATGTGTGCATCGGGAAGGATGATTTCGGAGATGTCTTCGATTTCATGCAAGTCGTAGCCGTACGATTCGACCGTCGTCAGTCCGCCGTTTTCCGGCACCAACCATTGCGGGTCTTGATAGTCGAGGCAGTCAAGCAACATCTGTTCGTGATTGCCACGCAGCACGACGATGTTTGGATTGCTGTCGGCCAGTTGCATTACCAAATCAACAACCCCTTGCGCGTCCGGGCCGCGATCAATTAGATCGCCGAGAAAGATGATCTTATCCTCGCTCACATTCCAGGGAACATCACGGAGCAGTTGCTCAATCAAATTGGGTCGCGCGTGAACATCGCCAATAACGTAAGTAGCCATACCCTCTCACCAAGCTGACATGAAAACTCAGGCCCTGCGGATAATCAAGACTTTACTACGTTCACCCCTCGGCTGTCAGTTGTCGGTTATACAGAAGCGAAAGCTGGCGTGCAACCGCTTCGGCGATCCCTTGCAGGCGCGGCAGCAAATCAAAAAACTGTTCGGGAGTGAGCGCCTGCGCGCGCTCGCACAACGCGGCATCCGGTTGCGGATGGACGGCCAGCAGCACGCCGTCTGCGCCTGCCGCTATCGCCGCCTGCGCCAACGGAGCGACGCGATCCCGCCGTCCCGCCGCATGGCTGACATCGGCTAAAATCGGCAAGTGCGTCAACTTCTTCAAGGTAACGATAGCTGCGACATCGAATGCCTGCGGTTGTCGCGGCTCAAAGCTGCGGGTTCCGGCTTCGCACAGCATCACTTGTTGGTTGCCGGAACGCAGCAAACATTCGGCAGCCAGCAGAGCATCCTCTATCGCCGCCATCTGTTCGCGGCGTACGATCACTGGTTTCTTCAAGCGAGCAACCGCGCCTAGTAAATCAAAGTTCCGAATCTGCGATGCGGCAACCTCGATCAGATCAGCATAGCGATTAACAACTTCCAGATGAGCGGCATCCTCGATGGTAGAGGCGACAAGTAAATCATAGGCACGCGCCGCGTGGCGCATCTGTTGTAAGCCTTCCTCGCCAAGCCCGCTGAATTCCTCTGAAGATGAAGCGAAACGAAAGGCTTTACTGCGCAATATGCGCGCCCCGCTCTGCGCGACGATAGCGGCAGTTGCCTGAATCTGTTCGCGGTTCTCGATCATCATCGAGCCTGCCAGCACGACAACTTCGCGGTCACCAATGACCACATCTTTGATCTTGATCTGCGTGCCAGTAGGGCAGAATGAGCGACTGGCAAGCGGATAGGGTAGCGTGACGCGCAACACCTCCCGCACCCCCTCAATCAACTCGACCTCTTGCGCTTCAATCGTCAGGTCTCCAACGACGCCGAGCACCGTGCAATGTACGCCCGTCGTGCGATAGATGTCGAACCCCAAGCCGACCAGCTTCTCAATCGCTTGCGCGATCTGCGCTTCGCTCGCGTGTTCCTGCATCACAATCAGCATGGGTCACCTCTCGCTTCCAGCAGCTACCTTCAATGGTCAAAGCTAACAAGTTGAAGGTTACAGGTTGAAGGGTGAAAGATAGAAACTGAACCGCAGGGTTGAGAGAGTCGCCACCTGCTAGGCGGCACAGCCATCTGCTCATCACCCATATCCTTCACCCTTTCACCTTCTCATACAGTTTCAGACCCTATCGGTTATCTTTTCGCTTTGCGTCGCTTCCCTTTTTTGCCTTTTGCCGCTTCGGCGATTTCCCGATCAACCGTGAGGCGTTCGACGCGACGCGATTCGTCAATGATGCGTTCGAAGAGGCGACGCATAGCATCGTGATCGAGCGGGCCAGGGTTGAGGCCTGTGACATGCGCTAGTACCTCAGCCTCGCGCGATGGGGAGTAGACGGGCAATCCGATTTCGCGTTTAATGCGCCCGATTTCGATGGCGCATTGCGAACGACGATTGAGCAACTCGACCAGTTGCTCGTCCAGCGCGTCAATTTCGTCTCGCCAATCGTCGATATCCAAAACATCCTCCGATCAGTCACCGGGAAGTCTGAAACCATTCGGTAATGATGTCGCGCACCTTCGCCCCCTCGTAGCGCGCGCGCAGCCCATCAAGCGCCTCAATCATCACACGCTCGCCGCGCTTGTACAATCCGACATAGTAAGGCAAATAGATCATCTCTACCCAGTCGTGCGTGATCTTCAAGTCGCGCACTTTGAAGAAGCCTTGCAGGTAGACTTGGCGCTTGAGTTTTTCGGTCAGCAGCGCGGCTGCCGCATCTTCCGCAAGCCGGATGCTGGCAAAATCGGTTGTCTCCACCTCTTGGCGATCTGCTTCCGCAGAACCATTCTCAAAGTCATAGAGATCGAGCTGTCCGCCAACTGCATCCAGTGCAATGAGGCGTTGCGAATGCTGTTTGCCATTCTCCATCCGCACGCGAAATAACCGGAAAGGGATGTAAAACGGCATGACTTTTACCAACTGCCCGTGCCGCAGTTGACGCGCCGCTCCGCCTAAGCTACGGGTCGCCTGCGACAACGAGAGGTTGGCTTTGAGCGTCATAATGCGCATTGCTTCCGCCCCTTCAGGCAAAGTAGAACCACAAACCGAGCATGGTAACGATCAGCAATCCGGCGAGCGCCAGATTGATGCGGTTTTGTGCGGCAGTCTCAGCCCCCGTCGTCGGTGCAGTGACAATGACCGTCGTCTCTGACTCGCTGAGGTCAACCTTTTCGCTGATTGTTTGCCAAGTCAACCCTGCAACCTTGTGCCGCTCCGGCGCAGGGGTCAACAGACTCACAACGACGAGCACGACTGTACAGACAACGAAGATCGCGATGGCAAAGTGCAGAAAGTTAATGCCAATGATATAGCCGACAAAACCGCTCGCTTGGATTCCGGCATAGGCTACCTCCAAGATGAAACGAACCGCTCCGAGCGCGAAGCCAACTAACAACGCCGTAATCGCACCTTGCCCATTGATACGCTGCCAGAAGACACCCAGCAGAAAGACCGCCGCGATGGGCGGCGAGATATAGGCCTGCACACTTTGCAAGTAAACATACAGTTGCGGGCTGATGCGTTCGATATAAGGAATCCACAACAGCCCCAATGCGACGATGAAGACCGTTGCGAGGCGTCCGACAAAGACCAATTGCTTCTCCGACGCATCGGGGCGCAACCGCTTATAAAAATCCATCGTGAAGATCGTCGAACTAGAATTGAACACGGACGCCAGACTCGACATCAATGCCGCCAACATCGCCGCAATCATGATGCCAACCAATCCGGAAGGCAGCAGTCGGACGATCAATGTCGGAAACGCAGCATTCGAATCGGCCATCATCTCTTGCGGATAGAGGGCGCGGGCAACCATGCCGGGAACAATTAGCATAAAGACCGGCAAAATTTTCAAAAATCCGGCCAGCACGGTTCCCGCTTTGGCATTGGCAACATCCTTCGCCGATAGCACCCGTTGCACGATAACCTGATCGGTGCACCAGTACCAAATGCCGAGCAGCGGCGCACCGAAAAAGATACCTGTCCAGGGAAACTCTTTATCGCTTGCAGGCTTCATCATGTGAAAGAAGTCGGCTGGCAACGCGGCGCGCAACCCTTCGAACCCGCCGACTTGATCGAGTCCGATGAACAGTAAAACCAACGCTCCGCCGATCAAGATGATTGTCTGAATTACCTCCGTGTAAATCACGGCTGCCAGCCCGCCCGCCACCGTATAGATGCCGGTGGCAATGACCAAGGCAACAGCGCTCTGCCACATCGGCCAGCCAAGCACGATGCGTAAGACTAACGCTCCGGCGAAGACGCCGACGGCAATCTTCGTAAAGATGTAGGCGATAAGTGATATCGAAGCCAGATAGGTGCGGCACGCGCGGTTATACCGTCGCTCTAAGAATTCCGGCATGGTGTACACATTTGAGCGCAGGTAAAACGGCACGAAGACCCAGCCAAGCAGCAACAGAATCAGCGAAGCCAACCATTCGAAATGCCCGACCGCCAGTCCTGAAGCAGCGCCCGTACCGGCCAAGCCGATGAAATGCTCGCTGCCAATGTTGGAGGAAAAAAGCGAAGCGGCTATCGCCCACCACGCGACATTGCGATCAGCAAGAAAGTATGAGGTCGAGGTGCGCTCTTTGCGCGCGAAGTAGAAACCGATGGCAAAGATAATCAGCAGATACGCAGCCAACACCAGATAATCAATGGTCACGAGTCGAACGGTTTGCGATTGGTACAGTATGAGCGCGTGGCGCATTCCCCTCTCTCCTTTTCCTGATGGCCGAGTTGCGGATCGCCGGGTGCGCACGCGGCGCGCGCTGGCGCTTGATGCTTGGCCATTTCCTCAAATCCGTGCGGTTACCTGAAGGTCTCTGCGCAAGCCGCATGCGCTTCTGACATCTGCCTGCTACTTTATTGTGCAAACTGGTAATCCGCTCGTGTCTCTTCTGTAGAACGCGAATTCGAGTGGCGGGCATTGTATTCGCATTGCTATAGTCAATTCAAGCGAATTGAAATTCGCTCAATCAGTCGCCTACCCCACTGATTGGATAACTGGCCAGATGGCAGAAGACCTCAAACAACGCGTCCATGATTTCTGGCAAGCGAATCCGTGCGGAACGAAATTCGCCCAAGCAGAGATTGGCTCGCGCGAGTTTTTCGAAGCCATCGAGCGCCACCGCTACGAGACTGAATTCCACATCCCCGAAGTCATCGGCTTCGCCAAATGGAGAGGGCAACGAGTGCTCGAAATCGGCTGCGGACTAGGAACCGACGGCATCAATTTCGCGCGCGCTGGAGCCGACTACACCGGCATTGATTTGACGGAAGCCTCAATAGAGTTGGTTAGTCAACGCTTCGCACAGGAAGGACAAAAGGCAGAGTTGCGTGTAGCCGATGCCGAAGCGTTACCGTTTGAGGAGGCGAGCTTCGACCTTGTCTATTCGCATGGCGTCTTGCATCACACGCCGGATATGCAACAAGCCATCAAGGAAGTGCATCGCGTCTTGCGCCCCGGCGGCACGGCGATGGTGATGCTCTATCATCAAAATTCATACAACTACTATGTAAACATCATGCTGCTGCGGCGTTTGGGAGTTCAGGTATTGGCGTTCGATTGGGGGTTGCCGTTGGTGTGCAAGTTGACAGGCGAAGACGAAGCGCGCCTCCGCGAATTACAGCATCGCTTTCGCACAGACCGAAAAAAGTTGATGTCGCGTGCCGAGTTTATCAATCAAAACACCGATGGCGCGGGCAATCCGTTGGCGCGCGTCTTCACGCGTCAGGCGGCGCACCGCCTCTTTGCCGCATTCCGCGAGGTCGAAATCCAGACGCATTTCCTCAATAAGCGGTGGCTGCCGGTCTTCGGCAAGTGGTTGCCGCGCAGGGTTGAGCGTAAACTCGCACAGAGGATGGGCTGGCACTTATGGGTACTAGCCAAAAAATGAGCCATGTTAGTAGAGGCTGTCGCCTTTCAACATCACCGGCAGGGTTTTGAGCATAATCTTGATGTCGAGCCAGGGCGACCAGTTTTCGATGTAGAAGATGTCAAGGCGCACCATCTCTTCGAAGTGCAGGCGATTGCGACCGCTCACCTGCCACAATCCTGTGATGCCGGGCAAAACGTGGAAACGCGCGCGATGCCAATCTTTGTATTGGCGCACCTCGTAGGGCAGCGGCGGACGCGGGCCGACGATGCTCATCTGCCCGGTTAAGACGTTGAGGACTTGCGGCAACTCATCAATCGAAAATCGCCGCATCCAACTGCCGATGCGCGTCAGTCGCGGATCATCTTTGACCTTTCCGTACAAGGGATTCTCGTCCGTCCCCTGATTCGCCTCTGCGCCGGTGATCATCTGCGTCATCACTTCACGATGCGCTTCATCACCGGCATTGTGAACCATCGAGCGAAACTTGAACATGAGAAACAGCTTTCCCCCCATACCAACGCGCTCTTGTTTGTGAAAGACCGGGCCGGGGGATTCGCGTTTGATGAGAATCGCCAGCACCATCCACAACGGCCAGCTAACCATGAGCAATCCGAGCGCTACCACGATATCCATGCTGCGTTTGAGCACCCCCCACGCGCCGCTCAATGGCTCTTCATAGAGCTTGATCATGGGCAGCGTGCCGATGGTCGCAATCTCGGTTTTTCCAGGCAAACAGTCAAAGAGATTGGGGACGACGCGATACTTAATTTGATGATCGCGCCCGCACTCCATCAACACTTCGAACATCTTGCGCGGGTGAATCTGCGTATCGGTAATCAAGACCTCTTCAACGCCATACTTTTTGACGATCTCGGGCAGTTTATCGAAATGACCCAGTTTGCGAACCCCATAATTTTTGAGCGTCGCGGCGTCCTCGCGCGCCCGCGCCGTGACTACGCCGACCAGTTTGTAGCCGAGGCGCGGTTTGGCAGAGATTTCGGCAACGCAGATTTCAGCCATATCGCCGTTGCCGACGACTACCGTCGGTATCAGATTGTTGGCATTTGACCGAAAGGCGATCTGAATCAACCGCACGCCGCTACGAATCAACCAAAACATCCCCGTTGAAAAGAGGAAATCATAAACCATGACCATGCGCGAATAAGAGAAATCGGAAAGATAGATCAATTGGCCGTTTTGATAAGTGATGCCTTGCCGAAAGAGGAAAGCGAAGAGTACCAAAATCAAGGTCGCCGCAAAGGTGGCTTTGACAATCCCTGCCAGATCACCAGCAAACGAAAATTCCCCGCGCAGACGATAAAAGCCATTGCGACGCAGGGTGTAGACTTTTACCAACGGCACGAACAGCAGCAAACTGATATACGGCTCGAAACTGTCCCAAATTCCCACCGGCAGAATGGAACGCCGCCGCCATTCGAATAGCGGGTTCCATTGGTGGTGAATCTCGTAAGCCAAAATGAAGGCCAGTAAAGCCACCACAACATCAATCAGCACCAGGGCAATGACCGGAATGATCGCATGAATAAAGAGCCGCCGCCGCGTGCGCGCGCCGATGACTTGTTCGACAATTGTCGCTGCATGATTAGACATTCTCTAGGACTCTGCTCCTCGAAAGATAAAGACTCAGTGCATAGAGCATCCACGCCTGCGCCCATCGCAAATAAGGAATTTTGATGGTGGTAAACCGCTTGCGCTGAAAGTAAAAATAGCCTGTGTGATCTTGAAGATTTTCGATAGCCCAATCTACCGCTTGCTCTGCTCTCTGTTTGCCTTGCGCCATACGCTCGCTGAGTTCTTGAAAGGTAATAATCGCTTGTGAGGCGCAGTGAACATCTATGGGGTAGAGACGATTATCATAGTATTTGGGCACCCCGTCCGCAAGAAAGAATCTCTCTTGATAAAACGTCAAACCGCGTTGTAGATTCTCTTCCCACCCATCAACCTTCATATACTTCATGATGCGGTGGAGCGACACCAACACGTAGCCGGTGTGAAAATTATCCTTCCAACCTTGTGACCAACTCTCCCCGTATGGCCATGAACCGTCGGCACGTTGTCGGGCAATCGTGTAGCGCACAGCTTGCTCACTCATCTCGCGAAATTCAGGATTGTCCTCACGTACCGATACGCGCGCCAACAACTCTGCCGCCAGTAAGTTCACATTATGCACCTGCGAATGATCGAGCGGCGTGTAACTGAAACAGAGCGGCGGTTGCCGAGAGTTTGATGCTGCTTTCGCGTCGGGCTCAAAACGATGGAGAGAGTCGAGCAAGAAGCGGCAACTGCTTGCCGCGCGCTGCCACGCGAATTCACTGCCGGTCAAGTCGTACCAATCCAAATAGGCGTGCGCGGCAAAGACTGTGCAGACGACATTCGGCGTGCCGCGCGGCGCAAAGAATGCGCGCGATTGCCAGTCGAAGTTGTACCCCCAACAGGCGGCTTCGTAGTCCAGGTTGCGTGCAGCGTCAAGCGCCTGAATCAAAAATGTGAAGTCCGCCTCCAATCCGCTGACGGCATCCGAGAGCAGGATGCCTCGGGGCGGTAACGGCTGAGAAAGAGTGGTCGGCAGCCGCACACCGAAATATCTGGCTAACCAGATGACGGCGCTAGCAGCAAGCGCCAGCCCTTTCGGATTGAGCGACTTTTTGATTCCGAAAAGCGGGCGCAGATTGATGGGGCTACGTTTATGAAGTTGAATCAACGCTGTGCGCGCCAACCGATTCTGGAAAAGGGAGGATTGCGCGAGCGGACTGTTGAGTCCGTCGTAGGGATCATAACCGCGCCAGCCTTCATCGCGGCAGAATATGAGAAGCTTTCTCAAAGACGCTTCGCAACGTTGCAGTGTTTCGGTTTCCAATACCATCGCTGATGCCGAGAAAGGCATATCTTGATGATGTAACGCGCAACGGGCAATCACTTGTCACGCGCTGCTTTTCAATCAGCCGGTTCATCATACCCGCAGAAGTTTGCATTTGTCACGACACAATCACCGGCTGCGCGGCGGCTGTCCGGTCTTTCTCGATAGCCAATAGCGGACGAAAATCGCGGGCGGATTGTCACCTCACGGGAAAGTTGGATAGAATCACACCCGCTACGGGAGACCACAAGATTATGGATAAGCTCAAAGAAGAGTGTGGCGTATTTGGTATCTTTAACCACGAAGAGGCCGCGCGCCTCGCCTATCTCGGACTCTATGCTCTGCAACATCGCGGACAGGAATCGGCGGGCATCGTCTCCTCCGACGGCTATCGCTTGCATCAACATCGTGGCATGGGATACGTCAACGAGATTTTCAAAGAAGAGGCGTTGGCCAACTTGCCCGGCCATGCGGCCATCGGCCATGTCCGATATTCGACTGCGGGCAGTGTCTCTTTGCGCGAAGCGCAGCCTTTTTTAGTGGATGGCCATCGCGGTCAGATTGCCCTCTGTCACAATGGCAACTTGCCCTATGCGGCAGACCTGCGGCGCGAATTGGAACTCGAAGGCGCAATCTTCTCCTCAACCTCCGATACCGAAATCATCCTTCATAAGATGGCGCGCTCGCGCGCTACCGATCTGCTCGGGGCGATGATCGAAACCTTCTCACAAGTCGAAGGCGCGTATTCGATGCTCTTTCTCACTCGCGACCGCTTGATTGCCGTGCGCGACCCGCGCGGCTTTCGCCCGCTCTGTTTGGGCAAACTCGGCGATGCCTATGTTGTAGCGAGCGAAACCTGCGCCTTCGACTTACTGGATGCAACCTATCTGCGCGATGTGCAACCGGGCGAAGTATTGGTCATTGATCATGATGGACTGCATTCGAACTTTCCGTTGGCGAAAGAGAAACCGGCATTTTGTATCTTCGAACATGTATATTTTTCTCGCCCCGATTCGATCATCTTCGGACGGTCAGTCAATAAAAGTCGTCACAAGATGGGACGCCAGTTGGCGGTGGAACATCCGGTTGATGCAGATATCGTCGTGCCGGTTCCCGACTCCGGCGTCGCAGCGGCGATTGGCTATTCCGCCGAATCGGGATTGCGTTTTCGGTTTGGCTTAACGCGCAATCACTATGTCGGGCGCACTTTCATTGAACCGAAACAATCCATCCGCCACTTTGGCGTGAAGATTAAACTCAATGCCGTGCGCGATCTGATCGAAGGCCTGCGAGTCGTCCTGATTGATGATTCCATCGTGCGCGGCACGACCTCAAAAAAGATCGTGCAGATGGTACGCAACGCCGGAGCCCGCGAAGTCCATGTACGCATCAGTTGCCCGCCCACCATCGCACCCTGTTTTTATGGAGTGGACACGCCCACCCGCGAAGAGTTGATCGCTTCGAAAAGCAGCGTCGCAGAGATTGCTGATTATATCGGCGCGGACAGTCTCGGTTATTTGAGTCTGGAAGGCATGTTGCGTGCCTGTGGCGACCCGCTCGGCAATCGCCATTGTACGGCTTGTTACACAACGCAGTACCCGATTCCCGTCACCGCTGCGGCGCGCACCAAAAGCGAACGCGAAGAGGGCTTTCTTTCACACGATCAGGTGTGGCCGAGAACCTAATCAGTGGCCAAAAGACGAAACACGAAAACCCTCTTTCTTGCGCTCGCCGCTTTAGCCGGACTGGCGCTCTACTGGTATTTCACACGCCCGAAGACCGAACCCGAACCGCTGCCCGCACCGCTCGACGGTCAACTCGTAGTCCGCTTTCTCAACATCGGGCAAGGCGATTGCGAGTTGATTCAACTGCCCAATGGCCAGACCATTCTCATTGATTCGGGGGATCGCGGTTCACCCACCGTCGAGTTGCTCAAACAATTCGGGGTGCGCGAAATTGACCTGCTCATCGCCACTCACCCGCATTCCGATCACATCGGCGAGATGCGTGACATCATGCGCGCTTTCAAGGTCAAAGAGTTGTGGGACGCAGGCTACCCCTATACGACAAAGACCTATTTAGACTTGCTGCAAGAGCGCAAAAGTCAAGGCATTCAATTTACCAAACCGCGACGCGGTGAAACACGCACACTTGGCGATGTCCGATTGGAAGCCCTGCACCCGACTGCTAACTTACCGACGGATGATAATGAAGTGAATAACGT
>CAYXVU010000185.1:0-12111 GCA_964468725.1 uncultured Clostridia bacterium
TTTATGCTATAGTTTCGTCGCAAAATAATAATTGAACCACTCGGTTATGGAAGCGTTCGATTTCGCAAGAAAGCAACAAGCAGATTCCCCTAAACGGGAACGCTTATCTTGTTAGTTAGGAGAAACTATGAAGATGAAACGGCAGAAGGGTTTTTCGCTTATTGAATTGTTGATCGTTGTCGCCATCATTGGCATCATCGCTGCCATCGCAATTCCCAGTTTACTGCGCTCGCAACAAGCGGCTCGTGAAACCGCCGCCGTCGCCGAAGTGAAGAATCTCGGACAAGCGCAATTGCAATACTCCGTGACCAAAGGGCGCGGCAAATTCGGCGATTTATCACAACTGGCAGCGCAACAACTCATCAACGCTGCGTTGGTTACTGGTGCGAAAGGCGGCTACATCTTCACCTGTAACATGGTTGAAGCGGACGGGGCCCCGCCGATGTATGACACCACAGCGAAACCGTCTACGGTTGGACTCGGCGGCATGGGCAATGTCTCCTATTATTCCAACGAAAGCAATGTCATCTATGAAGCAGAGGGCGCTGAGCCGCCGACTGCAACGCCGCAGGATCGCGTGCCGCAAAATGGGCAGATTTATACACGCTAGCTCTTGTCGGGGAAGGCCTGCACGCTAGCCGTTCGGGCATTCCCCCTCCCCCGATTTTGTATTTCCTTCCATTGCCCTCAGGTTTATAATCGCACCCGGCCTTTTGCTCCTCCGTTGGGTGCAAGGTTGAACGAATAAGAGCCTCCGCAGAATGATTGGTTAGCTCCTGAGATTTGCGCCCGCTCCGCTTCTTTTCCAATCGCCTCCTGCTGCCATCCCGATGGCAGTGCGTTGCATCTTTTGGTTTGCTAGTCCCCCATAGAATTGACGCCGATGCGATGGCGGGTTCGCACCATCTGTTTGCCTGCCCCGCACCGTCGAGAGGATGAACTTATCCATGAAAGGAACGCGAGCGAAGGAGTCACCACCTGCACGCTCTCTGTTGGAGCTTGACCAATGGAGGCTCTCTTCTACCGTACTGCTGATCGTCCTGTTGGCGTTTCTGGCCTATAGCAATGCGTTGAGCGGCGATTTCGTTTTCGATGACACCGAGCAAATCGTCAACAATCCATCTTTACGGTCATGGGACTATCTGCCAAGAGCGTTCACCGCGCCGCTGTGGGCCTTTGAGCAAGATCATCACCTGCCCAATGCGCTGCCACCGTTACCCTACTATCGCCCACTCTTACTCGTCCTCTTTACGCTCAACTTTCACCTCTTCGGCCTCTGGCCGCAAGGGTGGCATCTGGTCAGCCTCTTCTTCCACATTCTTTGCGCGGTAGGGGTTTATCTGGTTATTGGGGAACTGTCTGCGCGCAAGGTTGTGGCGGTCACCGCGGCGCTGATCTTCACTGTGCATCCCATTCACACAGAGTCTGTAAGTTGGATGAGCGGCATCACCGACCCGCTCTACAGTGTCTTCTGTTTGGCCGCCTTTTACTGCTACCTGCGACTGCGGCGGCTTGGGACGGTCGCCACGTCGGAAAAACGTAAGTGGTGGATCGGTTCGCTAACCTGTTTCCTCTTAGCCTTGTTTTCTAAAGAGACGGCCATCAGCCTGATTCCGCTCATAGCGGGCTACGAATTGGTCCAAGCCAGCGGGTCACTTGTCAGTCGTTTGCTCTTCTCCATAAGAAAAGCCGCGCCTTTTCTCGTTGCTGCTCTGTTCTATCTCATCCCACGCTATCTGGCGCTCGGTGATCTGATGTGGCACAACCCGCAAGCGCCGGATCGTCCGCTTGCGCACACGCTGCTGACCTTGCCTTGGGTGCTCGTCTCGTATCTCTTACACCTCCTGTGGCCAGTTGATTTGAGCATCACCTATGCGACATCGTTTGTTACGCAAGCCTCTTCTTTGCGTTTTGTGATTCCGACGCTTGGCCTCTTGCTGGCAGGCGTGCTGGTAGTGGTCTTTCGCCGGAAGCTCAGTTCGGACGTTTGGATCGGATTACTCTTGATGGCGATGCCGCTCTTGCCGGTGCTCAATCTCGGAGAGATTTCGCGCGACGAGTATCTGATCAACGACCGGTATCTCTATCTTTCGGTTGCCGGATGGGGATACTGGATTGGGCTGGCGATTGCCGCTTGGATGCAACAAGGCAATGCTACCGGACGGGTTCGACCAACAGATTGGAGCCGCCAACCGAAACTTGCAGGAGCAGCCGTTGGCATCCTCATTCTCTTGTTTGCTTTGCTAACCATGCGCGAAAATCGTGCCTGGGCTGACTCCTACTCATTGTGGAGCAACGCCGCGCGCGTCCGTCCGCATTACTGGGCGACGCACTACAATCAGGGGCTTGCGCTGCTTGCTCAGAATCGCTTTGCCGAAGCTCGATCTGCTCTCGAACGCGCCAATGGGCTCAAAGCCGATAAGCCGGAAATCTATGATGGACTGGGACGGGCGCAAGCCGGGATGGGAGATTTTAACTTGGCCATTGCCAGTTTTACCCGCGCCTTAACCTTAAAACCGCAGATGATCGAATCGCTCAACAATCTGGGGACAGTCTATTTCCAGAAAAAAGACCATACGGCGGCAGAGCGCTATTTCAAAGAAGCGCAACGCGCGGCACCACAAGTCGCGCTTACGCACTTCAATTTGGCGCAATGCTACACACAACAACGGCGTTATGAAGAAGCGGTGAGCGAATTTACTATCTACTTAGAATCGAATGCGACGGACGCACAGGCACAATACGAACTCGCTTTGGTGTACGAGCAACTCGGCAAGCTGGAGCCTGCCTTGTCTCATCTGCAGCGTGGGTTGGCGCTGGCTCGCGTGCCGGAGTTGCAGGAGCGCATTGCTGCCAGTATTCAACGGCTGCGCCAGATTCCCAACCAGACGCAATAAATGATGATTGGAAACGTTATCCCCTCGCCTGCTGAGGCGATAAACGGGGAGTAAGAAAGCAACCGGAGTTCGGCATGGCAGAACGTGAGATGCAAGTTGTGCAGGCGATGAGCAAAGAAGAGACGACCAAAACCAGCATGGGCAGTAAAATCACGGTCATCGCGCTCAATACCTTTCGCGAGTCGGTTCGCGACCGCGTCCTCTATAATTTGATCCTCTTCGTTGTGCTGTTGGTCGGCGCGGCGATTTTCATCAGCGACCTCTCCATTGATCAAGAGAGCAACTTCGTTGCCAATCTCGGCTTGAGCGCGATGCTGGTCTTCGGCGGCTTGATCGCCATCTTTATCGGCGTCGGATTGGTCTACAAAGAGATTGATCGGCGCACCATCTATAACTTGCTCTCCAAACCAGTGCATCGTTACGAATTCATCATCGGCAAGTATTTTGGGCTGTGCCTGACCTTGTTGGTCAACTCTGCCGTGATGCTGTTGGCGACGGAGTTGGCGCTCTTATACGCCAATCAAGGGTTGGTGCGGTTGCACCTGACGATTCTACCGGCGGCCTTTCTGATCTATCTGGAGTTGTGCGTCTTGGTTGGCGTCGCTTTGATGTTTTCCAGCTTCTCCTCGCCGCTGCTCTCGGCTTTGTTATCGTTTGCCATCTATGTCATCGGCCACCTTAGCAAAGATTTACAGTTGGCCGCGCAACTCTCAAACTCGGTGATGGTGCAGGCGATTTTGTATGCGGCCTATTATATCTTGCCGAATCTCACGAACTTCAGCTTTATCGCGGAAGCCGCGCATGGTCGGATGGTTCCGTCGCAGATGGCGCTCTCCGCGACTCTGTATGCCCTCGTTTACATCGCCATCTTGCTCTCGGCTGCGGTGTTGATCTTTCAGAAGAAGAATTTCAAATAAGCTGACAACCGCAAATCGGCTGGCGGCCAATCTGCGACTATCACCGTAACGATTTGGATGAAGGACAGGATGAGAAAAGCAATTCCCTTGACGATTTTACTGACAGGCTTCGCGTTGCTCTATCCCATGCAGCAATGGATTGATCGCACCTCGCCGCGCGAAGTGATTAGCGAAGAAGCGCTCTACTTTTCATCGGGCGACCAACTCAAGCGGCTGAGTTTCGGCCATCACGGGCTGCTCGGTGGCATCTACTGGATTCGCACGATTCAGTATTTCGGCGGCAAATTGGTACAGCTCGAAAATCCGTTTGCGACGGGTGCGACCCAAGGCGTGCCGATGAAATTGCTCAAGCCCTTGCTGCGTATCGTTGTCACGCTCGACCCGCAAAATCTCTCGGCCTTCCGCTTCAGCGCCATCTTCTTAGCCGAACGCGATCCGTCGGCAGCCATAGAAATGCTGGAATATGGAGTGCGCGAAAACCCGCAAGAGTGGCGACTCTATCAGGACTTAGGATATCTCCACTGGCAAGCGGGCGACTATGACAAAGCCGCTGAATGGTACGAGCGCGGGGCGGAACTGCCCGGGGCGCGTTGGTGGATGCGCGATCTGGTCGGTGTTATGCGAATCAAGGGGAACAGTCGGCAAACGGCGCGCGTCGTCTATGAAGGCTATCTCGAAAGCGAAGACGCGGCCATCCGCGCGCAAGCCGTCGAACGCTTAAAGCAATTGCAAGCGCTTGACGAGGTGGACGCCATCAATGCCGTACTCGCGTCGGTCAAACAAGAGGCTGGCGCTTGCCCTGCTAGCCTGCGCGCGCTGGCTGCGAAATTTCGGGCGCTCGGCTTGACGCTCGACAAGGATTTGCTGCCCGTTGACCCAAATGGATTTGCCTATACTCTCGATGCAACGACTTGCACGGTGAAGATCAATAAAGATTCGACCCTGCCCATTTCCTAATACGGATTCCGAAGGTTATTCCGAGTTGCGAATTGCTGCGAGATGGTTGAGCGGCGGTCTCTGACCGCCGACCTTTCGTACGAGCACGGCGGTCAGAGACCGCCGCTCAACAAGGTTTCTCATCTGGTTTTGCCATCCGGTATTAGAGAAGAGGGAGAGCCCATCGGCTCTCCCTTTCGTTTGCCTGATTCCGGCACGCGGAATCAGAAGTGATAGCGCAACACCATCTGAATCACTCGCGGATTGCCGCCGCCAATCGGATCGGTAATCAACCCGAAAGTCGAAACCGTGCCGAATGGATTGCCGCTAAACAACCGCTTGTTCTGGAAGTTGGGGCTAGCAACGTCCACGTAGTCGGTTGCGAACGGATCGTCAATCACAAACTGCGGGTGATTGAAGGCGTTGTATAACTCGGCGCGAAACTCCAAGCGATGCCGTTCGTTGATCGGAATGCGTTTGAAGAAGGCCAAGTCCCAGTTGTTGATGCCGGGCGCTTGCAGCAGATTGCGACCGGCGGTCGAAACCGCGCCGACATCGGCGAGGACAAACCCGGCATTTGGATCAATTGCTACGTAGCCGACCACTTGACTATCGGCTGCGCTACCTGCCGGTACGATGTTGCCATTGCGAAGCAGCCAATTGACCGCTGTTCCGCGACCGAGATCGCCTGTCGGATTCAACACAGCACGATCTCCCGCCGCATCGCCATTGCCATTCGAATCGGTGAAGCTCAAAGCATCAACGCGCTGCCCGCTTTCGGCTTGATAGACGCCGCTAACCTGCCAGCCGCCCAGCGTCTTACCGATCCATGACTTGTCTTCTCGATAGAATGGCAACTCCCAAATCCACGCGAAGGTGAAGCGATGACGCCGACTCAGCACCGACTCCGCCCGCTCATTGCGCAAGTTGAAGTTGTCTTGCGGACGACGCGGATTGACGAAGCTGGTGAAGAGTTCGTTGGTGCCATCATCAATCGTTTTGCTCCATGTGTAGGACGAATCAATCGTCAACCCTCCGGCAAAGCGTCGCTTCAGATTGAACGACCCGCCGTGATAGATCGAATTGCCCTGCGCCGGGAAAGCGGTGATGTTGCCCGCAAATCCCAAATCGCCGAGCAATCGTTCCTGCGCGTTGAGGAAGTCTTCACGCGAGGGCAGATTGCGCAACGCCGAGCGACCCGGCACGCTGGACGCCGTGAAGAAGGTCGGCAAATTGAAACTCGGCGGCACGCCGCCATTCAGACGCGATTGCACGAACAGATGCACGCCGCGCGTGCCCAGATAGCGAGCTTCAACCGACCAATTCTTCAGAAACTCGCGTTGCACGGCTAGCGACCACGACATCGTGTAGGGCGTTTTCGTATCGAGGATGATCGCTTGGGTCAGCAACCGCGCCGTGTCGCGGTCGGTAAAGAGCGCCGGATCCACCGGGCCTCCCGAGGGAATGCCGCCGGTCTCCAAAAAGCGCGTGTTATTGCCGAAAATCCCGCCACCGCCGCTTGATGCGTCAATTTCGGATTGCAGTTGCGGCGGCAGTTGCAAGTTCACGAGATTCTGAAACAGGACATCGTGCGCCACCGAAAATCCGGCGCGAATCGAAGACTGCCCCGAATCGCCGAAGACGCGATGCAACCAACCGTTTTGAAACTCCGGAGCCCAGGCCAATCCGATGCGCGGCGCGAAGTTGTTCTTATCGGTCTTCGGTTCATCGAAGATGATGCCATTCGGAAATAGCCCCGTGAACCCCGATTCGCGGCGAATGCGCGCCAGCACCGGATCATCGGCGGCTACGTTGGAAATTGCGTTGAGCCTTTGCAACGAGGCATCGCGCGCGTTGGAGGTGTATTCATAGCGCAACCCCAGATTGATTGTCAGATTGGGGCGGAGCTTGAAATCGTCTTGAAAGAAGTTGTAGATCGCCCACTGATTGCCGGAGAAGAATCCCGAACCGACGCCGCGCAACCCGCCGTTGGCGCCGTCCGGTTTCAGATCAAGCAAGAAGCGTTCGAGCGAGCCATAAGCATACTCGCCGCGACTGCGCGGCAGAAAATCGCCCGGCACGATGGCGCGACGATAGTCGGAACCGAACTTCATCTGATGCCGCCCGCGCGTCCAACTCATCGTATCCGATGCCTGATAGACATTGGCGATGCCGCTTTGCGGCGAGTTGGTATTCGGGCCGATGAAGAGGCCGATCTCGTCAATGTTGATGTTAGGGAATTGGCCGGGGAAATCGGAAAACTCCAACGGCACATTGAACGATTGATTCTGCCGCCGATAGCCGAAGCGAAATTCGTTGACCAGATTCGAATTGAAGGTGTGATTTTCGGTCAACGAAAAGAGGCGATTGTCCGAACCCGTCGAACCCGTGAACTCCGGCCCCGGCGAACCAAGCAGCGGCGCGCGCGTGCGATCATAGAAGAAGCGCCCGTACAAGCGATCATTGGCCGAAAGATTGTAGTCCACATTCGCATGCCATTGATGCAAGGTGAAGAAGTTGGGAACCAATACCAGCAGTTGCCCGACCGGTATCTCTTCGCCGAGCACATCAATTGTGCCGGTCTGTGACGGCGCAGGCGCAACGTGATTGCGCAGCAAGTTCAGCGAAAACTGGCTGAGACCATTGATCCCGGCCAGCCGCGAATAGCCCGCTGCCGTCGGCGCGCCGAAGGTCGTCGTCGCTCCGGCCTGACCGCGGGTTTGATATTGATAAGCGCCAAAGAAGAAGAGTTTGTCTTTGATGATCGGCCCGCCGAAATCGCCACCAATGCGGTTGAAATCGTCGCGCGGGCGTTTGACTTCATCGCCGTTTCTGCCATTGGCGGCTTCCGATTCGATGAAGCGATGATCGAGCGAGCGAAAGAATTTGTTGATGTTGTACCACCAAGCATCGCCGTGAAATTCGTTGGTGCCGCTCTTGGTGATGACATTGAACTGCCCCGCCGACGAGTGGCCGAACTCCGCCGTGAATTGGTTGGTGAGAATGGTGAACTCTTTGACTGCATCTTGAATCGGAGCGATCTGCGGCCCGGTCAAGACGATGTCGTTGTTGTCTATGCCATCGAGCGTGAACGAGTTATTGCGCGGGCGATTGCCGCCGACTGCGCCTCCCGCGCCGGTCACGCCCGCGCCGTTGGTGACGACGTTGGGCGAAAGCAATGCCAAAGTGTTGATATTCAACCCTACCGGCAACTCGATCACTTTGCGCTCGTCGAAACTCTTTCCGAGTTGGGAAGTCGTCGTTTCGACTAACTCGGCAGCGGCTCCGGTCGTCACTGTGACAACTTCGGAAACCGCACCCGCTTCGAGGGTGACGTTGATGTCGGTGACGCGATTGAGTTGCACCTGCACATTGGTATTGGAATAGCTTTTGAAATTTTCCACTTCGATGGTGACGGTGTAGAAACCGACCGGGACATTGTTGAAGCGGAAGGTGCCGTTATCGGCAGTTTGAGTCTGAAAGGTTTGGTTCGTCGCGTTGTTCTTCGCCGTCACTTTTGCTGCTGTGATGACCGCGCCTTGCTGGTCTTGAAGCGTACCGGCAATCGTGCCATCGGTGGTTCCTTGCGCAAAGCTTGGCAAGACCATCGCGAGAACCAGCGTGATGCTCAAAACGGCATGAACACCCCTGATTACTGACTGTCTCATGGCTGTGCCTCCTTTTTTATTGGTAAAGGGACTGGAGCAAGTATGTTCCGAAATCAGTCGGGACACTACACTAGTAGAGTACCGAAGTCGTCACCAGAATTGCGTAAAAGGTTTGTGAAAACTCGCAAAAATACGGTCGTGCGATGGCAGAAATGGCCGAAAGGAAGGGAGAGAAAACCGCAATCCCGCTTTCCGGTAATCGGTATAAACCAGAAGTCCGAAAAGCGGGATTTGGTTCGAAAAAATGAACCCATGGATTACGCTCAATCGTTCACGCGCAGAGACGTAATCTGGTTGTCCCACGTGCGGCGCAGCAAACGATAATGACTGAGATCAGTAATATCGCGGGTGATCGTCAGCAATGCGCCCTTGAAATCCGCATCAGCAAAGACAACGGCCTGACTCTGTCCCACGATCTTCACGGAAGATATCCGGCCTGCCCAATTGTTCAACACCTTCGACAGATCGGTTTGCCTGCCACCGTCGGCAATGCAGATGGCGCGACCTTGAAAATTCGCGTCTTCGTAAAAACAGACGCCATCATCGTGAAACTCAGCGGGTGAAAACACAGTGTCGCGCGCCGGTAGAACGCGCACCGATGAGGCAACGTTATCCCATGTTTTGTTCCGCATGCGATAAGCTGCCAGATTCGGAATGTCAGACGCGATGCTCAATGATTCGCCGCTGAAGTCTGCCAGTTGATGGAGCACAGCGCGCACATCACCTATCACCTTAACTGACGAAATACGGTTGCCCATCGGTTCGGTCAAGCCCATCAGGTCGCGTTCAGATTGATGGAGGCGTAAGCAAAATGAACGTCCGCGATAATTCGGTTCCTCAAAAAAGCAGGCGATGTCGGTTTCCGGCCTCGGCGCGGGGTCGCGCGGCGGCACGCGAACGTCGCCCTCATCGCGCGGCGGCGGATTTTCACCCGGTCGCGGCAAAGGCACATTGCCCGACAGCGAGGTGACGCGAATGGCGGAGATTTGATCGTTCCAATCGCCGCGCCCGAGTCGTACACTGCTCAGGTTCGGAACGTTGGCCGTGAGATTGAGCGCCGTGCCGCCGAATCCTGCGTTTTGAAAGACCACGACTCTTGCTTGTCCGAACACTTTGACAGACGAGATGCGCTCATTCCAATCAGCAGGCATTCTGCTCAGGTCGAATTTCTCTTCGCCCATAAACAGACAAAACGACCGCCCTTGATAATTCGGCAGCTCATAAAAGCACGCGCCATCAGAGGGCGTGTCCAACTCCTGCCCGCTCGGTCGTTGACGCCCTGCGTCTTCATAAGGCAACACGCGGATTGACGTGACCTGATTATCCCAGTCGCTATTGCCGAGCGGCAGACGGCGCAGGTCTGCAAGGTTCGATGTGACTTGCAGATAGTCCCCGCGATAACCGTCATCCTGATAGATGAGGGCGCGCGCATTACCAAAGACGCGAATCGAAGAGATGCGCTCGTTCCACTCACTGCGATTGATTCGCAAATTGTCATCGTTGTCACCCACCGTCATACAGAAATAGCGACCCTGATAGTTCGGGAACTCATAAAAGCACACTCCGTTTTCCGGCAGCGGAGCCGCAACTTGCGTGCTGGCGCTCGGCGCTCTGAGTGCAAAGGCGACAATCACTGCGCTAAAAACGGCTGTCGAAATTTTCAAAAATGATCTCATATTCTCCTCCTCTTGCATCAACTGCGTACGTTAGACGCTTGGCAGCCCCGCTTGCGTTGATCGAAAAATTCAGCACACGAATTGGTATGTCTGCCTTAACTTGTTGAGCTGTCCGCATCAATCTGCCTCTTACTTGATTACTCTCCGCCATCACATCTGTTGCTGCCTGCACGCCAACCATACAGCCGCTATTGTAACCTGCAAGCCGCATACCTCAATGGCAACCGTCTGCCAGGTGCGGATTAGTAAAGCCGCAGAATCAGGCACTTCAAATAGTAAGTTTCCGGCATCGCCAACAGGATGGGGTGGTCGCGCGCTTGCGTGCGCTTTTCGATAATCTGCACCGTGCGGTCTGCATCCGCCGCCGCTTCGGTGATGAGATTTAAGAAAGCCTCTTCGCTGAGATGGTAAGAACAAGTGGAGGTAATCAGCGTGCCGCCTGCTGTGAGCAGCTTCATCGCGCGCAGATTGATCTCTTTGTAACCGCGCCGTGCACCTTCGAGCGCCGCACGATTTTTAGCAAAAGCCGGAGGATCGAGATTAATCACATCAAACCGCTCGCCTGCCTGTTCGAACTCGCGCAGTTTGTCGAAGACGTTAGCCTCGACCAGTTCAACGTTGGTCAGGTGATTGAGTTCAAGGTTGCGGCGTGCTTCGATGATCGCCGGTGCAGAGATGTCTAGCGCCGTAACCTGGTCGGCTTGATGAGCCAGATGCACAGCGAAGCCGCCTTGAAATGTGAAGCAATCGAGCGCGCGCCCGCGCCCGTAGCCCATCGCTGCCGCACGGTTCTCGCGCTGGTCTAAAAACGCGCCGGTCTTCTGACCGGCAAGCAGATTGACACAGAAGCGCAAACCGTTCTCTTCGAAGATGACCTCATCAGGGGCAGCGCCATGCATGACATTGACCTGTAACGGTAAGCCTTCCAATTGACGCACCCGCGCCTCATTGCGTTCGATGATGACTGGCGGATTGTAGCGTTCGGCAAGCAACTCGACCCACATCGTTTTGAGCGCCTCCATGCCTTGCGAGAGAGTTTGTATGACGAAGCAGTCATTGAAGCGATCAATGATGAGTGAGGGCAGCCAATCGCTTTCACTGTAAATCAGCCGATAGGCAGTCGTATCGCGTACCACTTGCTTGCGCAACTGCTCGGCTGCCAGCAATCGCTGGCGCCAAAATTCACGATCCACTTCGCTTTCGTCGAATGCCACGAAGCGCAAGGCGATTTGTGACTTGTCGCTGTAGAGCGCCTGACCCTGCAACTTGCCGCGCGCATCGGTGACGCGCACCAATTCGCCTGCCTGCGCCCGCCGCGCATCGAGCAGATCGCTGCGATAGACCCACAAATTGCGCGCCAGCACGCGTTCGCAAGCGCGTTTGTTGATAGTTACCGTTGCTGTCATACAATTGGCCACATGCTACAGAATCTGCGCTCAGAAGGCGAATCCGAGAAAGCGAGAAGCGATGCCGCTGAATGAAGCTCTTTACCTTGCGCTTTTCATGCCTTTCCCATACCATGCCCCCTGTTTCAGGCATTTCGGTTTTCTCGATCATTTTCTATAGCCCCTTTTTCTGTCTTAGGTTCGGCTATGAAATTTGGAGGGTCTCCCATTTTGACCTCTCTTTTTCCATCCCTTCTTGGCCTCTTCTCGCAATCGCTCATCGCTCACTCTTTTCACCGTTTCCCTTTCGCTCAGGAGAACTTTCACCATGACTCGACTCTTCTCTTCCTTCTCTCGTAAGGCGCTTCTTCACGCCCTGCTGCTCGCCCTCTTGACCGGCTGCCTCACCTTGCTGCCGCTCTCCTCTACCCTTCCGGCTTCTTCCTCCGCCAGCAGCTCTCCCGCGCCTCCCTCTTCTCCTGCGCTGACCTCCAACAGTTCGCCTCCTTCTGCTGCCATCGTCCCTTCGGCAGCGAGGCGCTCGGCGACGCCCTTTTTCGCCCCTTCGATCACCGCTACCAAAGTGGACGCCCTCTTCACCGATGTGGATGGCGATACCAAAGCCGACCCCG
>CAYXVU010000186.1:0-12108 GCA_964468725.1 uncultured Clostridia bacterium
CAGGGCTTTTGCAAAGTCAGGAGTGAGGTTGCAAAAGCAGCTTCAACGCTTGCTCCGGTTGCGCGCAATAGAAGCGTCGGGCTTCTGCCAAGTTCTTCCATCCAGTGTGGCGCAGCAGGCCAATCGTCAGATTGTTACAGATCGCTATGGCTTCTCCACTTCGCCTCGACTTCATTCGACACCGATCTTCTTTCAGCGTTACATCGCGTCGATAATGCAATCCGTTTTCGATACTCCAATGCCCCCGCATCAACCTCAATAGTTCTTCCGCATCGGCCTCCAACGGCATCAACGAGGTGATCGCAAACCTCACTTGCCGACTCACCTTCCCCGTTTTCAGATGCTGCGTCGTGCCCTCAATGACCAAGACCTGCCCGATTTCCGGCCACTCAATTCGATCTGCATACTGCGACGAAGCCCACACGCGCCGCTCTTCGAGGCGTCCGTGCCCTTTCTCGACCTCGTAGTGGCGGGTCACATCCGTCAATTGCTGCCGGTGATGCCGGTAAAAATCTTGCACTTGCCCATAGAGTCGGCCTTGATTTTCTTTGACTCTCCACAGATAGTCGCCGCCGCCTTCGACCACTTGGCACGACAATCCGCGTTGCGCAAAGATGGCATCCCCGCTGACGATTTTGCCGCCTAAATCAAGGGTTTTGAGCACCCTCTTGGCGGCGCTGATTTCGTTCTCAGAGGCTGCCAAAGCGGTTTGCCGGAGGACGAGATTTTCGGCGCTTTGCTGGAGCGCCAGCAGCGTCAAAGCTTGTCCCGGTTCGTCCCCATCGCAACCGCGCAAGCGTTTGCCGTCGAGATTGAGCAAGCGCGAAGTCTGCCGATCTAAAGAAGCCAAATAGGCGCTTGCCAGCGACTCCAACTCGCTGAGGTCAAGACCAGATTGCAGGAGCCGTCGCCAGGTTGCCGCGTGCGGGAAGCGCGGCCAGCTTAAGCCCAAGAGGGGTTTGAGGCTAGCGGCTCTGAACTCGATCCATTGAGCAATTTCTTGCGGGGTATCGGCGCCCCCGAGTTTGGCGATCAACAAGAGCAAGAGCAAGGGCAGCAAGCGATAGCGTCGTCCGCGTGGCTTGCGCGGGTCGGTCAAGCGCGCCAATCGTTGCGCCAGACTTTCAAAGAGCAGCGAGGCAGCAGGAGATGGGGTAGACTGCATAAAGACCTTCCTTTGTCAGTAGAGTTGTGAAACTTCGAAATCAACTGACTTGGAAGGTCTTTTCTTTCAGTTGTCAAGTTCTCCTTCGTATTTCTCGACTTTGCAACAGCCCTGGGCAAAGAGGGAGAGATGTTAAGGTAGGGTTTGAGGCGATTCAGGAAAGGTTGATATGATCGCGTTTCAAAAGGGATTGCGATAAAGAAAGGATACAAGCTGTTCTCGTGAAGCAAGATGTGATGGAGAAGCTAGCCGGTCGAAATATCCTGATTACCGGCGGAATGGGGTTTATTGGCAGTAATCTGGCACACAGGTTGGTCGCCTGCGGAGCAAAGTTGACCTTGGTAGACTCCCTTGTCCCGGATTACGGCGGCAATCCGTTCAACATTCAGGGGCTGGAAGATCGCGTGCAGGTGAATATCGCCGATGTGCGCGACGAACACAGCATGGCCTATCTAGTGCGTGACCGCGACTACATTTTCAATCTCGCCGGACAGGTTAGCCACCTCGATAGTATGGAAGACCCATACACGGACTTGGAGATTAATGTCAGGGCGCAAATCTCTATCCTCGAAGCCTGTCGCAAGAACAATCAACAGGTGAAGATCGTCTTCACTTCGACGCGCCAATTATATGGCAAGCCTTCCTATTTACCGGTTGATGAGCAGCATCCCATCCAGCCAACAGATGCTAATGGCATCAACAAGCTCTCCGGCGAGTTGTATCACATCCTTTATAACAACGTTTACAAACTGCGCGCCGTCTCCTTGCGATTGACCAACACCTACGGGCCTCGGCAGTTGATGAAACATGCACGGCAAGGGTTTATTGGATGGTTCATACGGCAGATCATTGAAGGGTCGGAGATTAAAATATATGGCGACGGGCAACAGTCACGCGATTTCAATTTCGTTGACGATGTGGTGGAGGCCCTCCTCCTCGCCGCTGTTTGCGAAGAAGCGAACGGTGAGATTTACAATTTAGGCGGCGATGAAGCGATAACCTTGCAATCATTGGTTGAGTTGATGATTGAACTCAACGGAAAGGGGAGTTATCAATTCGCGCCCTTCCCACCGGAGAAGAAACGGATAGACATCGGCGATTACTATGCGGATTATTCCAAAATCAATTCGGCGCTAGGGTGGAAGCCGCGCACTTCCTTGCGTCAAGGTTTGATTCAAACGCTCGATTTCTATCGCCAAAATCTGGCTCACTACTTGTAAACATGAGAGTACCTTTTGGAGAGTTAGGCCGCCAATACGCGGCGCTTCGCAATGAGATAGACGCCGCCATCAAAGCCGTATTGGAGCGCGGCTGGTTCGTTCTCGGCAAAGAGGTGGAAGAATTCGAGCGCGAGTTTGCCCAAGCCATCGGCGTCCGTCATGCCGTAGGCGTCGCATCAGGAACGGAAGCTATCCAACTTGCGCTCATGGCATTCGGAATTGGCAGCGGGCATCAAGTCATTACCGCTGCCAATACCTGCGTTCCAACCGTCTCCGGCATCACCGCTGCCGGAGCGACGCCGATTCTTGTAGATGTAGACGAAGCGAGTTTCAACCTCAACCCATCAGAGATCGAGTCGGCAATCACGGCGACTACAAAAGCCATTCTGCCTGTGCATCTTTACGGACAAGCAGCCGATATGGATGCCATTCTGGAGGTTGCTGCGCGCCACAGCATCCCGGTTATTGAAGATGCTGCACAAGCGCACGGCGCTACCTATCAGGGTCGCAAACTCGGCTCGCTCGGCGCTGCCGCCTGCTTCAGTTTCTATCCAAGTAAAAACCTCGGAGCCTACGGCGATGGCGGCGCAGTGGTCACCAACGATGATGGCGTTGCCGAAGCCCTGCGTAGGCTACGCAACTATGGTCAGGAGCGTCGCTATTATCATTCCGGTAAAGGGATCAACAGCCGATTGGATGAGATTCAAGCGGCTATCTTGCGCGTCAAGCTGCCCTTTTTGGACGACTGGAACGCGCGGCGACGCCACATTGCGCTCCGCTATCATCAGGAGATCAACCATCCCAAAATTCTCAAACCGCAAGAGGTATTCGTTGGCTGCAATTATCATCTCTATGTCATTCGATGTCGGCAGCGCGATCTATTGCATCGCTATCTGGCGCAGTTAGGGGTGACAACCCTGATTCATTATCCGGTGCCGATTCATCTGCAAACTGCCTATGAAGATTTGAGTATGCAGAAGGGGGATTACCCGGTTGCCGAGAGGTTGGCAAGTGAAATTTTATCCTTACCCATCTTTCCCGAACTCTCTGATGAAGAGGTCAGCTATGTGGCGCAATGCATCAATCAATTCGAATAAAGCAAACAGTTAATCTTGACTCCTGCGCTTGCGCATCCCCCGGAATGGTTTATAGAATTGCGCCGCTGATTCGCAATGCAGAGGCAAGGAGTTGAACGAGTGGAGCCGAACGCGAACCCAAGCATAAGCGTCTTCTTCCCGGCCTATAACGACGCCGGAACCATTGCCAGTATGATTGTCCTCGCCGACCGCACCTTACGACGGCTAACGAATGATTATGAAATTATCGTAGTCAACGATGGCAGCACCGACCACACGGCGCAAGTCTTGACCGAGATGGAGTCGAAATATACACGCTTGCGGGTGATTCATCATCCGACCAATCTGGGTTATGGGGGCGCGATACGAACCGGCCTCAACAGCGCGACCAAAGAGTTGATCTTCTACACCGATGGCGATGCCCAATATGATGTCCGCGAATTGGAATCGCTGCTCCCCTTGATGACAGCCGAAACCGAATGGGTAAACGGCTATAAAATTAACCGTTCCGACCCTTTGCACCGAGTCTGGATTGGCAAATTATATTGTTGGGCGGTCAAACTCAGTTTTGGTATCAAGATTAAAGACGTAGACTGCGATTTCCGATTGATCCGACGATCCGGGTACGAGAGAGTTAAACTCTACTCGTCAAGCGGCACCATCTGCGTTGAAATGATGAAATGCTTTCAAGATGCCGGACTGCGATTTGCAGAAACACCTGTGCATCATTTCCACAGAGCGTATGGCAAATCGCAATTCTTCAACTTTCGGCGACTCTTCAAAACCCTTAAAGATTTGAGCCGTTTATGGTGGCGTCTGGTGATTCAACGACAACACCAAGTTATTGCGGATACTGAAGACTCGCTTAACCCCATTTCGGCGGCGCATAAAAAGCCTGACGAATAAGCAGAAATGGCAAACCAAAGTAAGCCTTCTTGGTTGAGAGGCGGTCTCTGACCGCCGAATCCCAAACGATATTGGCGGTCAGAGACCGCCTCTCAACTCACCTCATTTTGATTGGTAAGTTGATATAAGCGGGAAAATACCTTCTGACAAACCGGTAATTGGCATGCGAGAAGCAGAGTACCGCGCGATGTTCGAAATGGAAGAGCATCTGTGGTGGTACGTCGGCATGCGCGCGATTACTGCGACCCTCTTGACCGAACACCTGCCTTCCGATAGCCCTCTGCGCTGGTTAGATGTGGGGTGCGGTACGGGCTATTCTTTGCGGTGGTTAAAAACCCGATTCAACCTGATTACATCGGCAGGGGTAGATTTCTCCCCGCACGCAACCGAATTTTGGCAGGCGAATGGCTTGCGGCAAGCAGCGCGTGGGTCAGCGACTCAATTGCCGTTCGCTGCCAACTCTTTTGACGTAGTGACCTGCTTCGATGTGATCTATCAATTCAGCACAGGAGACGCCAATCGCTCGCTGGGTGAGTTTCAGCGAGTATTGCAGCCGGGCGGCCTGCTCTTCATCCGCGAGCCTGCCTACGACTGGATGCGCGGGGCGCATGACGAAGCCGTCAGCACGCAACACCGATTCCGGCTCGGCGAGTTGAGCCGCATGATTCAACTGCAAGGATTCGGAGTTTGTCGTCAAACCTATGCCAATATGGTCTTATTGCCGCTGGCCCTCGCCCATCGTTGGGGGTCTAAAAGAGGGGGTCAGCAAGATTCTGACGTCCGCCCCATTCATCCGCTGCTGAATCGCTTCTTTCGTCAGGTGCTCGAAGCCGAAGCGCGGCTCTTAAAAAATTTACGCTTCCCCTGCGGTCTTTCGGCAATCGTTATCGCCCGGAAAAACGGCGATTAGCAGGGCACAGATCAGCGGGGCACATTTTCGCCTTCACGCTTAACGGGCTGTACGACTTGCTGTATGATAGGGCTTCGTTGTCGACAACCGACTGCGATGTTAGCAACAGATTTCAACCTCTGAGTGAATCCACTCTCCCCAGTGATTGCGTAGAGGTGCTATGAAGGAGATAACCTTGGGCGCGTCCCATGAAGTGATTGGAAAAACTCCCCCGGACGTAGATTGGGAATCTCTGATCAAGAGAGTTGCCGATGGCGACCAGTCTGCGCTAGCCAGTCTTTACGATAAGAGTAACCGATTGGTCTTCGGATTGATCCTTCGTATCTTGAATGATCGTTCCGCAGCCGAAGAAGTATTGCTTGATGTCTTCACTCAGGTTTGGCGACAAGCCGCGCTGTATGATCGCAAACGAGGTGCGCCGCTGGCTTGGCTCATGACCATTGCGCGAAGTCGGGCAATAGATCGCTTTCGCGCCGGACGATACGATCAGCAAAACCGCGAAGACATCGAATCCATCGGCGAAGCCAAGTCCGACTTTCTTAGCCCGGAAGAGGCGACGGCCATCGCGGAACGGCAAAGACTGGTGCGCGCTGCCCTCGATAACTTAACTTCGGAACAGCGCGAAGTTATCGAGTTGGCCTATTTTTCTGGCCTCAGCCATAGCGAGATTGCCTTACAGCTCGGACAACCACTGGGCACAGTAAAGACCCGTGTACGTTTGGGGATGATGAAATTGCGTGAGGCGCTGACCCCGATACTCGGAGGTCAGCTATGAACCACGACCGCGAGCGGGAAAACAGGCAAGAGTTGGCGGCGCTTTACGCACTTGACGCATTAAGTCAGAGCCAAGCCCGCTCCTTTGAACAGATCGTTGCCGAAGGTGACCGGCTCAGTGAGCAGGAATGGCTCTCTTTTCAAGCCGTCGTCGGGGATCTGGGACTCGTTGCCGAAATGGCAACTCCGCGCCATGAGGTAAAAGAGGACCTCTTCGCGCGCATAACGCAAACGGCGATTGAGTCGCCAGAAGACGCACGCTTCGTTTCGATTCGTCATGATGAAGGCGAATGGGTTGAATGTATTGAGGGGGTATTGCGAAAGACTCTGTGGACGGATGAACAGAACGGTAAGGTGACGGCTCTGTTTCGCATGTTGCCGGGAACGCAGTTGCCGCCACACAGCCATTTGGGCGTTGAACAATTCTTTGTGCTCGAAGGGGATTGCAATGTCAACGGGCAAGAACTCGGCCCCGGCGATTATCATCGTGCTGCCGCAGGGAGCCGACATGAAAGCACTCATACGAAGTTCGGTACGACATTCCTGTTAATCGCTCCGGCGGAGTACCGCTTTCAGGATGAAGCGAGCGCGGGAGAGTGATGGCCCGTAAGTAGTTTGAAAGGAAGTACCAGGCATTGACGCAAGAGAGTAAAAAAGAGGGGATTGAAGAGAGCGCAGCACTCTATGCGCTCGGCGCCTTGAGTCAAATTGAGGCACGTGCCTTTGAGCATTCGCAGCAACAGGCGACGACTGAGACAGTGGCGCAATTCGAAACCGTTGTCGCCCTTATCGGCCTCAGCGTCCCTGAAGCCGAGCCGAGCGAATTCCTCCGCGATATTTTAATGAACCGAATTGAAAAAGAGGCGCAACGCGCTGAGCACAGCCAGCCGCAACCGATAGCAACGCCTGCGCCGTTTGCTTTGCAAAACGATTCATGGTTTCAATCTCGATCCGACGAAGAAGACGAGGTTGCGACGGCTTCGCTAGAGCCGCCTTCTCGATTTCGAACCCTCATCCCATGGGCGATTGCGGCTTCTTGGGCAATCATCGCGCTCGGCTTCTTCTTTTTTTGGCGTCAAGCCGATCAACAGACCATCCAGTTGCAACAGCAACTCGCAGCCGCACAACGCAATAACAGTAACGAAGAGTTGGCACAGATCAAAGCCGCACTGAGCAACCCCGATTCGCGGGTGATTCAGATGGCCGGTCAAGAAGCGGCTCCCGAATCCTCTGCAAAAATCTATTGGGATGTGAAGAATAGCAAGTGGGTCGTTGCCACCAATCTGCCCCCCGCACCGGCGGGTAAGGTCTATCAACTATGGTTTGTTACGGCAGAGGCTAAAATTAGTGCAGGGATGCTGCAAACGGATGCCACAGGGCGCGGCTTCAGCATCGTTAATGTGCCCGCTGCCATGGCTCAATTCCAAGCCGCTGCAATTACGCTGGAACCGGCTGGCGGCTCTCCACAACCGACCTCTTCCATCTATGTGCTCGGTAAAGCTTGAGCAACTTATTCTCCCTTTAGCTTGCTTGCATCGAGGAATTTGCTGAAACCGGTAAGGAAGTCATCAAGCGTCAGACCTGCGGCTTCGGCAAGCTTCACCTGCCAACCGTCGTCGGCAAAATCGTTGGCCTCCAATCGCACCATGTAATCACGAGCGACCTGATAGCTCTCCGCTTCGACATCAACCGCGCGCCGTCGCCCTTGCCCGGTCTCTGCATCAAGAATTTCCGTGAAGGGAATGGGCTGAAACTCGCCGCCTTGAATGGTCACCATCGCGCTGGAACCGCCTTCGAGCAGATAATTCACGGCGGCATATCCCAAATCTCTGGCGTATTCGGCGTCAAAGGGAATCGGTGGCGCACTGCGCAGTTCATAACCGATGGTCTTATCCACAATCGTTACGTTGATCTTGCGACGCTCTAATCGTATTTGCACTTCGTTTTTGATTTTGCGACCGAGATCAATCTCGGTGACCCGGATGTTTCCCTGCGCATCTCGGTCTACGTCCTGCAATTCAGCGACCTCTTGCGGGTCGAATCGCTCAATCAACGCTTCGGCAAGCAAAACGACGCCGTAATTACGCCCCATCGCGCGACGTTTGATAATCGAACCTTCAACAATATCGGCAATATCGGAGAGGGAGATGGTGGGTTGCGAAAACTCTTCTGGAATGATCGTACAGGTGGCGCTAGCCGCTTTCCCGATTCCGAGAGTCAGATGACCGGTAGGTCTTCCCATCGTTACGCCGAGATACCATCGCCCAGTCGTCTTAGCATCTTCCATTAAACTTTTGACCAACCCGACGCCGACGTGCCGCGCTGTTTCGTATCCAAGCGTCGGCATAGGCAAAGGAATCCACAAATCGTTATCAATCGTTTTCGGTACGAGCACAACTTTCATCTCGCCTTGCGTCTCGCGTTCGATTGCAACCGCGCTGCGAACCAGATCATCGCCGCCAATGGCAACGAGCGCATCCATGCCAAGCTTTTTGAGAGCCGCAACCGTGTTACTTAATTTTTGTGGGTCGCTGGCAATATCGGTGCGCGAAGTTCCGAGAATGACGCCGCCATCCAAATGAATGCGCGAGACTTCATCTACCGACAGTTCATGCTGTTCGTCTGTATAGCGGTCAGCCAGCCAGTGAAAGCCATCATGAAACCCAATGGGTGTACAGCCAACTTTGAGGGCTTCCAATGCCACCGCAGCAATTGCACAGTTAGTGCCCGGTGCAGGGCCGCCACCGACTAAAATGCCGATTCTCTTGATTGCCATCGTTCTTCTTCTGCTTATTGTAAATGGCCGAAACGTTGATGAAAGTCGGCGACGCTGAGATTGGCAACGCGCGCCATCTTTTCCACGCTTTCGGCATCCCGAAAATCGCGCGGTTCCAAACGAATCATATACTCTCGCGCCACGCGATAGTTTTCGCCTCGAATGTTGACCATGCGCACGCGCGTCTTACCGGTAACGGGGTCGCGTAAATCATCAAAGGAGATCGGAACCAATCGTCCATCCTGAAGGCTGACCATCGCATCGCTGCCGCCGTTGAGCAAAAATCGTATGGCGCTATGTCCGAGGTCGCGGCAATAACTCGCATCGAAAGAGATCGGGTCGGCACAGCGCAATTCATAACCGATATTTTTATTCATGATCGTCAAGCGGATGCCGCGCTCGCTCAATCTACCTTGCACTTCGGCTTTCACTTTGCGCGCCAGATCAACTTCGGCAAAGCGAATGTGTCCGTGTTCATCGCGCTCCACATCCTGCAATCCGGCAATCTCTTGGGGGTCGAGCTTTTCGATCAAGCCTTCCGCCAAAACCGCAACTCCATAAGGCCGACCGCTTGCCATACGTTTAAGAATCGCCCCTTCGACGATGTCACAGATATGCGAAAAAGCGAGCGTCGGTTGTTCAAACTCCTCTGCAATGAGAGTCAACGTTGCGCCCGCTGCCTTACCGATGCCGAGCGCCAGGTGTCCGGCTTTACGCCCCATTGCCACTACGATGATCCAGCGATTGGTTGAGCGCGCATCTTCCATCAAGTTCCGCACCAATTCGACGCCGATATGGCGCGCCGTTTGAAATCCGAAGGTTGGGATATGATCCGGCAGCGGCAGATCATTATCAATGGTTTTCGGGACATGAACAGCGCGGATTCGGTGCTCTGAAGCCTGCGCTACCGCACTAGAAGACAACGCCGTATCATCGCCACCGATGGTCACCAGATGAGTGATGCCAACCTGTTGCAAGGTTCCGACCACCGCTTGCAAAGCATCAGCAGATTTGGTCGGATTGTCGCGGGCAGTGCCCAGAATCGAGCCGCCCTGTAAATGAATCCGCGAAACCTTAGCAATGGTTAAGGGATGAATCCGTGATGCGTCGCTTCGCATCAACCATTTGAAACCGTCTTGAACGCCGAAGACTTCGAACCCTTCGTTGATGGCTTTAATGGCAGCCGCCGAAATCACCGTATTGATGCCCGGAGCGGGGCCGCCGCCTACCAATATCCCCAGTTTGTCGCGTTGCATAATGCAATCTCCCATTTCGTGACTGCTAGGTTATCACACACAGACGGCCACGCTTCAAGCTGAGGCACAATGCGCCATTCCGGCTTGCCGGTTTCTGCATTCCGGTTATAATGCAGCGACCGGCAGCACGAATTTAGCCATCAATCCAGAAATCATGAAACGAAGAGAATTCATCATCTTGTCAGGTATCGGTGCAACCGGCGCAACCATGCTGACGGCTTGCGGACATGCAGAAGAAAAGCTGATTCCCGTACTCATCCCCGATGAAGAGTACGTGCCCGGTTTGGATTATTGGAAGACTTCGACTTGCGGCCTGTGCCATGCCGGTTGCGGCATCACCGTTCGCACGCGCGAGCATAAAGCCAACAAGATTGAGGGAAATCCTCTGCACCCGGTCAATCGCGGCGCGTTGTGCGCGCGCGGGCAAGCCGGACTGCAAGTGCTCTACAACCCCGACCGCATCAAAGCGCCGATGAAGCGTGTGGGGGAACGCGGCTCCGGTCAATTCGAAGAGATTAGTTGGGATGAGGCGATCAAGACGTTGGCCGACAAATTGCGCGACATCAAAGCGCAAGATCGGCATCGTAACACGGTGCTTTTAACGCATCATCCGATTGGCGTGAACGGGCATATTGCCGCGCGATTTATGGATGCCTATGGATCGCTCTCGATTGCCGCTTACCCACACTTCTTCGGTGACGACCTACCCAATGGCTATTGGACACAAAGTAGTCTCTTTGACCTCGCCAATGCAACCTATGTGCTTTCATTCGGTGCGCGCTTTTTAGAGACATGGATCTCACCGATGATGTATTCGCGCGCCTATGCCGACTTTCGGCGTTCAACGGGCAAACAACGCGGCAAGTTAGTGCAAGTCGAGCCTCGCATGTCGCTCACTGGCGCAAATGCCGATGAATGGTTGCCCGCCACGGTCGGCAGCGAGGGTTTGCTCGCCCTCGCCATTGCACAGGTGATAGTGCGTGAAAATTTAGCCAAAGAATCACCCTCGCCAGCCTTTATCAAAGCACTTGAAGAGTACGCCCCCGAAAGAGTGGCAGAGGCAGTTGACATTCCGATGGCAAAGATCATTCGCATCGCACGCGAATTTGCTACGGCAGAACGCCCGTTGGCTATCGTCGGCACTGCCGGATGCACGTATCGAAATCATGAGGATTTACAGTGGGGCAATTTTCTCAATCTGCTCGTTGGAAACCTTGATAAGAAGGGCGGGGTGTTACTCCGTGAGCGAGGATACTTCGATCCTTTAGAAAAATTTCGCCCGCAAGAACAACCTCGATTTTTTGAAATGCATTTGTCCGAATTCCCTAGATATGTTGAGTCGAACGCCTTCAGTGCGTTGATGTTTCATAACGTCAATCCGGTTTATAGTACGCCCTCCATCGAAGCAAAGCTCAAAGAGATTCCCTTCCTCGCCAGCTTTTCGACTTTTATGGATGAAACGACAAGGCTGGCAGATCTGCTGCTTCCCGATCACAGCTACCTCGAAAGTTGGGAGGTAAATACAATTCGCTCGACGATGGAGAGTGCAGTAGTGACGCTCACTCGCCCGGTCGTCAAACCGGAGTTCTCAACGCGCCAATTCGCCGACGTGCTGTTAGCACTCGGTCGTGAATTGGGCGGCGATGTTGCTGACGCACTGCCTTTCGCTTCAAGTGAAGAGATCGTTAGCGAAGCCATCATCGGACTGCATAAAAATACGGGTTCGATTACCGCAACCGATGAAGATGAATTTAAGAAAGCTTTCCTTGAACAAGGCGTGTGGGCGGGCACGCCACCCAATCAAGATCAACCAACGATTCATACCCTTTCAGATATTCGGCCCTCAAACGAGTTGCAATTCAACAGAACTAAGAACAGTCATTCGGACGAATACCCGCTGACCCTGTTGGTCTACGAGCATACAGTTTTCGGTGGCGGTTCGTTTGCAAACGTGCCGTTGCTTCAGGAACTCCCTGACCCGCTGACCAGCGTGATGTGGGGCAGTTGGGTGGAGATCAATCCGCA
>CAYXVU010000187.1:0-12098 GCA_964468725.1 uncultured Clostridia bacterium
AGGTGAAGTTTTTACAGCCCTGTTACGACGGGGACTCTGTTTATATTAGGACGCAAGTGGATCGTCAAATCTCACCAATCCAGGCAACTGTAACGGCTGAACGCGAGGACGAAACGGTTTGTGCAGTAGCGACGGCGACGGTCAATGATCCACAAGCGCGGATAGGAGATTTCGTTGTTGAAAATTTTTCTGAGTCGCCTTTACCGCAATTGCCAGAACGACCGATGGCGACACGCTCGGCTTTTCCGTCTGGCGCAGTAGTCGGCACTCTTAATGAAGACGTAAACTTTGCCGAGTTGACTTGGTTGACCGATCTGCAAGAGAGGCTGACGATCTATCGCGGTCAATCGGCAGTTGCTCATCCAGCCTATCTGCTAGGACTGGCCAACCAAGTGTTAGTGAAAAATTATGAGCTTGGCCCATGGATTCATGTGGCGAGCGAGATTATCAATCACGGTGTGGTGCGAGACGGTGAAAAACTCAGGATACAGGGTCGCGTCCGTGACTGTTTCGAGCGCAAAGGGCATGAGTTTGTCGTGCTCGATTTATTGTACATCGCGGCGGGGTCGCGTCGGATTCAAGAGGTGCGTCATACGGCGATCTATCGTCCCCGGTTTGTTTGATTGACGCAAGCTGGTTTCGTATCCTTGCAACTCACAGCTTGATGCTCATCTCAAGGACAGGTTCAACACAACGGCGCGGAGAGCGCAACGGCCTTTTGCGGTTGACCAAGAATCAGGTCGGTTGATGTCTTCGCCTTGTTCGCTTTCGGAGAGGAAACTTTCATGCTTGCACCCGACACGGTATTGCAGAATCGTTATCACGTCATTCGTAAAATCGGACAAGGCGGCATGGGGGCTGTGTATGAAGCCGTTGACCTGCGGTTTAACAACACCGTCGCCTTGAAAGAAAACCTTGTTGCAGAGGATTCGCTGACCAAAGCCTTTGAGCGAGAAGCGCGCACTCTGAATGCCCTACGTCACGCGGCCTTGCCCGTCGTCATTGACTATTTTTCTGAAGGCAACGGGCTGTTTCTGATCATGCAATTCATTCCGGGCGACGACCTCGGCGCTATTTTGGAGAAGCGTAAAAATCGTGTGCAGCCGATGGGGGTGCCCAAACCGTTTGAGCTGGATGAGGTTATGAGTTGGGCGGAACAGCTATTGGATGTGCTGGATTATTTGCACACACAACAACCACCGATCATTCACCGTGACATCAAGCCGCAGAACGTTAAGCTGACAGGTCGGAGCCAGATCGTACTCCTCGATTTCGGATTGGCTAAAGGCACGGCTTCGCAGATGTCACAAGTCGTCTCGAATGCCAGCGTCTTTGGCTATACGCCCGTCTATGCGCCGCTCGAACAGATGAATAGCGAAGGCACGGATGCGCGCAGCGATCTTTATTCGTTGGCGGCGACCCTGTACCACCTTTTGACGGGTGTTGCGCCGATCAATGCGCTGGCACGAGTGACGGCCTTGACGGAAGGTCGCCCTGACCCGTTGCCTCCGATCAACCACCTCAATCCGCAAATTCCAGCAGCGGTTGCCAATGTGTTGTGGGGGGCAATGTCACTCAGTCGGGAAGCCCGACCGGCAAACGCTGCTGCGCTGCGCCGACTGTTACAGACAGCTTTGCAGGCGGGAGGATTGCCCCTTGTCCCTTCGCACATCGCGCCGCAGGGGCAAGAGACTGCGCCACAGAATCAAACCACAACGCCAGCCCGAACCGCTGCCACGATGCCGCCACCGGGTTTTCCCTCTGCTGCTTCACCGCAGCCGTTGTCTAACGCGCCGACCGTTCAGCCACCGCCATTGGCTCAAAGCACACCAGCGTGGCAGGCTGGCCCTATAGCGCAGCCATCGCCAGCGCCGAAAGCGCGCGCCTTTTGGCGTTGGGTTGGAGTCGGTGTGGCGGCACTTTTGGTTGCTGCCATCGCAGCCTATCTGGCATTGCAAAGTTCCAATCAAACACCGCCAGCTATGGTCAGTGACACGGCTTCGGCTTCGAAGAGCCGCACCTCACCGACGCCGCTTGCGACCCGCGAACTGTTCGGGCGCGGTCGTGCTGAAGAAGCGTTTTATCGGTTCAAAGCAGGACCCGGAGAAGTGAGTCTGACGTTGAATGTCATCGGAAATGGCGGCAATGTGATGGTGGAATTCTTCGACGCACAAGAGAAGAAACTACTGCTCAGTGACAGCCGCGAAACCTTTAGCGTCTGGTCAGCCGGTAATCATAACGAGCAGGGCAGCGCAACTGTCTATCTTGAACGTCAGCAGGATGTCGTGATGCGCCTCGCTCAAGATTATCCCGACAGCATAACGAGTTATCGGTTGCGATTAGCAGGGCAACTGGACAGCAGTTTGAAGTCGCCAAGTACGGGAGATCAGCCACTCGCAGCGCCGTTTGCACCGCGCGATAATCCCACTGCCCTCGCCGCGAAAGAGATTGTCGGGCGCAGCAAATCGGAAGACGTTTATTATACGTTCATTGCCGGGCCGGGCGATGTGCAAGTCGAGTTGAGCGTGATTGGCAATGGCGCTGGCGTTGGCGCCGAGATTTTCGACGAGGAGAGTAAGAAGATTGGTTTTGCAGACGGCAATGATATCTTCAAACTCTTTTCGCGTGACCGCCAAGATGAGCGTGCGCGGTCACAGTTTTATCTGGAGAAAGAGCAGAAGGTTTTGCTCCGAGTTTCACAAGATTATGCCTCCTCACTCTTTGCCTACCGGGTGCAACTGAGCGGGGCGATCAAAGGCGATCTGACCGAAAAATCGGGCGATGCATGGGCAGAGAAATTTGCAATGCGGGATGCGCCCTTGCCTCTAATAACAAAAGAGATTAGTGGTCGGAGTCAGTCTGATGATGTGTACTACGAATTTTGGGCGGGGCCGGGTGAAGTCGGTCTGCAGATTGAAGTGTTGGCAAACGGCGCAGCCGTCAGTCTCGAATTGTTCGATGCGAACTTAGAAAAGGTCAAATTCCCCGACACCGAAGAGATGCTCAAAGTATGGGCGCGGGAGAATCAAACAGCGCAGGGAAGCGTGAGGTTGATGGTCCCGACGCGACAAAAACTTGTGATGCGCCTCCATCAGGAATATCCCGACGGTATGAAGAGCTACCGCTTGCAGGTGAATGGCGCAATCGAGGTCGGAAAGCCGTGAGCAGAATTTTGTCAGCCGTTACGGATGAGTTGGTGATGATGTTCGACAGCGCGCGCCGCGTTGCCCTCCTGACCGGCGCGGGTGTGTCTGCCGAAAGCGGAGTGCCAACCTTTCGCGGCGGCGGTGATAGTTCGATTTGGACGTGGCGCGGGCGACCGGTTACCGAGTTATCATCCGCAGAATTGATGGCGACAGACCCGAAACTGGTGTGGGAGTGGTTTGATTATCGGCGCAGCCTGCTGAAAGAGGTGCAGCCGAACGCGGCGCATTACGCTTTAGCGAAATGGGAACCTCGATTCGAAGAGGTTACTCTGGTTACGCAAAACATTGATGATCTGCATCGCGTAGCTGGCAGTCTGAAGGTATTGGAATTGCACGGCAACATCTGGCGGGCGCGTTGTCTGCGATGTGCGAGCATCTTTGAAGCGCGGGAAAGCCCGCTCCAACAAAACCCGCCGCTCTGTTTCGTTTGCGGCAGTGCCGCCCGACCCGATGTTGTCTTATTCGGCGAGATGTTGCCCGAAGGCATATTCGAAAAAGCCGAAGAGGCGGCAAGCCGTTGCGATCTATTTTTTGTGATTGGCACATCGGCAGTCGTCTATCCGGCGGCGCACTTACCGATCACAGCGAAACAGTCGGGCGCTCGGGTAATTGAAATCAACCCCGAACAGACAGACATCTCCTTTCTTGCCGATGTGACCTTGCTGGGCAAAGCGGGTGAGGTGGTGCCGCAATTTTTACGGGAGCGCGGATGACGCGGACGTTGTACTTCGACGGTTTCGCAGGCATCAGCGGCGATATGGCCATTGGCGCTCTGCTCGATCTCGGCGTTGATCTCGAATCCTTGCGACGCCAACTCGCAACCTTGGAACTTCCCGGCTATGAATTGGCAGTCAGTCGAGTTAGGCGCAGCGGTATTGCCGCAACGAAGTTCGATGTTGTTGTTGAAGACGCCGCGCCGCCCCATCGCCACCTTACGGACATTGTGCAGCTGATTGTCAAATCGCAGTTGAGTGCGCGCACGAAAGCGCGTGCGATTCACACCTTTCGGCTGTTGGGGGAAGCGGAAGCGAAGGTGCATGGTACGACGGTCGAACAGGTTCATTTTCATGAGGTAGGTGCAGTTGATTCAATCATTGATGTGGTCGGCGTGATGATCGGCATCGAATTGATCGGGGTTGAGCAATTCTTCGCCTCGCCGCTTCGCGTCGGCAAGGGGGTTGTGCGGATGGCGCATGGGGTGATGCCGATTCCTGCACCTGGCACGGCTGAGATTTTGCGCGGCGTGCCCATATATGCTGGTGAGTGGGAAGGCGAGTTTGTCACTCCAACCGGCGCAGCCATTGTGAAGAGCTTGTGTCAGTCGTTTGTCCCGCTGCCACAAGTCAAGATTGAAGCCATTGGTTACGGCGCTGGCACACGTGATCCGCAAGGCTTTCCCAACGCTCTGCGCTTGCTGCTTTGCGAACCTGGTTCGCAATCGGAGGATGCGACCGATGACAAGAGCAAGGCCATTGTTGTCATCGAAACGAACATTGACGATATGAACCCACAAGCTTATGGTCAGGTGATGCAGCGAGCCTTTGCGGAAGGCGCATTAGATGTCTTTCTGACCGCAGTGCAGATGAAGAAAGACCGCCCCGGCGTGTTGCTCACGGTGCTGTGCGACGAACCGCAACGCGAAGCGCTAATTGACTTGTTGCTCAGAGAGACGACGACGCTCGGCGTGCGCTACTATGAAGCGCAGCGACAGGTGTTGGAACGAGCAATCGAAGCGGTCGAGACCGAATATGGGGTGGTAAGAATCAAGGTAGCGCGAAAAGCGGGAGACACGGTACACTTCCAGCCTGAGTTTGAAGATTGCGCGCGGCTGGCACTGGCGGCGCGCGTGTCATTCGTTGAAGTCCAACGCGCTGCCGAAGCGGCGTTTCGTGAGCAACTGAAATTACGAACTGTGCAGACGTGAAAGTTGATGGCATGGCAAGAGCGGAAACCGGAATTATTGAAGAACAGAGAGCCGAAACAAGAGTTGATCTGGCGAAGATCGAAGCCGGAGTGCGGCTGATTCTGGAGGCCATCGGCGAAGACGCAGACCGTCCGGGTCTGCTGGCTACGCCGCGCCGTGTGGCGCGCATGTACGAAGAGATTTGCGCGGGCTTACATCAAAACGCCCGCGATTTGTTACGGATCATTCCGGCTGAAACGCATGACGAGATGGTGATTGTGCGTGACATCCCGATTCAGAGCCTTTGCGAACATCACCTGCTGCCCTTTTTGGGCGTGGCGCATATTGCTTACATCCCGCGCGACGGTCGCATTGTCGGGTTATCGAAACTGGCGCGCGTGGCAGATTTGACTGCCAGACAGCTACAGATTCAGGAACGCTTGACGACCGAAATCGCCGACCTACTATTCGACGAACTCAAACCCAAAGGGGTGATGGTGGTGATCGAAGCCGAACACATGTGCATGACCATGCGCGGCATTAAAAAGCCCGGCTCGAAGACTATCACCAGCGCTTTACGCGGCGGCTTCCTCAAAGACCAACGCACACGCGCCGAGGCGATGGCGCTGATTCAAAATCATAAATAAGATTGAGTCTAAGGTTGAAGGTCGAAAGCCGAAGGTCAAAGATAAGAAACCAGACCTTCTGCTTTTGATCTATGGCCATTGACCGGAAAGCGGAGATCATGACGAAGACTTTTTACGTGACGACGCCAATCTATTACGCGAATGGCAAGCCGCATATCGGCCATGCCTATACGACGCTGGTTGCCGATTCATTGACCCGTTTTAAGCGACAGCGCGGGGTAGATGCTTTTTTCCTGACCGGAACCGACGAACACGGTATCAATATCGAACGCGCCGCCGAAAAGCGCAGCCTGCCGGTTCGCCAGCACGTTGATGAGATGGTGAGCGAGTTCAAAGCCGCATTTGCCAGCCTCGGCGTTGAGTATGATCGCTGGATTCGCACGACGGATGATTTTCACGAAGCCGCCGTGCAGAAGCTATGGCAGATGCTCGATGAGCGCGGCTATATCTACAAGGGACATTACGAGGGCTGGTTCTGTCCGAACTGTAACGAGTTCAAAGATGTGGAGACGGGCGATGCGGAGCCGAGTTGTGCAATTCACTTGCGACCGTTGGAGAAAGTCGCTGAAGAGAGCTATTTCTTCAAACTCTCGGCGTTTCAACAACCGTTGCTGGAGTATTACGCGGCGCACCCCGATTTCATTCAGCCTGAAGCGCGGCGCAACGAGGTGATTTCGTTCGTCTCCGGCGGACTGAAAGATTTATCGGTCAGCCGCGCTTCGGTCGCGTGGGGCATTCCCGTGCCCGGCGATGCGAAGCATACGATTTATGTATGGCTCGATGCGTTGTCGAATTACATTACGGCGCTCGGTTGGGGCAACGACCGCTATCAGGATTTTGCGCGGTATTGGCCAGCGCTGCATTTAATCGGTAAAGACATCCTGCGTTTTCATACGGTCTATTGGCCAGCGTTTTTGCTTGGTGCAGGCGTTGAGTTGCCGCGCCAGGTCTTCGTTCATGGCATGCTGTTGCGGGGCGGGCAGAAGATGGGGAAATCATTAGGCAACGCTATTGATCTCAACATTCTGAAGCAGTATTTCTCTAACGATGCGATTCGCTACTTTCTGTTGCGCGAAGTCGCCTTCGGGCAAGACGGCGAGGCTACCTACGAAGGCTTGATTGACCGCGTCAATGCCGATCTCGCTAACGGCTTGGGCAATCTGGCGAGCCGCACCTTGACGATGGTGAAGAACTATTTCGATGGTGTGCCGCCGCGCACTTTTGATGCAAGCGGAGAGGCTGCCGACGTGCGCGACGCCATCGCGCAAGCGAATACGAAATTCGATGACGAGTTCGAAGCCTTGAACTTTTCGCGTGCCCTCGAAGCCGCCTGGGCAGGCATTGCACGGGTTGATAAATTTATCACGGACTCTGCTCCATGGAAATTAGCAAAGGATACTTCAGAACGCCCGCAGCTTGAACGGGTGATTGCAACGGCATACGAAGCGTTACGACACCTGGTAATTTTGGTCGCGCCCGTTTTGCCGGAATCGGCGCGCGAGATATGGCGACAAGCCGGGCTTACGGGCGATCCGTTGAGGATCAATCCGAACGAAGCCAAGTGGGGCGAACCAATCGAAACTGTGAAGATTGAATCGGTTCAGCCGACATTCAAAAAATACGATAAGGAAAAAGTCATGGCAGAAATTGATAATCAACAGCCGCAACCAACGACCGCCAAGCCGTCAGTTGAAGAACCGGCCAAGCCAACCGAAACTGCGAAATCGGCAGAGAGCGCCCAACCTGCAGAAACAATACCGCCCGCCGCGCCTGCGCCCATCACGATTGATGATTTCGTAAAAGTCGAATTGCGCGTCGCAACGGTGCTGGAAGCAGAGCGCGTGCCCAAAGCCGATAAGCTCCTCCGCTTGATGGTTGATGTCGGCGAGCCGTCACCTCGCCAACTGCTCGCGGGCATCGCTTTGCATTACAGCCCGGAAGAATTGATCGGACGCAAGATCATCGTGGTAGCAAATCTGGCTCCGCGCAAACTTCGCGGGTTGGAGTCGAACGGAATGTTATTGGCCGCATCAGTTGGCGAAGAGGGTAAGCCGGTGTTGGCGACCTTCACGGAAGACGTGCCCAACGGAGCCCGGTTGAAGTAACGATCAAACAGCTACTCTATGGGTTCTCCAAAAGCATGGAATGTGGAGACGAAGGGGCGTCACGGTTCAATTGATCGAATCTGCATGCGCCCTTCGCCTCTACCTTGATGGGCAATCGCTCTTCTTCCCTTCAACGCTGCTCCATAGAAAGTGGAGTGAGGTTGCGTGATGCTACCTTGAACTGCTGCCGGACTCGTTCCCAACCTTGACGAATGCGCTGCCTGCCTTATACCATCGAACGCTTGTTCGAAGACCAATTAGAGACTCATGAAAACGATGCTTGGTGATTCGCCATCACGATACGATCAGCGATTGGTGCATGTACTGAAGACCTCGGCGGCGGTGTTCGCGGAGAAGGGGTATCATTCGACGACGATGCGCGACATCGCGCGCGCGACGGAGATGAGTCTGGCGGGACTCTATTATTACTTTACCAGCAAAGAAGAGTTGCTCTTTTTAATACAAGATTACTGTTTCGGTACGGTGATCGGCGATTGCAAGAAACTGCTTAATGGAGTTGATGACCCGATTCATCGTTTGAAATTGCTGATTGAAAACCACCTGAATTACTTCGTTCATAACATGAACGAGATGAAGGTTCTCTCGCACGAAGCGAATGCGATTACCGGCGAGCTCTTCAAGAAGGTCAATACCAAGAAGCGGCAATATGTTGATCTGGTGCATAACCTGCTTGCCGAAATCGCGCGTCTTCGCAAGGTCGAAGGGCTCGACCTGCGAGTGACGACCTTTTCGCTTTTCGGGATGATGAATTGGATTTACAACTGGTACAACCCGCGAAAGGATATTGATGTGTCCGAACTCTCGCAAAATATCACGCGGTTGTTCCTCTCCGGCTTTTTGGGTGATAAACAAAAGTCGGAAACCATCGAAACCGGGCGAGAAGATCATCTGTCCCGTACGGTTTCGGTCTGGCAGCAATAATGATATGACTTCGATTCTGGCTGTGAAGACCGAAAGGGCGACGAAGCCGTTTGTCGGGTTGAGGCTCTCGGCGCTTTGCGGGCAGAAAATAAGTAGGAGAACTCATGACAAGAGAAGCAATGGAGAACCAACTGGTCAGCTATCAAGTCGAAAATGGCATTGCCATCATCGAACTGAATGACCCTCCGGCCAATACGTATACCTATGAAATGATGCGCGACCTCGATGATGCGGTGTTGGAAGCGCGGCTTGATGAAAACGTGCACGTCATCGTGATTCGCGGCGCAGGGGAGAAATTCTTTTGCGCCGGAGCGAACATCAAGATGCTGCTTTCGGCTTCGCCGCAGTTTCGCTACTTCTTCAGCCTCCACGGCAACGAGACCTTGATGCGATTAGAGAATACACAGAAGTTAGTGATTGCGGCGCTCAACGGTCATGCCGTCGGCGGCGGATTAGAGATTGCGCTTGCTTGCGATATGCGGATTGCAAAACGAGGGCCAGCGATGTTCGGCTTGCCGGAGATCAACCTTGGCTTACTGCCGGGAATGGGCGGCACACAACGTTTGCCGCGTATTATCGGCAAAGGCCGCGCCATGGAGATGCTGACGACTGGCCGCACGATTTCGGTTGAAGAGGCGCAGGCCATCGGCCTCATCAATCACGTCTTCGACGAGGAGAACTTCAACGACAAGGTGTTGGAGTTTGCGGCGCAATTCGTCGCACCCGCGAAAGCCAGCAAAGCGGTCGGCCTCATCAAACGCTCTGTACAAACCGGCTTTGAAGTGCCGCTGACGGAAGCGCTGGCCCTCGAACGCGAACTCTTACAGCAACTCTTCGAGAGCGAAGACGCACAGGAAGGACTCGACGCGTACGCCAAAAAACGGCAAGCGCAATTCAAAGGAAAGTAGCCCGTTGTCCGTTTCCCGTCGCTGGTTGGTGACCAATCTTTTATCTCTTGCAACGGACAACGGACATCTGGCAACTGACAAGGGAGGAATCATACATGGCAAAGATGTACATCGCAGGAGAATCCGTTGATGCGTTGACGGGCGAGACTTATGAGGTTCGCAATCCGGCAAACGGCGAAGTTGTTGACAACGTGCCCAAAGGCAATGCCGAAGATGTGCGCTGCGCGGTTGATGCGGCGGAAGCCGCGTTCGATGAATGGTCTCACACCTCTGCGGAAGAGCGCGCCAAGTTGCTCTTCAAAGCTGCCGAGACGGTTGATGCCGAGCGCAAAAACCTTGCGGAATTGCTCTCGAAAGAGCAGGGCAAACCGCTGATGGAAGCGATGGGCGAGATCGAACATTTTCATCATGGCATAGATTTTTATGCCGGACTCGCTTCGAAAGTGCGCGGCGCGCAAGTGCCGTTGCCAGCAAAGAATGCTTACGGCATGGTGGTACGCAAACCCATTGGGGTGTGCGGCGCCATCGTTCCCTGGAACTTTCCCATCACCTTGATGGGCACGAAAGTTGGCCCGGCCTTAGCAGCAGGCAATACCGTGATCGTCAAGCCTGCTTCGACCACGCCGCTGACGACGATTCGCATCATCGAATTGATGAATCAAGCGGGCATTCCAAAGGGCGTGCTCAATGTGGTGACTGGGCCGGGCGGCGTGGTCGGCGATGAATTGCTGAAGAATCCCAAAATTCGCCGCATCGCATTCACCGGCGCATCGGATACGGGGAAGCGTGTAGCCGAAATCGCTTGCGGCGATTTCAAACGGGTGACGCTTGAACTCGGCGGTTCCGATCCGATGATTGTCTGTGATGATGCGGACCTTGCCAAAGCGGTGAGCGGCGCGATGGTCGGCAGATTCTGGAACGCCGGACAAGCTTGTCTGGCCGTCAAACGCCTCTTCATCTTCGACAAAGTGTATGACGATTTCGTCAAGAGTTTGGTGGAGAAGGTATCGCGTTATGAAGTCGGCGACGGATTGACGAAAGCCGAAAAACCGAAGATTCGCATGGGGCCGCTGCATACGGCGGGGCAGCGCGAAGAGATCGAAGAGCAAGTCGCCGACGCTCTTAGCAAAGGCGCGAAGGTTTTGCTCGGCGCTGCGCGACCCGAAGGCGAGCAATACGAGAAAGGCAATTTCTATATGCCGACCATTCTCGAAAACGTCCCCGAAGATTCGCGTGCCGTACAAGAAGAGACCTTTGGGCCGTTGCTGCCGGTCTTTCGCGTTGGCAGTCTGGATGAAGCGATTGAGAAAGCTAACAACTCGATTTACGGCCTCGGCTCTTCGATTTGGACGAAGAACCTCGACAACATCGAGACGGCGGTTGATCGCTTGCAAGCCGGTAATGTCTGGGTGAACTCGATTCATTATGGCTATGACGAGCTGCCCTTCGGCGGTGTGAAAGCAAGCGGCTTCGGGCGCGAACACGGCCCCGAAGCATTGGACTACTATCTCGAACCGAAAGGCATCGTGATTACCCGATAGAGCGATGAGCCATGAGTGACGAGTGATGAGAGTCGTGCGGTTTGCCGGTCACTCGTCACTGGTTATTGGAGAAACGTATGGCACAGATGATTATCAACGGAGAATGGGTCAACTCGCGCAGTGGCGAGATGATGGAAGTTATCAATCCGGCAACCGGCGAAGTTGTTGACACTGCACCGCGCGCCACCGTCGAAGATGCGCGCGAAGCGATTGATGCGGCGCACGCCGCCTTCGCCGAGTGGCGCGAGTGGACACAGGCCAAACGCGCAGATGTCTTGCGCCGCACGGTCGAACTAGTGCATCAACATGAAAAAGAACTCGCCACGTTGTTGACCAAAGAGCAGGGAAAGCCCCTACGCGAAGCGATGCTTGAAATTCGTCGCTATGCCCACACGTTAGAGTATTACGCGGGGTTGGGGAAGAACATTCGCGGCGGCTACATCCCGCAGATTGACGATGGCAAATACGGACTTATCATTAAGCGTCCGCTTGGTGTTGTCGGCGCGATCATTCCCTGGAATTTCCCTGTCTCTTTGATGGGCAACAAAATCGGTCCGGCTTTGCTGGCAGGCAACACCATGGTGGTCAAACCGGCAGAGACGACGCCGCTCACCGACCTGCGTGTGGTTTGGCTCTTTCACGAAGCCGGTCTGCCAAGAGGCGTAATGAATGTGGTTACGGGGCGCGGCTCTGTGGTTGGCGAAGAGATCGTCACCAATCCTAAAGTGAGAAAGATCGGTTTCACCGGCTCGACTGAAGTCGGTCGTCATGTCATGGCTTCTGCCGCCAGTACCATTAAGCGCGTGACCCTCGAATTGGGCGGCTCCGACCCGATGATTGTTTGCG
>CAYXVU010000188.1:0-12046 GCA_964468725.1 uncultured Clostridia bacterium
AGCGCATCGGCGATTGCATCGAGATGCTGGCTCGTATTCGCTTGCGACACGGGGTTGCCGCGCGGTTGGTGATGTGCGGCGACGGGCCTGAACGCGCTGATGCCGAAGCTCTGGCGGTAGGCTTAGGGGTGCGCGAGTTCGTTGAGTTTGTCGGCAAGCAACCGCAATCGCAGATCAAAGAGTTTTTGTCGGTTGCGGACTTACTCTTGTTGCCGAGTCTGACCGAATCCTTCGGTTTGACGGCGCTCGAAGCGATGGCCTGCGAAGTGCCTGTGATTGCGACGCGCGTTGGCGGGTTGCCGGAAGTCGTCGAAGAAGATGTGTGCGGATACTTATTCGAGATCGGCGACGTAGATGCAATGGCCGAAGCCGCCGTTCGGATATTGAGCGATGCGCGCGAGCAAGAGAGGCTCGGGAGAGGTGGGCGCGAAATTGCCCTCCGGCGATTTGCAGCCGAAACCATCATTCCGCAATATGAGGCTCTCTATCAGAGGCTCATCACCGCATCGCAATAGTTCATCACCCATCGGGTCGGTCGTCTCGCAACGGATAGTTGTGTGCGATGCACAGAACGGCTTCTCGATATGTTTGACGATTCGCTGCCCCTCTTCTCATCGCGGTGGCAAGAGTTCGACGTACTTCGCCTCTCGATTGTTGAATCGAAAATCAATCTCCCTGCCGCGCATAGAAGCCTCTACAGACACGCTTTCCGCAGCCCCTTTGTTGAGCCAAACGCTGCCGCTGCTTTCGCGCAAACGCTTCGCTTCTTCAATGACAGCGGCGAATTCTTGCGCGGACAGTCTTCGCCATTCGGTCTGTGGGTTGAAGTATTCAAACGACGTGTCCGCTTCTTTGCGGTCGGCAAAGTAGATCACTGTCTGCCGATTCCAAACTTTATTTGCTTTGCGGGCACTTTGTGCTAAGGGATTGGCTGCTGCGCGCATATACGGAACGATGTAAAACGCCAAGTTGAACAGCGCGAGCGTGAGTATAGCCAACGCAGCCGCGCCCGCAGGTTTAGTCTTGCTCCGACGATGATAGCGTGCGATCAGGATGCCAACGCCGAGCATCAGGGCGGGCGTGTAAAAGGCGCGAAAATAGATGAGCGGCCCCCACAAGATCAAAAACAAGGCATAGATCGCAATCCAAATGATTAAAACCGAAAGGATTGCGGGCAATGGCTCGCCACTCTGCGATTCGGTTTGTCGCAGGCTGCCGAACACGGCTGGCAACTTGACCTTGCGAAAGAGCGTGATAACGAAACCAATTGCGGTAATGCAGGCTATCAGCGCAAAACTGAGTTCAAGCCAACCACTGTGCTGGCGATAGACAGAGAAGGCATGACCGACAATCGCATCGAAGTTGAGCTTCGGCAGGAGGAGGAGGCCGCCTAACGGATCAAGCGCCAACGGCTTTTCGCTCGGATTGGAAGTCGCCCACCTGATGACGCCGAGCGGATGGGTGGTATGGTGGAATTGCCACGCGCACAGATAGTAGAGTGCAACCGTCGGAACCCACGCCAGTGCTGCCATCGCTGCCGCAAATCTCATCTTGCCGGTGATGCGTTGGTGGCAAAAGATCGTCACCAGCGCAACCGGATAAAATAGCGCCGCGAGTTGATGCATCAAGAGCGCGCCCATCATTGCCAATCCCGCCGCCCACCATCGCGGTTGTTCGCCAAATAGATTGTTGGCGCACAAGAGAATAAAGAGGTTGCTCAGAATGTACGCATCAATGTCGGTTGAAATCTTCCACCAGGCGGCAGAAAAAGCGAGCGCCCCGCAACAGACCCACGCGATATAGCGATTGCGCGTTGCCTGTTCGACAATGCCATAGAAGACTGTGACAGCGAAGGCTCCGATCAAAGCGTTGGCAATCTGCATAACGGTCAACGCTCGAAGGCTGAAGCCCAGCCATTGAGTGGCGCGGTAGAGCAGATAGCCGAACCCATTGTAGAGCAGGTGGTTTTGATGAAAGAGGAGATAGGTTGAGCGGTTGTCATGAGCGACTTTTTCAACTTGCAGAGCGAAGGTGATGCCATCCCAGTAATAATCGGCTGTCAGCGTCGCTAAATAGACGAGCGCGCAGATTGCGAAGAGCATTGCGGATTGTCTGGATGAATTCTTCTGCATGGAATTTGAACGGCGACTGAAACTGAACTCATCGCAAAGGCGCAGAGATGCAAAGAGTGGCGATGCCGAGAAGGCTATGGACGGCAAGTCGGAGACCTTCTCGGCGCTACCGATCAACCTTTCAAATCACATGGCTCAACAAACCGTCGCGCAGCTTCGGTTCGAACCATGTAGATTTTGGCGGCATGATTTCATTCGCATCCGAAACCGCAATGAGTTCATCAAGCGCCACCGGGTACATCGAAAATGCGACCGCCGCGCGGCCTTCATTGACGGCGTTTTCTAACGCCGCTGTGCCGCGAATGCCGCCGACGAAATCAATCCGTTTATCGGTGCGGACATCTTTGATGCCAAGCAACGGGTCGAGCACGCGCTCTTGCAAGATGCTGACATCGAGCGAGCCGATTGGGTCGGCGGTGTTGATGGTGTCGGGAGGCGTAATGAGCCTGTGCCATTTGCCAGCCAAGTACATGCAGATTTCACCTTTGCTTGCTGGCGCGGGCGATGCCGCCTCGCTGATGGAGAATCGTTCGGCTACGGCTGCGACAAGATCATCGGCGCTCAAGCCGTTTAGGTCTTTGACGATGCGATTGTAGGGCATGATGCGAAGTTGGTCGGCAGGGAAGAGAACCGTAAGAAAATAGTTGTATTCTTCCTCGCCCGTATGATTAGGGTTTTCACCGCACAAGCGGGCGCGCGAACGACTGGCGCTGGCGGCGCGGTGGTGACCGTCGGCGATATACAGCAGTGGCACTTGTTCGAACTCGGCTGTCAACTTTTGCGCGGCCTCATCGGTCAGCCGCCAAATGGTGTGACCGATGCCGTCCGGCGCTGTGAAATCAAACAGCGGTGCGGTTGCTTTCGCCGTATGAACAAGATCATCAATCGCCGTGCGCCCCCGATAGGTTAAAAAGACCGGGCCGGTTTGCGCCCGCAAGGTGACAATGTGGCGGGTGCGGTCGTCCTCTTTGTCTTTGCGGGTGCGCTCATGTTTACGAATAATGTCGCTGTCATATTCATCGACCGAACAACAAGCGGCGATTCCATTTTGTTCATGTTCGCCCATGCGCAAGCGATAGAGGTAGAGGCTTGGCCGCTCTTCCAGGACAAGCGGCGCGCTGGTCTTAAGCTTTGCGAAGTTCGCAGCGGCGCGGTCATAGACCGCGTCAGCGTAGGGGTCTGTGTCGTTGGGGAGTTCGAGTTCGGGGCGTGAGACTCTGAGGAAATTGAGCGGGTTGTCTGCGGCCATCTGTCGGGCTTCGGCGGCGTTGACCACATCGTAAGGGACTGCGGAAACCTCTGCGGCGCGTTCCGGTGTCGGGCGCAGAGCTTGAAAAGCGCGTATCGTTGCCATTGGTCTTTCTCCGTCTTGATGAAATGAAAAGGTAATGCAATCGGGTCTCTTCACCTACTGGTTTTATCCCCCGCGAGGATATATGCTTTGCTATTCAAAAGACAAGGAGAGACTTTTCATGTCCGCACCCAATCCTGACCCGCTGATTTTACAGGAGCGTCGCGCGGCGATTCTTTTACTTACGCTCAATCGCCCGGATAAGAGCAACTCGTTGCATCCTGATCTGGTCGCGCAACTCGTGGCAGCCCTCGCTGCCGCCGCCAGCGATTCCTCCTTGAACGTCGTTGTGATTACGGGTGCAGGGAAGCATTTTTGTGCTGGACTCGATTTGGAATTGCTCACCCGTTGGAGTGGTGAAGAAAAGATCGCCTACCTCTCAAAAACGATAGCCCTCTTCGATCAACTTTGGCGACTGCCGCAACCAGTCATCGCTGCGGTCAACGGAGCGGCCATCGCCGGAGGCTTCGATCTGGCAGCCTTTTGCGATATTCGGCTGGCGGCTTCCGAAGCTCTGTTCGGACAGGCCGAAATCAACATCGGCTTAACCCAAATCATCCATCCGCTCTACAAATCCATCGGGCTGGCGCACGCCAAAGAGTTAGCCCTGACCGGCCAGAACATCCCTGCCGAAGAAGCCTACCGCATTGGATTGGTCAATCATCTGTACCCGCGCGATCTGCTGTTGACGCGGGCAATGGAACTGGCCGAGTTGTTGGCCGCCAAACCGCGCACAACGTTATTGGAGACCAAACGCCTGACGCGCGAACTGATTGACCTTGATACCCAGCGCGCGATGCAAGAGATGAATGAAGCGATTCGGCGGTCCCTGCTTTCTGAGGAGCATGAGCAACGTGTGAGCGAGGTCTACGCACGCTTGCAACAGCGCGAACCGGCAGACAAATCGCTGTAACTCTTTGCGGCAGACATCCGTATGTGTCAGCGGGATATAAGTGTGGTAAAAAGAGTAGTTGAGCTTCATAACGAGAAGGGCAAATCGTGCGAACATCGGCGGAAATCTATTTCTATGTGGGTAAGCCATTCTAATTTGACCAGGTCACGCGCAACTCTGTTGTTGAGTTGCGTCCTCTTGCTAACCGTTTTGAGTTCCGCTTGCAAAAGCGGCTATCCCGTCTCGGCGAAACAGAACATCGGGGGCGAAGAGGCGCGACAGGTGAAGACCGCGCGCGCGATGGACGTGAATTTCGAAAACACGATCAACGTCACCGGCACCTTGGCTGCCTATGAGCGGGCGACGATCAGCGCCAAAGTGCCCGGACGAGTGCGCGAAATCAATGTTGATCTCGGCAGCGTGGTGCGGCGGGGTCAAGTTATCGCACAACTTGAACCGAAAGATACTCAGCTTCGCATTCAACAAGCCGAAGCGGCGTTGGCACAGGCGCGAGCGCGGCTCGGACTCTCGCCCGAAGACAACGACGACATCATGCGACCTGAAGATACGGGAACTGTGCGGCAAGCGCAGGCCGTACTCGATGAAGCGAAAGCGCAACGCGACCGCATGGAGACATTGTCGAAACAGGGCGTCGTGTCGCAATCGCAACTCGACACCTCCCAAGCCGCTTACAAAGTCGCGCTCAGTCGCTATCAGGATGCCATCGAAGAGATTCGCAACCGTCAAGCGTTGGTGCTGCAACGGAAAACCGAACTCGATCAAGCTCGGCAACAACTGCTTGACCTCTCCATCAAAGCGGCCTTCGACGGCGTCGTGGAAGAGAAACAAGCCAATCTCGGCGAATTCTTATCGAGCGGCTCGCCCGTCGTCACTATCGTAAAGATGAATCCGCTACGCTTGCGTGCTGAAGTCCCGGAACGCGATTCGCGCATCGTTCGCATCGGACAGACGGTGCGTGTGCTGGTCGAAGGCGATGCCACTCCGCACTCGGGGCGCATTGCCCGGCTCAGCCCTTCGATTGCCGCACAGAGTCGCGTACTCGTCATTGAAGCGGAAGTGGGTAATAACGGTTCGCTCAGACCCGGCGCGTTTGTGCGCGCGGAGATTGTTACCGACAGCGGCAACACGGCGGTTGCCGTGCCCATCAATGCCATCGTTTCGTTTGCCGGAATCGAAAAAGTTATCACCATTCAGGACGGCAAGGCCGTCGAAAAACCGGTGACGGTTGGTCGCCGCACCACGCAATGGGCGGAAATAACTGCCGGTATCAAGCCCGATGACTTAGTGGTTTTAGACCCCGGCAATTTGCAAAATGGTCAAATCGTTACGGTGCTCCCGTAATGCCCGAATGGATATGCTCTCGGCGTTGTGAAGGGGATGGACGTTTAGAAACGGAGTTAGGCCGCAGGCCATAGACCTACAGAATTCCAACCTGTAACTGATAGCCTGTCACCTGTTATTCGGATATGCAGAAACTTGCGGAAATTTGTATTAAGCGACCAGTCTTTGCGGCGATGATTATTTTGGCATTGGTTGTCGTCGGCGCAGCCAGTTATTTTCGACTTGGGGTTGACCGATTTCCGTCTTACGATTTGCCGACGGTGAGCGTGCGCACCTTCTTGCCGGGCGGTTCCCCCGAAGAGGTCGAAACCGTCATCTCGCAGCAGATCGAAGAGGTCGTCAACACTGTCGAAGGGGTGCAAGAGTTGCGCTCGGTTTCTGGCTCGGGCACGTCTTTCGTCATTGCCACCTTCAACCTTGAACGCGATATTGATACGGCGGCGCAAGACGTGCGCGACCGCGTAGCAACCATCGTGCGCCAACTGCCGCGCGACGCCGACCCGCCGGTTGTCTCGAAGTTCAACAGCGATTCGTCGCCCGTGATGACCGTCGCTTTGTCTGCTGATCGTCCGTTGCGCGAATTGACGGAGTTGGCAGACAAAGTCGTTAAACAACAGTTGGAACGTTCGACGGGCGTTGGCGAAATCAACATCGTCGGCGGGCTGAGTCGTTCGATTAACATCTGGGTAGATGCCGAACGTTTGGCCGCTTATCAAATTCCCATTACGACGGTTCGCAATGCGCTGGTCAGTCAAAACGCCGACGTTCCGGGCGGCAACGTGACGACGAATTTGCGCGAACAGACTTTGCGAACGATGGGGCGCGTGGTTGACCCTGATAAATTCGATGATCTGGTGATTGCTACAATCAACGGCACTCCGATTCGCATAAGTGACATCGGTCGAGCCGAAGACGGAACCAAAGAGCAGCGCACCCTATCACGCCTCAACGGCGTGCCGACCGTTACCATCGAAGTGCGGCGACAGTCGGGCGCGAATACTGTCAAAGTGATCGAGGACGCGAAAGCCAACCTCGCCAAAATCGCAAACCAACTGCCCAACGATGTGCGTCTTGAAGTCATCCGCGATCAATCGCGCTACATCTATGCAGCCCTGCACGAAATCAATTTGCACTTGATACTGGGCAGCATTTTAGCCTGTCTGGTGGTTCTGTTCTTTGTGCGCAGTTGGCGGTCGACGGTCATCGCGGGGATCGCCATCCCGACTTCGGTCATTGCGACATTCGGCATGATGAGGGCGCTCAATTTCACCCTCAACAGCGTGACCATGCTATCGCTGGTCTTGATGGTGGGCATCGTCATTGACGACGCCATCGTCGTATTGGAAAACATCTTTCGCTTTGTTGAAGAGAAGAAGATGCGCCCAATGGAAGCGGCGCGCGCGGCGACGGCAGAGATTGGACTGGCGGTGATGGCGACGACTTTGAGTCTGGTCGTCATCTTCGTTCCGGTTTCGTTTATGTCGAGCATTTCGGGGCGCTTCTTGTATCAATTCGGCATCACCTCGGCGGTCGCCATCATGGTGAGCTTGTTGGTTTCCTTTACGCTGACGCCGATGATGAGCGCGCGACTCTTGCGCACCGAAGATGCCGCAGGGGGGCACGAGACGGCCAAATCGCGCGCCGGTTTTTACGGTTATATTGAACGCTCCTATTTGGCGATGCTCCGGTTTGCCATGCGCCAACGCGTTGCCGTTGCTTTGCTGGCGCTGGTCGTGATCGCTTCGAGCGTGCCGCTCTACCGTTTGGTGAAGCAGGATTTCATTCCGACCGATGTGGACGAAAGCGAGTTTGAAGTGAGCGTCAACGGGCGCGAAGGGACGAGCTTTACGGCGATGCGCGAAGCGATGATGGCCGTTGAAGCCGAATTGCGTTCGACACCCGGCGTCGAGTTCGTATTGGTGTCAGCGGGCAGCGGCTTTTTAGGCGGCGTCAATCAAGGCAATGCTTACGTACGCATCAAGCCGATTGAAGAGCGCACCTTCTCTTTCGCTCGTTTGCTGCGCAGCACGTTGAACGGCCATCCGATGGAGGCGTTTCGCGCAAACTATTCGCAGCGCGATGTGATGACGGAGGTGCGCTCACGACTCCGAAAATTCCGCGATTTGCGTTGTGGGGTTCGCAATTCGCAGTCGTTCAACCTCGGCGGCGGCCAATCGGAAATTGACTTCGTTTTGCGCGGCCCCGATCTGCCAACCTTAGCCGCTTATGCCGAGCAATTGCGTGACAAAGCGCCGCAATTGGGCATTGTGGACGCAGACACGACCTTGAAATTAGACAAGCCGGAACTGCGGGTTGAGATTGATCGCTCGCGCGCCGCCGATCTCGGCGTCTCTCCCGAAGACATCGCTACCGCTTTGCGTCTGATGGTGGGCGGCGATCAGCGCGTCTCGCGGTATCACGATCAACTGCTCAACGAAGAGTATGACGTGCAACTGCGCGTCGAAAACGGTAGCCGCAATGACGAGCGCACGATTTCGCAACTCTTTGTGCCAAGCAGCAAAGGCGGACTGGTGCGGTTGGATAATCTAGTCAAGCTGGTGCCGTCAAAAACCGCTTCGCGCATTGATCGCCTCGACCGGCAACGACAGGTAAGCCTGCGCGCTTCGGTCGCGCCGGGGTACGCGCTCGCAGACCGTTTGCAAGCTTTGCGCGATGAGGTCAAGAACATGAACTTGCCGCCTGCCTATTCGACCGCCGTGTCGGGGCGGGCGCGCGAACTGGAACGCACCTTCAACGAATTCATTTGGGCGTTTATGTTGTCGGTGATCTTCATGTACATGATTTTGGCCTCGCAATTCGAGAGCATCCTGCATCCGTTGACCATCTTGCTTTCGTTGCCCCTTTCGATACCCTTCGCCTTGATTTCGTTATGGGCGACCAATAACACCTTGAACCTCTATTCGGCGCTCGGCATCTTGGTGTTATTCGGAGTCGTCAAAAAGAACTCGATCTTGCAGATTGATCACATGAACAAACTGCGGGAAGCAGGAATGCCGGAGATACAAGCCATCCTGACGGCCAATCGGGATCGCTTGCGCCCGATTCTGATGACCACTTTGGCGCTGGTGGCCGGAATGTTGCCGCTAGCTTTGGGTACTGGGCCGGGGGCAGACGAACGCCGCGCCATTGCCGTGGTCGTTATCGGCGGGCAATCGCTCTCCTTGTTGCTGACCTTGATCGTCACGCCGGTTGCCTATTCGCTCTTTGCTGACGTTGCCGAATCGGCCATCGGACGCAAAGCTATCGCATTAACATCAAGGATTACCTCACCAATTGCCAATGGTGCGCGCGGCTTGGTGCGGAGACGCAGGCAAACCGCTCAGCCCTTAGTGGAGAAAGAGGAAGTCAGCATTAGCGCCGAGAGCGGAGACTAACAGCCGTTGTCGGTTGCCGGTGGATAGCGAAAGAGCCCTTGGCAACCGGCAGCCGAATCCATCCACCTGTCGGAGTTTCACTGCACCTCTTCGTATAGACGCATCTCTTCCCATCACCTACTTTCTTACACTTAGCTCGCCTCTCGCTTTGGCATTTGGGTTGCCTTACCAAAAATCGCGTGTCGCACTGATTCGGATGCGAGGCAGTTATGAGTCGTCTTCAAGATGAAACAACCCTGTCGCTCAAGCAGTGCTGTTCGTGCAGCGGTGGTTTGTTGGAAACCGACCGCTTCTGCCGCTGGTGCGGACGCGCGCAGGTCTCTATCGAGTTGTTGCCTAATGCAAGTTTGGCCATTCAATCCTGTCGCTCTGTATCGCAATCGCTCTACGAGACGACAAGTCTACAGGCGGGCACAGAGGTGGGGCAGGCCGGTCGCCCGGTTTCCGGCCCCCTGATGAAGGCCGTTACCGACGGATTGACCAATGAAGCATTGAACCGCCAAACCAGTCGCTTAGTGCGCGGTTTTGTTCTGGCGCTGCTCTCTGTGCCACTTTGGTTGATGATCCTCATCCTCTCACCTTTTGACGCCTATTTTATGGCCAAAGGGATTGCGAATCGCAGTTGATGACCGGATGGTATGCGGAGGTTGATCGGTATGGATGTCGAATTTAAGGCGGCAAGTCGCATGCAACAGAGTTTGCTCGCGCCGCTTGAGCGCAGGTGTTTAAATTGGTTGGCAGGTCGAATCCCCCAATCGGTCACCCCCGACCATCTGACGTTGCTCGGCTTGATTGCGATGTTGCTGGCCGGAGTCTTCTATGCGACGGCGCGGTTCTGGCCGCTGTCATTGATGTTGGTCAATCTCTGTTTGGCCATCAACTGGTTTGGGGACAGTCTCGATGGCACGCTGGCGCGAGTTCGCAACAAACAGAGGCCACGATATGGTTTTTATGTAGACCATATCGTTGATGCGTTCAGTTCGCTCTTTGTCATTGGCGGGTTGGCCTTGTCGGGATACATCACTCCGATGATCGGGTTCGGAGCCTTAATCGCCTTTTCTCTGCTTTCGATCAATGCCTATTTGGCGACCTATACGCTTGGCACTTTCAAGTTATCGTTTTGGAAATTTAGCCCGACCGAATTGCGCCTGCTCTTGGTGATTGGCAATACCTTCATCTGGTTTCGACCGCAGGTCGGATTGTTCGGGCATACCTTCTTACTTTTTGATGTAGGGGCGACGATTGCCATTATTGGTATGGCCATGATGTTGGTGGTATCGGTCTTGCAAAATACCATTACGCTCTATCGTGCCGAGCGGGTGTAACAGCGAAATGATACCGGATGACGATCATTTCGAAGGTATTGACAGATTGCTGCAAGGAAGACGGGCGCGATGAATTGGAAAAGGGGATTGTATCGCTGGATGAAGTTTAATGCCGTCGGCGCAACCGGCGTTGTCGTGCAATTGGTCATGTTGATGGCTCTGTTGCGCTTTGCGGGGATGAACTATTTGCTGGCCACTGCCATTGCCGTCGAAGTATCGGTGCTCAATAATTTTGTCTGGCATCGTCGCTGGACGTGGAGTGACCGCGCGGCGCTGACCATCCCGGAGATGTTATGGCGCTTTCATCTGACGAGCGGTGCGATGTCGCTGATCGGTAATCTGGGGATGATGTGGCTGTTCGTCAGCGTCTGCGGCTTGCAGGCTTTGCTAGCCAATGTAGTCGCCATTGTCATCTGTTCCTTTATCAACTTTGCGCTGTCAGACCGCTTTGTCTTTATCTCATAAGGCAGGGCGGCCAATTGATTTTGGTTCACTGAGACGAACTCCTTCGAAATTGACAAGCCTCTGTTACCTTCCTAAAATGGTTTCGCTTGAATCAACAAGACCACGCTCAATTCGGAGTTTAGAGCATACGGGTCATTCCTCCCCCGCTGCCTCCCCCGCAGGGTAAACGATTGTAAGTAGCCACTTCAGACTGATGCGCGCCGTGACTTCGTACAGTCATAGCCGCGTTGGTTTGGTTTCAATAACCACTCATTCAAATCACCCGCGACACGCGCAAGCGTCGCCTGAGTCGAGCCTGCGTTCTGCTTCTCAGCCTCCCCGCCCGGACGATGATAGGAGGTCTTTATGCTGCGAGCAGGAAGCTTTTGGGTAATCCTCTTCTTTCTATTTTTCAGCGCCGCGCCCGCCTCAGCGCAAGGGTTTTTTGAGAGCTTTGCAGATGGGAATTTCACTGCCAACCCGTTGTGGAATGGGGACACGGCCAACTGGACAGTGGTGGCCGATAGTTCGGCGGCTGCGGGTGCAAGCGGCTCGCAAACCTTGCGCCTGACGGTGGCGGCGGCAGAAGCCGGAAGCCAATACTTGAGCACTCAAATCGCTGATTGGGGAAGCCAACAGACGTGGGGATTCTGGTTAGGTCGAAGACTGCAACCCTACACGGCAAACAATCGCGTCGCCATCTGGCTCTACGCCAGCGAGTCTAATCTGGAGTCGGCGACGATTGACGGCTATCGCCTGCTCATCGGCGATGATGCCGGAGGCGACGAAATCCGTTTGCAGAGCGTGACCGATGGCGTGGCCACGACGATTCTTACCTCGACAGGCGCTCTGCTAAACGATTTGACGGACATCGGCCTGCTGGTTCGCGTCACTCGCACCTCTGGAGGCGTATTTACCCTCTTCACCTCGCCCTTGCCGCTCGCCAACGGCGGAGGCGCAGTGGCGACGGCTGCGGCCGATGCGAGCAACGCCAATGTCAATCAAGGGAGCGTGACCAATGCTGACATCACGCCTACAGCAGATAGTTTTTTTGGCATCGTGGCAGAGCATTCAAGCGCCGCTAATCCCCGCACCGCCGTTGAGTTCGATCAAATCTCTATGACCACTGCACCGACGGCTGCCGA
>CAYXVU010000189.1:0-11912 GCA_964468725.1 uncultured Clostridia bacterium
GACCGCATCGGCGCGGCAGGCGGCAGTTATGGCGGTTATATGGTCAACTGGATTTTGGGACACAACACTGATCCGCGCGTCAAATTCAAAGCCTTAGTGTCGCATGCAGGGGTGTATAATTTGACGAGCATGTACGGTGCGACCGAAGAGTTGTGGTTCACGGATTGGGAGTTCAAAGGAACACCGTGGAACAACCCTCAGATGTATGCGCGTTGGTCGCCCCACCTGTTTGCGAAAAGTTTCAAAACGCCAACGCTTGTGGTTCACGGCGAGTTGGATTACCGCGTGCCCTATACAGAAGGCTTGCAACTCTTTACGGCATTGCAACAGCAAGGGGTTGACTCGAAACTATTGGTCTACCCCGACGAAGGACACTGGGTCTTGAAGCCTCAAAATTCCGAGTTGTGGTATGACACGGTGCTCGGTTGGTTTGATCGCTATCTCAAACCGAAATCGCAGCCCTGATAACGACGAAGCGCACAGCGAAAAGGAATTCTCCTCTTTCTCGCTGTGCGCTTTGCGTAGTTGGATTGCAACTGGATTATTGCCCGCCGCCGCTTGCGTGTTCGAGGTCTTTCAACATTGCGCGGGCGCGCTTTGCCATCTCACCGCTTGGCACCTTTTCCAGAAACCAGTTTAACTCTCGAATGGCTAAGTCGTTCTCGCCTTTCTTGATATAGACCTGAGCGCGATAGAAATGCGCGACGACGTAATCCGATCCTCCTAATGACTGGGCTTTCCCCAATTCGATGAAGGCGCGGTCTAGTTCATCCGTTTCGAGGGCTGCGATGCCTAGATAGAGGCGCGCGGCAGGTGATGCACTATTGATCAAGACGGCTTGGTTGAGTTGATCGAGGGCATCGGTAAACTTTCTCGTGTCAACCAGGGCGATACCGAGGTTGAGACGTGGGTTGAACGATTTGGCGTTGATTTGGATGGCGGATTCGAACTGTTCAATCGCTTGCTCATACTTTTTGAGTTTCAGATACTGTACGCCAAGATCGTTGCGCGCCATCAGATAGGGAGGGTGAATCGTAATGGCGCTTTGGAATCGTTCGATGGCTTCGTTAATCTTTCCTTCTCCGGCAAGTTTGACGCCGTTCTCGAACTCTTTCTTGGCGGCTGCCGGGACGTTTTGGCTGAGTTCCTCAACCGATACGACTTCGCCCGCCGCCTTTTTCTCTTCGGATTCCCCGCGCTCTTTTAGCGGCAACATTAATCTGATGTGGGTGCCGCGAATTAAGCGTACTTCTTGGGTTGTCAGATCATAGAGCTTTTTATCAGCAGAGACCTCGATGGTGTAATTGCCTTCGCGCAAGCCCTGAAATCCGAATTCGCCCTGATTATCGGTGTACAGCACCATGCCCGGATCGGTCAAACTGCTCAAAGTGATGCGAACGCGTTCATTGACCGGTTGGCCGGATGGCAACACTACTCTTCCGGTAATGCTTCCGCTACCTCGCGGTTCTCCCGATGGGTTGCCGATCCTCGGGCGATCCTGTTGTGCAAAAACATTAGCCGAAAGGCACAGTAAAACCATGCCGAGGAAACTGATTCGCATTGGGAGTCGGATTATCATCTGGTGCCTCCAAATATCTGTGAAACGGAATGTGATCGTGTCAATCAAAACCACGTAGACTAGCAAGCCGCGCGGTTCAACCTTTTTACGGTGGCGGCATTGTACAACAAATCATCTGCGGGGTGAATATGTGAATTATAGATATTCCTCTTCGACACGCGCTTTGCCCAACAGATTATTCGGTAAGAGACCGAGCAAGTTGTTATAAACGATCTGCAGGTACGGGAAATAAAATAAGAGGTTGCCACTGTGCCCGAGCGGCAACCTCTCTCCAAGTTCAGAACAGAATGGTAGAGATTCTAAGGATGTGCGCCCTTTCCATAAGCAATCGTAGTACCGTAATGAGAGTTAGCTGCCAAGTTATAGTTTTGAAAGCCTTTAGCCAAATTGAGGCGATCTAAGAGAGGAATGGTTTTTCCATGTTTCTGGAAGCCTTTACGAAAAATTGGAAATGGAATTCTGTTACCCTGTGCGCCCCTCATAGGGTGCAGTCTCCCCGCGCAATGGAGCATCCGGAAGGGGAATAATTTATATGGACAGACCGGGAAGATGATATAATCGCGGCCTCGCCGCTTTACCCAAACCGTGCTGATTTTCTCGCTTTAGGAGGATGTAATGAAAAAGATTTTCGTCGCAGGTCTCATCGTCATCTTGTCGGCTGTAGCCTTTCCGCAGACCAGACCTCAGAAGCCCGATGACGATCAACCCATCCGCATCAGTACAGAACTTATACAGATTGATGTGGTGGTGACGGACAAAAAGGGTCGCGTCGTTCCAGGCTTGACCAAAGCCGACTTCGAATTGTTCGAAGAGGGGAAAAAACAGACCATCAGTTTCTTCGATTACTATGATGCGGGCAAAAATAGCATCAAGACCGGTGTCACGCCGCCAACCTTGACCGATAGCGGGCAAGGGCTGACTGCCAGCGATGTCAAACGCATCTTCGCCTTTGTCGTTGATGATCTCACGATTCGCATTGATGACCTGGTCTACATTCGGCAGATGCTCACCAACTTCGTAGACAATCAAATGCTGTCGACCGACTTGGTGGCCATCATTCGCACCGTTGGCGGCAGAGGCTTGCTGCAACAATTCACCACCGACAAAGCCTTGCTCAAACGTGCCATCGAATCGCTCACTCCCAGAAATCACCCGTTGAGCACCTTTAACAATGCGCCGAGTGGCCGCATCGCTGGCAGGCCGCAAGCGATTGGCGATGTCAGCGGCACAGATGTCGGGGAAACAGATGTGCTTGGCGCGATTGACATCACGACCGGCCAACCGATTGATCCCGTCAGCCCGACCGAAGATACCAACAAAACGCTCCGGTCATATATGGGACTCGGCACTGCGAGTTTCGTCATTGACAGCATGAAACAACTGCCGGGGCGCAAGTCTCTGGTTTTGGTTTCGAGTGGGTTGCCCATCTTCAGTTCGCAACAGGGTACGGATGCTGGGAATGTCTCTTACTTTCTCAATCTGTTGGCCGATCAAGCGACCCGCGCGGGAGTTGCCATCCACACGATGGACATTCGCGGCATGGAGGCGCATCGCCCCGTAGCAACCTTTGACGAGACGCCCGGGAAGAGTATGGTGGGGGGGAGCAGTTCTGGCGGCAGCACCTCCTTTGGTCGAGTTGCCGATGAAAGCTTGTTGGGGAGAAATCCGGTGGAAGCGCAGCAGGGGTTGCGCGTTCTGGCTTCGGCGACCGGCGGACTGGCAATCTTGAACAAGAACGATTTCGATGAGGGGTTGGGAAAGATCGTTGAGGCCAACGACGGCTATTACTTGTTGGCCTATACGCCGAGCGATCCGAAGTTCGATAATAAGTTTCGCAAAGTTGAGGTGAAGGCGAAGGGCGATGGGCTGAAAGTCTATTCCCGACGCGGTTATATCGCCCGCGAAGACCGACCGGCTGCGACCCCGACCACGCCACGCGAGCAACTCTTGGTCGCCATCAAATCGCCCCTTGCGCAACGCGACATCAGTTTTGATGCCATGCTGCTCTACAAAGCCGCGCTGCCCAATCAAGGAGCCCTAGACATCTACCTCTCGATTGATGCGTCAAAACTGAAATTCGACCTGGTAGAGGGCAAGCAGCAAGCCAAGTATGACATTGCCGGATTTGTCTTTGATGAGTTTGGCCGGTTGCGCGGCGGCACCAGCGAGACGGTAACCGTATCCCTGACGCCGGAAGAACTGAACCGAGGCGGCGCGGTCAGCTTGCCCTATACTGCTACCGATATCAAACTGCCGCCCGGAAATTATCAAGTGCGCCTAGCTGTGCGAGATAATAAGACCAACAGCCTTGGCACGATCTCGCGCTATTTGGAAGTGCCCGATCTCTCAAAAGGCCGCTTCTATGCCAGCAGCCTGCTATTGGGGGCGGTTCCGCCGGGCGATGCGAGTGCCAACTCCTCAGTGCCGCTGCCGGGCAATCGCCGCATCGCGCGCAAAAGCGACCTGCGCTATGCCCTGTTCGTCTACAATCCGAAAGTGAAGGATGGAAAACCACAAGTCAAAACCCAGCTTTCCATCAGCCAGAACGGACAAGTCATCTTCACGGAGCCGGAGCAGGTCTTAGCGCCGAGCGGCAACCCGGCTTCCGGGATGCTCAAGTGGGGACAATTGGGGTTGTCAAGCGCCAAGCCCGGCAGGTATACCTTGACCCTGACGGTCACTGATATGCTGGCCGATAAAAAGTCTCAAACCCTCGTTCGCAGCATGGACTTCGTGGTCGTCAACTAACAACAAAGCGGATGCTTCGCCGCATTCTGAAGAGAGCAAATAGCCAAGAAAAAAGGGGAACCGCAAGGTTCCCCCTAATTTTTTTGCCGTGAGGCAGACGACTAGAAGATGAACTTCAAGCCGAACTGAAGGGCACGACGAGCATACTCGGCGCCCGTTTGATCGTTGAAGCCGTCCGGCGAACCGGCGTCTTCGATGAAGCGATCAGGAATCGCTCCGCTGGCGATAAAGCCGACGCCAGGATTCGGATGGTTCAGAGCGTTGAACATATCGAAGGTGAAGCGGAGTCTCTTCGTTTCATCAATCTTGATGTTCTTGAAGATACCCAGATTCAGGTTGTTCAATCTTCTGCCAACCTCTGCGCCGCGCGGCACATCGCCGAATGGATTGTTGAATATCTTCGCTGCGCCGGGGCCGTTGAAGATGAAGCGAACCTGATCCTTGTTCACTTCAACCAAGCGACCATTGTTCAGCGCACTGAAGTCATAGAAGCCGCTGAGATTGCGAATCGGAATCGAGGCCAGGCCAAAGAGTGGTCCTCCCAAAATCGCAGCATCAATCTGGCTGATGCCAACCGAGTCACGCGGTGCGTCCGGATTGCCGTAGAAGGGGCGCAGATTGTCTTGCCCTAAGAATGCGCCTGTCCAGCCTGTATCATCATAGGAAAGGCTTCCAAACCCATTCAGGACGAGGAACTGCGATGGCGTGAAGCGCAGACCATTGGCCAAGAAGTACGTGCCATTGACCTGCCAGCCGCCGAGTATGCGGCCAACCACACCGGACTGTTCTTTGTAGAACGGCAGATCCCAAATCCAGTTCATTGAGAGGGCGTGGCGGCGGTCAAAGCCCGAATAACTCTTCTCCAACGCATTGGTATTGAACGGGCTTTGCGAACCCGCAGATTCCTGGAAGGAGAAGACTTCGCTGGCGTTGTCGAGCGCTTTTGACCAAGTGTAGGACAGGCCATAGGTCAGTTGATTGAAGAGTCTGCCCTGATAGCGCGTTTGCAGCGAGTGGTAAATCGAATTCGCTGTGTTTTCGCGCGAACGAACCAGCGCCTGCGGCAAGACACGACCATTGCACGCATTCGCTTCGTTCAAGGTCGTGGTCGCTGGATTGTCAACGCACGCTCCGGTGCCGGCAACCTGAGCCGTGATGCCTGGCGGCAACAGGTTCGGGAAGGCCGGGAAGGTGATGGTTTGACCCAACGGCTGGCCGAAAATGTTGGTGCTGCGCGAAAAGCCATTGAGGAAACGATCAACGCGCGGGTTGCGATTGAGAGTTTGGAAGAGCCCCGTGCCTTTGGTGGCGACCCAACGAGCTTCGACCACATTGTCGCGGGTGATCTCTCTCTGGATGCCGAACGAGAATTGCTGGGCATACGGCAGGTAGAAATCTTTCGAGACGATGGTTTGGTTGAAGAAGCGCGGATCGAACAAATTCCTGGCAATGAGGTTGTTGCTGCGTGCAAATTCCTGTACTGCCGCTCCGGTCGGATTATTGGAAGGCAGCGGGAAGAGCACGGCTGCCGGAGACGCCGGATTGTTTGTTGTATTGAGGAACACCAACGGCGACGAGGTCGAAATGTTCAGCAACAGATTGTAGAACGGCGGATCATACGCTATCGAATAGCCGCCGCGAATGACGGTCGTATCCTGATCGCCGAACAGCATCTTGCTCATACGGCCATCACCGAAGTTCGGACGATAGGCGAAGCCGATGCGCGGTGCAAAGTTGTTTTTGTCTGCCGGAAGCCGACCGAAGGTACGGGCTTCGAGGGGCAGATTCTGACGCCACAGAGCCGTCTGCGGGTTGGATTCAGTTGCAATGCTCAGATCGGCTAGCGTGTTGATCGGTTGCCCGATGTATTCATAGCGCACGCCCAGATTGAGCGTCAGGTTGTCCTTGATGCGCCAGTCGTCGTTGAGGTAGTAGAACTGATCCGTCTCTTTGTAGCTGATCTTGACCGTTCCGGCTGCCAGGTTCACAAACGACGGACGGTTCTGAATGATCGCGTTGCCATTCGGGAAGCGGAACGCGCCATTGACGTTGGGCAAGAACGGAACCGCATTATCCAACCGACGAATGTCAGCGCCCATCTTCAATTGATGACGACCCAGGGTCTTCGAATAGTTGTCGGCGAATTGGAAGACTTCGACCACGCGCCCTTGCGGCAAGTTGGTGGCTCCGCCGATGGTTTGAATGTTGGTTCCTGTGCTGCTACGGAACCCCGTGAAGCTGATATTGGCCAACGTGGTGCTAATGTCATCCGGGTGGGTGATGCAGCCGCGGACCGTACCTTCGCAACCGCCGCCGAAGATCACGCTCAGCTTGTTGTAGATGAAGCGGAACTCATTGACCGAGCTATTCGACAGTTGGCTGGTGAACTGCGCGCTGCCAACATTACTGCTGAAGGGGATGTCGCCGGTAAAGCCATTCGATCCGCCCAGTTGGTCTTTTCCATCATCTCTCTGATAGAGGTGACGATACCAAACCGAATGTTTCGAGTTGATTGACCAGTCGCCGCGAGCGCTGAATTCTTGCTGATCGGTCGGCCTGGAAAATTCGCGTTGCGGATAAGCTACGCGGAAGGTCTGACCGCCGAGCGACAAGGTTTCACGTCCGAGATCGGCGCGTTCACTGAGCGAACCGAAATCATTGAGCGCGAAAGCCGAGAAATTCCGCAACACCTGCAAGGCAGGGTTAGAACCGAATCCTGCCAGCGATTCCAATTTTGACAGGTCTTCAGCAACGATGGTCGGGTTGCCGGAGCGCGCCAGTGCGATTTGGCGTCCGCTGATGTATTGATAGCTGCCGAAGAAGAACAGCTTATCTTTGATGGCCGGGCCGCCGACCGTACCACTGTACACGTTGTAGAGGAACGGGGTCGGGTCATCACGATCACCGCCGCGTTTCTCGATGTTGGTCAGGGTGTCGAAGAGCTTGCGATCACGGTGCGCCCAAAATGCCGTGCCGTGCAGATCGTTGGTTCCTGACTTGGTGACGATGTTGACGATGGCACCTTGGTTGCGGCCATACTCTGCCGAGAAGTTATTGGTGATAACTTGGAACTCAGCAACGATGTCTTGGTTGTCCACGAAGAAGTTCGGGCCGCCAATGGACAGGTCGTTGTTGTCACCACCATCAATGGTGAAGTTGTTCGAACGGGCGCGGTTGCCGTTGACGCTCAGCGTCGTGCCGTTCGAGTTGACGTTGCCGAATCCGGGAACGATGCCGGGAGCCAACAGCGCCAGCGTGTCAATCCCGCCGCCAGCGATATTCGATGGCAGGTCGGCGACTTTGCGGGTTTCGAAGGTATTCGAAATCTGCGTCTGCTCTTTTTGAATCAGCGATTCCCCGGCGGTGACGTTGACCGTCTCCGAAATTTGTCCGGCTTGCATAATGGGGTCAAGCGTTGTCTCTTGACCGATCTTCACCACCACTTCAGTGAGCTCCAATCTCTTGAAGCCGTCTTTTTCAACGACCAACAGATAGGTGCCTGCCGGTAAGGAGGGGAAGTTGTAAAGACCTTCACTGTTGCTGCGGGTCTTGGTCTCAACGCTGGTAGCAACATTTCTGGCAGTGACAGCTGCGTCCGTGATCACACCGCCAGTGCTGTCAGCGACTTGACCTCTCAGTCCGCCAGTCGTGGCCTGTGCCATGACTGGCTGACTAAACATCGGCATTACCGTCGCGGCAACAAGCATAAATGCCCACAGCGACGCCAATGCTTTCGCTTTGCGGAGTTGTTTCATGTTTATCCTCCAAAATTTAGGTTAGTGGTTTTCGTTTATTGAATAAGGAATCACGGGTACAAGAAGTAATGTCTTACGCAAGATAAATGCCAGTCGGAAGGGAACCTGTCATATCCGCTGTGAGGTGGGGCAACCCTTTCTACTACAGGGTTTAGAGGCGTCTATGCCGAGCAGTGAGAGAAGCATAAAAAGGAGGAAATGCGCTAGATTATCCGAGATTTTGGATTTTTATCCACGAATTTGTACCGACGGTCGGATGCCTGAAAGCCGCCTCCTCGCGCAGTTGGCTCTGGGTTTGACCTTCAAACTCCGGTTTCCAGCCGCTTGGCCTCTTCCAGCAGGTTTGCCAATCCCGCTCCGCCATGGACGACGGGGATAGCCAACCGTTTTTCGAGATCGCGTAGGCTTAGGTCGTCAAGGAAGATGTGCCCCGATTTCAGGCAAGCCTGTTCCGGCACGATGAGGAAGTTGCCCGCGAACGAATCGCGTGCCGCCAACAAATCACTACCGCCAAGCAGCCCCGCAACGGTTACCTCTTCGCCGAAGAAGCGATTGGGCACGCTGACGGTCTTCAACCGCGTGCCAACGCGGCGGTTCAGTTCATCAATCAACTCTGAAAGAACCGGGTAAAAGAGTTCGCCGGTTGCAACCGTACCGTACAGCGAGCCATTACCGATGCCAAACTGCTTGGCGACATCCTGTTTGAGCGTTTGACGTGCTTGCATCACAAAACGGCGCACCATGCCGACACCGTCTTCAATCTGCGGATACTCGCCGTAATGTGTCCGTCCGGGAAGGGCGCGCCCCGCTTTCAAATAAAACTCGTCGGCCAGAAATACGAAGGGCGTGCCGAACCGTTGGCGAAACTCCTTTTGCGCCGGACGCATCTGGCTGATGAGCGTACGCGCGAAAGTTGCCGTCACAGCCGTCAACAGATGATGATAATTATGGAGCCTGGTAAAGACGACGGGCACAACGGCCACACTTTTGAGCGCCGGATGGAGTTCGGCCAAGTCATTGACGGTTCTTTGCAGTACCTCGCCATCATTGATTGTCGGACAGAGCACGATCTGGGCATGGAGTTCAATGCCGTGAGCCGCCAGATAGCGCATCTTGCCGAGCACATCATCAGGGCGTTTGCGTCCGAGCAAGTAGCGGCGCACCTCCGGGTCGGTCGCATGCACGGAGATATATTGCGGCGATAGGCGCTGCGTAACGATGCGGTCCAATTCCATTTTGGAGAGCGATGACATGGTCGTGTAATTGCCATGCAGGAAAGAGAGCCGCGTGTCTTCGTCTTTGAAGAACAGCGATTCGCGCGCGCCAACAGGGTTTTGATTGCAGAAGCAGAAGAGGCAGTCATTGGCGCATTGACGCGGGGTAAAGTGCTCGAAGTCCAGTCCCCAGATTTCGCCTTCGTCAACCTCGACCTCTACTTGCCACTCCTCTCCGGTCTTTTTGATGACCTCCAACCGCACGTGGTCTTCAGAGCCTGTGAAGAATTGGAAGTCAAGGAAGTCATTCAATCGGTGGCCGTTGACCTTCAGAATGCGGTCGCCGACTTCCAGTCCGACCTCGTCGCCGAGCGCAAATGGGTCAACGCCGGTTACCACGACGCCCTTCTCTTGTTTGAGCAGGTTGATGGGATAGATAGTTTCGAATAACTCCGTGTACATAAGTTTCGCAGTATAGCAAATCAACCGGCAATCGGGCAGGCAAGCGAAAGAGAGAAGCCCGATGCCTACGCAGGCATCGGGCTTCTCTCCATAGTTTGAAGGGGGTTGAATCGAATCGAGTGATTATTGTGACGAACCGGCCTCTTGTTTTTTGAGCTTGTCAACGAATTGCTTGCGGAACTTCAAGACTTTCGGTTGGATGACGATGCGGCAATAGCCTTGTTCGGGATTGCGCTCGAAGTAGTTCTGATGATACTCCTCCGCAGCATAGAAGGTCGTAAGCGGCGCAATCTGCGTGACAATGGGGTCGGCATAGAGCTTCGCCTCTGTAAAGCGCTTGAGGGCCTGTTCGGCAGTCGTTTTTTGTTCGGGAGAATGGTAAAAGATGGCCGAACGATAATGCGTGCCGATGTCTGCCCCGTGTTGATTAAAAGTCGTCGGATCGTGAACCGTAAAGAAGACATCCAACAATTCTTTGAAGGTGATGACTTGCGGGTCAAAGGTGATTTGGATGGCTTCGGCGTGCCCTGTAGTTCCAGTCGTAACTTGACGATAGGTGGGATTGGCAACCTGTCCGCCTGTATAACCCGATACGACTTTCTCCACGCCGCGCAATTCTTTATAGACCGCTTCGACACACCAGAAGCAGCCGCCAGCCAGCGTGGCTAACTCTCTTCCTTGTGGCGTCTGAGATGTATGGTTCAATGGTTTTGCTCCCTCCTTTTTTTGCTGCGCTTCGGCACAACTGACGGTGGTAAGCAGCAGCACGAGCAAAGCGAGTTTTCGCATGACTCTCTCCTTATTTTGGCTGTCACACCGATTGTGCCTGATACAGACAAGGCTGGCAATGTGGGGTTGCAGGGGGTTGGGAACGAAGCGATTACCGCATGGGTGAAAGAGCAGATGCTCTGCCCATTACCTGTATCGGTACGCAGCAATCGAGGTCAGGCAGATGAATTCGAGAGGATTGGTATCATAGGCAGCACGGCAGTTCCCTCAGATGGTCAAGTACCCGCTGCTTGGGAAATCTCTAGGCTCGTTCGTACTACAGCAAACTGTCAATCGGTGTGTAGGCGATGGCTTGATCGTTAGCGACGGCTTCGTACACGCACTTGCCTTTGTAGGTATTGACGCCATGTTTCAAATGCGGGTCGCGCTTGACGGCTTCAATGACACCTCGATTGGCCAGCGTCACAGCAAACGGCAACGTGACATTGGTTAAGGCGAAGGTCGAGGTGCGCGGCACGGCTCCCGGCATATTGGTTACGCCATAGTGCAAAACGTTTTCGACAAAGTAAGTGGGTTGACTATGAGTTGTCGGTTTGGTGGTTTCGATACAGCCGCCCTGATCAACGGCTACGTCAACGATGACCGCGCCACGCGGCATGTCTTTGAGCAGGTCGCGGGTCACCAGTTTGGGCGCAGCCGCGCCATGAACCAGCACTCCCCCGACAACCAAATCCGACTCGGCGACCGATTCGGCAATGGTGTAGGGGTTCGAGGCTAGGGTCTTAATGCGGCTGCCAAAGATGTCATCCAAATAGCGCAAGCGTTCCAAATCGCGGTCAATGATGGTAACGTCTGCGCCGAGTCCGACCGCCATCTTCGCGGCATTCGTTCCCACCACGCCGCCGCCAATGATCGTCACTCGTCCCGGCGTCACGCCGGGCACGCCGCCCAACAAGACGCCGCGTCCGCCGTTCACTTTTTCAAGGTAATAGGCGCCGATTTGCACGGCCATTCTTCCAGCGACCTCGCTCATCGGGGTCAGCAGCGGCAGATGGCCGCGATCATTGGTGATCGTCTCATAAGCCACGCCCGTCGTGCCGCTATCGAGCAAGGCTTTCGTTAGTTCCTGTGCCGGAGCCAGATGCAGATAGGTGAAGAGCAGAAGATTTTCGCGCAGAAACCCGTATTCGCTGGGAATCGGCTCTTTGACTTTGACCACCATTTCGGCGCGCGACCAGGCTTCTTGTGCTGTGTCAACAATCTGGCCTCCGGCACGCAGGTATTCGTCGTTGGTGATGCCGGAGCCGTCACCGGCTTTGGTCTCGATCAACACCGTGTGTCCGGCTTGCGTTAAGGCTTTCACCCCGGCGGGCGTGAGGCCGACGCGGCTTTCGTTATCTTTCACCTCTTTCGGTAATCCGACGA
>CAYXVU010000190.1:0-11909 GCA_964468725.1 uncultured Clostridia bacterium
TGGGTCAGTTCGCGCAGCAGGCGGCTTTTGGCCTGTCCGCGCAGGCCGAGCAAAATGAAGTTATGGCGTGAGAGCAGAGCGTTGACAACCTGCGGGACGACCGTATCGTCATAGCCGACGATGCCCGGAAAGATCGGCTCACGGCGTCGAAGTTTGGCCATCAGGTTGGCGCGGATTTCGTCTTTGACCGAACGTCGCTCGTCGCCCGTATGAGCAAACGCGCTCTTTTTTAATTCGCCTAGCGTGCGCGGCAACTGCATGAAAATACCTCGATGAAATCAGCAACGAACTGAGCGAGCGTCTGCGGCTTGCCCTCTGAGTTTATAGCTGCGTGCGTGTGATCTGTAAAGTTCCGGCGCACGCTTCACCGGGCAAGGCATCACGCGCTGCGGGTCAGGCTCGCCGTCGAGGCGCGTGATTCGCTTGCATCGAGAGCCGAAAGAATCCGGGCGCGCGTCAACTGCATCAACTCTTCGATATTGTCTTTATTGAAGCGGTCGGTCGGGATGGGTTCGTGAATGGTCAGGTAGACGGTCGAAGGGGTGATCTTGAATTCGCCTTTCGGCATGATCTTCGATGCGCCGGAGATGGTCACCGGCACGACCGGCACACCGGCTTCGATGGCCATGATGAAAGCTCCCTTTTTGAAATTGAGCAGCCGCCCGTCGCGCGAGCGCGTGCCTTCGGGATAGACCATATAGGATTTGCCCTGTCGCAATTTTGCGGTTGCCAATTTGGCGCTTTCGACCGCCGCTTGGGTGTTCGAGCGATCAACCGGCACGCAGCCCATGCAGGTGATGCCGAAACCAAAGATTGGATATTTGAACAGCTCTTTCTTTGCCAGATAGGCGGGATTGCGCTTTGTGAAGGCGACAAAGAGCGGCACTTCGATGAAGCTCTGATGGTTCGGCGTGAAGACATAGGCTTGCTGCGGATGAATGCGCTCCAACCCGTTGACGACGACTTTGACGCCGACCAGTTTCAGTCCGAGCTTGATGAAAAACCGCGCCGGGTCATAGAGCGCATTTTCATTTTTCGAAATCAGCATCGCCAGAATCATAAACGGCGCAACGATGCCGATGAGAATAAACCAGAAGCTCACCAAAAACAGGCCGCGCAATTTCGCCATCTTCGCTCCTCCCAAGCGGGGCACAGTTTACTGCAAGAATCGGCGCTTGTCAGTCGTCCGTTGTCCGTCGCCCGTTGCAACTTGCCGGTTGTCGGTTTGCGCCGGTATTGGCGATGCCATAACGATGAGCAGAAGAGGCCGTTTCGCCGATGATGCCAAAGACATCATCATACAGACTCGTTTCATCACTCGCTTTGATAACCTTGATGCCGAAAAAGCGCTGGACTCTTGCGCTTGCAAACTTGCAACCGTTTCAACGGACAACGGACACAGATTAAATCCTTGACAGGCTCAGCGACGACCCGCATAATGCCTCGCATCGCAAAAGCAATTTTATGAAGCATCTTCTCGACAATATCTCGGCAACCTCCAACGCAATCGCGTGGCGTTCCTACTATTATTTTAGCTTTAGCATCGCAAGAGGAGCGGGGGGCGCACGAGTATAGCCGATCAAACAGCGCAAGGATTTTGGAAGCCCGCTCCTTCAAACGAAGGCAGCGGGCTTCCGGTTTTTACGCAGGTTTTTACGGAGCAAGAATGACGAAACCGAAAGCCTATCATCTGGTGTTCGACGGATTGGCCGATTGGGAAACCGGGCTGGCGCTTTGCGAGATCAACAAAAGCGGACGCTTTGAGGTCATCACGGTCGGCTTCACTAAAGCTCCTGTCAAGACGATGGGCGGCCTCACCATTCTTCCCGACATCGCCCTCGAAGAGGTTGACCCCGAGCAAGCGGCAATCTTCATCCTACCCGGCGGCGACCGATGGGAGCAGGCAACCGATGCAGCCGATGATGCGCTCACGATGCTGCTGCATCAACTGCATGAGCGTCGCGTCGTCATCGCAGCCATTTGCGGCGCGACGCTGGCTATCATCCGCGCCCGACTGGTTCACAACACCCTCCACACCAGCAATGCGCGTCCGTATGTCGAAGCCCAGATTGCCGATTATGACGCGGGCGCGCGCTACCGCGAGCAATTAGCCGTCCGTGATAACGCCATCATCACGGCAAGCGGGGCGGGCAGCGTTGAGTTCGCGCACGAAATCATCAAACAACTCAATCTCTACAGCGAAGCCGATACCCAAGTTTGGTTCGATCTCTTCAAACATGGCGTGATGCCACCGGCAGCCAGTTCACAGGAGGAGAACAACCGATGAAGGAGGCGCACAGTCGGCCAATCACCGCAGCCTTTCAAGGCGAGCACGGTGCGTTTAGCGAAACGGCGGCGCGGCAACTGCTCGGCGAACCGCTTCGCACCCTGCCGTGCCGCACCTTCGAAGAGATGTTTGAAGCGGTCGCGCAAGGAAATGCCGATGCCGCACTAGCGCCGATTGAAAATAGCCTCGCGGGTTCTGTACATAAAAATTATGACCTCTTGATGGAACACGATTTGACGATCATCGGCGAGACGACGCTGAGAATCGTTCACAACCTCATCACGCTGCCGGGCGTGAATCTGGCAGACGTGCAGCGCGTGCATTCGCATCCGGTGGCGTTGGCGCAATGCGAACGCTTCTTGCGCGCGCATCCGCAACTTGAAGTCATTCCGGCTTATGATACGGCGGGCAGCGTGCGCGAAATCGTTCGCGACCAGCGCGCCGCCGAAGCCGCGATTGCCGGAGTCGAAGCCGCAAATTTTTATGGCGCGCAGATCGTTGCCGAAAGCATCGAAGACAACCCGCAAAACTTCACCCGGTTTCTGCTGCTCGCGCGCCCGGAAGACGCGGCTCGTATCCCGACAACGGCGACCGGCAGAGCGCGCAAAATCTCGCTCGTCGTGCGCTTGGCCAATCGTCCGGGGTCGTTGTTTCGCGCACTGGCGGCGCTCGCTTTGCGCGACATTGATTTGACGAAGATCGAATCGCGCCCTATCGAAGGCCGCCCATGGGAGTATTCATTCTATTTGGATTTCATCGGCGACACTGCCGAACCGCACATCGAACGCGCCCTCGCCCATCTGGCAGAGATGAGCGAAAGCATTCGCCTGCTGGGATGCTATCCCCAATCAACCGACAACCGAGGTAAGGAGTAATCACTATGAGTGACGATGGCAGTCTGTTTACATTCTCTCAGAGACGTTCATTCGCGCTGCAAGCCGCACAAGCAAAAATACATCACCACACGCTCGTAAAAGGAGATCACGAAATGATCATTGCAATGAAACCGGAGGCCACCGAAGAGCAAATCCAAGAGGTTTGCGACAGCATCAACCGCTACGGCTATACGCCACACCTGATTCGCGGCGAAGAGCGCGTCGTCATTGGCGCTGTCGGACACGGCGACAACAAAGACCATTTGCAGAATCTGCGCGCCGTGCCGGGGGTAGAAAATGTCGTGCCGATTTTGCAGCCTTATAAGATCGTCAGCCGCGAATTGAAGAAGCAAAAGACGACCGTGCGCGTCGGCGATTTGGAGATTGGCGGCGCTGAGTTTATCGTCATGGCCGGGCCTTGTTCGGTTGAAACGCGGGAACAGTTGCTGGAAACCGCGAAAGCCGTCAAAGCGGGCGGCGCGCAAATCCTGCGCGGCGGCGCGTATAAACCGCGCACCTCACCCTACGATTTTCAGGGACTCGAAGAAGCGGGTCTGAAATTGCTCGCCGAAGCGCGCGAGTTGACCGGCTTGAAAGTCGTCACCGAGATCATCACCCCCGAAGATGTGGAATTGGTCGCCGAATACGCCGACATCCTGCAAGTCGGCGCGCGCAACATGCAAAACTTCGCTCTGCTCAAAAAACTCGGCAGCGCCAAACGCCCGGTGTTGCTCAAACGCGGCATGAGTTCGACTATCAAAGAGTTGCTATTGTCGGCGGAGTACATCGCTTCGCATGGCAACGATCAAGTGATCTTGTGTGAGCGCGGCATTCGCACTTTCGAGACGGCGACGCGCAACACGCTTGATCTGGCCGCCGTGCCTTTGCTCAACGAACTCAGCCATCTGCCGGTGATCGTTGATCCGTCGCACGCGACCGGCAAGCGCAGCCTTGTGCTGCCCGCTTCGAAAGCGGCGGTTGCCATCGGCGCAGACGGCTTGATTATCGAAGTCCATCCGCGCCCGCAAGAAGCCTGGTCAGACGGACCACAATCGCTCACGCTGCCCGATTTTGCCGACGTGATGCAAGTGATTCGCAGTTACGTTAGCTTGGAATCGCGGCATATTAACTGAATGACCGGTGACAAGAAGCGGTCTGCTCACTAGCGGGCACAGGTTGAGCGGCGGTCAAAGACCGCCGGACTGCTCGTCGCGGTCAGAGACCGCTCCTCAACGCTTGGTTGAGAGTTTTCAAGCAACGCAATGAAGGTTGGCAAACAGATCATGTATAGTGAGAGGTGCGAGGTGACAGATTTGTCACTCGTCACTGGTGTTTTATGGCTTTACTCTCACTGAGACGCGCAGAGAATGTAGCGGGCGATTTCTATGTTGACAGCACCTGCATAGATTGCGATTTGTGTCGGCAGATCGCGCCCGCAGGCTTTGCGCAAGCAGGCGAACAGTCCGCCGTGCTGCAACAACCGCGCAGCCGCGAAGAAGAGTTTGCGGCGCTCAAAGCTTTGGTCACCTGCCCGACCGCTTCCATCGGCACGCAAGATCGTCACAACACGAAAGCCGCCGTCGCCGCTTACCCCGAAGCGATTGCGGGCGGTGTACATTTCTGCGGCTTCGCTGCCGAGTCGTCATTCGGCGCGTCGAGTTATTTGATCGTGCGCCCTGCGGGCAACGTCTTGGTTGATTCGCCCCGCTTTGCGCGCCCGCTGGTCAAAGGCATTGAAAGACTCGGCGGCGTGCGCTGGCTGTTTCTGACGCACCGCGATGACGTAGCCGATCACCAAAAATGGGCGGCGGAATTTAGCGCCGAACGCATCATGCACCGTGATGACATTGGGCGTTCGACGAGCGGCATTGAGCGCGTCATCAGCGGGCGCGATGACGTGCGACTGGATGACGAACTCCTCGTTATTCCGACGCCGGGTCACACGCGCGGGCACGCAGCGTTGCTCTACCAAAAGAAGTATCTCTTTTCGGGCGATCACGTTTGGTGGTCAGAGCGTTACCAATCGCTCAACGCCTCGGTGAGCGTCAATTGGTATTCATGGAGCGAGCAGATCCGTTCGATGGAACGATTAGTAGAGTATGAGTTCGAATGGGTGTTGCCGGGTCACGGACGCCGCGCGCAAGCGCCGCCCGACCAGATGCGCGAGTATCTGAAAGAGTGCATCGTTCGTATGAAACGCACCTCTCAACGAGTGAGTTAGAAAGCTACTTCTCCTTACGAATACCTGCGGCTGTCGGAGAGGGAGGCGGCGCGACCGCGACGGCGCAGTTTGATGATTTCGGCCATGATGGAAACGGCGATTTCGTCCGGCGTTTCGGCTCCCAAATCAATGCCGATGGGCGCGTAGACTCTTGCCATCAACTCTTCGGCTATGCCTTGCCGTCGCAGGTAATCGAAGACTGCGCCAACGCGTCGCTTGCTGCCGATCATGCCGATGTAGGCAGCGCGCGAGGCAATCACTTTAACGAGCGCCGCTTGATCCATTTGATGGCCGCGCGTCACCAATACCAGATGCGTCGCTACGCCGATGGGCAAAGTCTCGACGGCTTCATCAATCGCGCCAACGAGGATGCGGTCGGCTTCAGGAAAGCGAACCCGGTTAGCGAAGTTGGCGCGATCATCAATGATCGTTACTTCGAAATCCATCAGCTTGGCGATTTTGCTCAGCGGTTGCGCGATGTGCCCCGCGCCGACGATGACAATCTCAGCGGGCGGCGCGAGCACTTCGAAAAAGAGATCGAGTTTCGAATCGTTCTCTTCTGGTTGCAGGCTCGCGCGTTTGCTCTTCCCGTTTTCAAGAACTGCAAGCCCGGCACGCGCAAGTCGGGTGGCCATCTCTTCATCCATCTGCGAAGCGAGTTGGTTACCCTCTTCGTCTATGACCAGTTTGCTACCGGCTTGCACATCGGCGCGACCTTCGACTCGCAACACGGTAATCAAGACCGCGAGCCTTCGCTGTTCATAGACCGTAAGCACCGCGTTGAGGATGTCGGTCGCGCCGGTTGACTGATCGGCTGCGCCGGATTCGGCGCGCAGCGAATCAATGAAGACATCCATGACGCCGCCGCAGTTGGTCTCCGTGTGTTCGTTGATTTCGCCGGTCAGGTCAACACGCGAAAAGCGCGGCCTGTTTTCTTTGAGAACGCGCAGCGCATCTTGAAAGACTTGATTTTCACCGCAGCCGCCGCCCACCGTGCCGCGAATCTGACCGCCGGATTCGATAATCATCTTAGCTCCGACTTCGCGCGGCGTCGAACCGCGCGCTTCGACAATCGTCGCCAGAGCGACCGGCGTGCCGCGTTGCAAAAACTCCCGCACCTGTTCGTAGATCAGTTTCATCGTTTGCGTGCTCACAACTCTAAAAGCCTGCTTGTGAAAATGCAAAGGCAGACAGATGAGCCCGAACCGGAGAGCCGTGACATAGGGAGAGAAAGCGGATGCGGTTTGTCCATCGCACACCGTTAGGGCGCAATCACAAACTGGACACATACAAAAAACTGGATTATTGTCGTCAATCTCCGATACAAACATCTTCAAAAAAAGTGGAAACTAGCAACCCGTCTCAAGGAGGAGAAGCTCAATGAATCCCCGACTCCGTTTATGCAATTCGGTTTTGCAGATTGGCAAACAGACGCTCGCGCTCGGTTTGCTTGCGGTCTTCATCGCCTCAGCGACGCTCGCGCAAGCGCCCGCTACGACGACGCAAAAACGCCCGCTTACGCTGGCCGATGCCGATAGCTGGCGCAGCATTCAAAACCAGCAGCTTTCCCGCGACGGCAAATTTTTAGCCTACTCGCTGATGCCGCAAGAAGGCGATGGCGAAATCGTCGCACGCAATCTGGCGACCGGCGCAGAGTGGCGACATCCGCGCGGCGCGCAACCGCCGCCGCCGACTCCGACGCCCGGAGAAGCGCCGATCTTCGGCGCAACCGGCGGGCGGGTCACGTTTACGGCTGACGGGCGATTCTTACTCTTCACCATCTTTCCGACGAAAGCTGAATCCGACAAAGCCAAACGCGAGAAGAAGAAGCCGGAAGATATGCCGAAGAATGGGCTGGGCATTATGGATTTGTCGAGCGGCGAGGTGGCGCGCATCGAGCGCGTGAAGAATTTTCAAGTGCCCGAAGACGGCGCGGGATTCGTAGCCTACTTGCTCGAAGCGAAGAAAGAAGAGCCGCGACGACCGGACGCCGCAGGCGAAAAGAGAGAACCAGCCGCGCCTGCGGGAGAGAAGAAAAAAGAGAAGAAGAAGGAGTACGGCAGCGACCTCGTTCTGCGCAATCTTGCTGACAAGAGCGAACGCACTTTTGCTGACACTCTCGAATACACATTCAGCAAAGACGCCAAGTCTCTCGTCTTCGCCGTCTCTTCAAAGAAGGAAGAGACCAACGGCGTTTATGCCATCACGCCAATCAGCGCAGATGCGCCGACCGCGCTCATCATCGGCGCAGGCAAATATGCCAAACTCACATGGGATGACAAACAGACGCAACTCGCTTTTGTCAGCGACCGCGATGATGCGACGGCGATGCAATCGAAATTCAAGCTCTATCATTGGGCGCGGCAAGCGACGACGGCAAACGAGTTGGTTGCCACTGCTACACCGGGCTTTCGTCAAGGATGGGTCATCAGCGAACGCGCCAATCTCTCGTTTTCGCTCAATGGCGCGCATCTCTTTTTCGGCGTCGCTCCTGCACCGGAACCGGAGCGTGATGAAGACGACCTCTTACCCGATGATAAAGTCACGGCGGATTTGTGGCATTGGCAAGACGACTACATTCAGCCCATGCAAAAGGTGCGCGCCGAACAGGAGCGCAACCGTTCCTATCGCGCTGTGGTTCATCTGCAAGAGAGAAAGTATGTGCAACTGGCCGATGAAACGATGCGCGATGTGAACGCTTCGCCGGACGGTCGTTGGGCAATGGGATTGGATGACCGCGCCTACCGCCGAATGGTTGGTTACGACGAAGACGGCAACGCAAACGACGTGCTTTTGGTCAACACCGCAGACGGCTCGCGCAAACCCTTACTTAAAAAGCAGCGCGGCGGACTCGCCTGGTCGCCCTCTGCGAAGTACGCGCTCTTTTATGACGGCAAAGATTGGAACACCGTCTCCGTGCCCGATGGAAAGATCACGAATTTGACCGCTGCGCTCGGCGTCAAGTTCTTTCAAGAAGATCACGACTCGCCGAGCACGCCGCCCAGTTATGGCAACGCGGGTTGGACGAGCGATGACAAATACGTTCTGCTCTATGACCGATATGACATCTGGCAAATCGCGCCCGACGGCAGTTCGGCAAAAAATTTGACCGATGGCGTAGGCCGCAAAGAGAAGACTGAATTGCGCTACATTCGCCTCGATTCAGACGAGCGCGCGGTTGATCCGGCAAAGCCGCTGCTGTTGCGCGCTGAAAATGAATGGTCGCGCGATGCGGGCTTTTATCGAGATCGGGTGAACGGCGGTCAGCCGGAAAAACTGGTTATGGCGGCAAAGTACTTCACTACGCCATCGAAGGCCAAAGATGCGGATGTCTATTTGCTCAGCGCCTCGACCTTCAGCGAATACCCCGATCTGCTGGTCACACAATCCGACTTCAAAGAGATGAAGAGAGTCTCCAGTGCCGGGGCGCAACAAGCCGGATTCTTGTGGGGCACGTCCGAATTGGTGCGCTTCAAAAATACGGATGGCGTACCGTTGAGCGCGATGCTGGTCAAACCGGCGAACTTCGACCCGAAGAAAAAGTATCCGCTGATGGTCTACATCTATGAGAAGTTGTCGGATGGCGTACATCGCTTCGTTGATCCGCGACCGGGTCAAAACGTCAACGCTTCGATCTATGCCAGCAATGGTTATCTGGTCTTGATGCCCGACATCATCTATACCATCGGCCACCCCGGGCAGAGCGCTCTCCAATGCGTCTTGCCCGCCATTCAGTCGGTCGTCGATCAAGGCTATGTCAACGAAGAGGCCATTGGCATTCAAGGCCATAGTTGGGGCGGCTATCAGATTGCCTACATGATTACGCAGACCAATCGCTTCAAAGCCGCATCGGCAGGCGCGCCGGTTGCCAATATGACGAGCGCCTACAGCGGCATTCGTTGGGGCAGCGGGCTGCCGCGTCAGTTTCAATACGAACACACGCAGAGTCGCATCGGCGCAAGCCTCTATGAAAGCCCTATGCTGTTTTTGGAAAACTCGCCGGTCTTTCACGCGCAACGCGTGCAGACGCCGCTGTTGATGTTACACAACGACAACGACGATGCAGTACCCTGGTATCAAGGCATCGAGTACTATTTGGCACTCAGACGGTTGGGCAAAGAGGTCTATATGTTCACCTACAACGGCGAGCCGCATGGCATTCGCAGACGCGCCAATCAGAAAGATTATGCGCGCCGCATGCTGCAATTCTTCGATCACCATTTGAAGGGCGCGGCCAAGCCGGACTGGATGGAGCGCGGCATTCCCTACATCGAAAGAGAGAAAGAGAAAGACAAATACCGTCCGGCTGCGGATAGTAAAGAGAAAGCCGCCCGCTAAACGCTAAGGCGCAGAGATGCAAAGGCGCAAAGGCGAAACCGGAAGGCAAAGAGTAAAACGACGGCCTCCGGTTTCTTCAAGCGTTTTGTCTCTGTGCCTTGGTGCCTTCGCGTCTTGGCCTTTGCCCTCATTCGTCACGGACAGGCGGCATTAGAAAAGGTAGAAGACAAAGAGACAAGCGTGCAGGGGTAGCCGGTTGGCAGGCCGCTGGCTCTTGCCGATAAAGCTCTTTCGACTTACCGAACAGGGGGTTGAAAAATGAGTGACCATCTAACGATCTTCCTCTTACATTCCTCTATCAGCCTATAAAAGAAACTATTAAGTCATATCATTTCCTCACTTGCCCTCTTAAATACAAACTTGACTGTTTCAGTCATATAAAACTTGACTTTATTGGTCAGGTATCTAAAATGAAAGCGACCGTTTGAGAAATACTAAGCGCAAAGCGATTGAGGAATTATGCAGATTTCAACGAAAGGCAAATACGCGGTCAGGGCGGTACTCGATATTGCCCATCATTCGAATGGCGCTCCGGTGGCACTGACGGCCATCTCAAAACGCGAAGGCATTTCCCTGCTCTTCCTCGAACAGATATTTCAAAAGCTTCGTAAAGGCGACATCGTCAACAGTGTCAGAGGGCCGCACGGGGGGTTTATGCTGGCGCGCGACCCGTCGGAGATAACGATTGGCGAAATCGTGCGCCTGACCGAGCCGCCGCTTTATACCAGTTCGTGCTTTGATAAACACGAATCGGCGGAGGAGTGTCGCATAGCCGATTCGTGTATGGGGTTTGTGTTGTGGCGGCAGCTTTCCGAGTTGGTGGATAACTTCCTCGATTCGATTACGCTGGCCAGTTTAATCAATCAGCCGCGCCCCGAAGTCGTTTACGCGCTCAAGATCAAGTCGAATCGGCTGGTTCCGCAGCGCGCCGAGAAGGCGGGCAGCGCCAGCGAGCAGACGGTGGAAGCGCTTTTATAATTCATAAGGAGATGGATATGGCAATCAAGCTCCCGATTTATTTGGATAATCACGCGACGACGCCTTGTGATCCGCGCGTCTTTGAAACCATGCGCCCCTACTTCACGGAGATTTTCGGCAACGCAGCCAGCCGCAATCATGAATTCGGCTGGCGAGCCGAAGAGGCCGTCGAGCAAGCCCGTCAGCAGGTGGCCGACTTAATCGGCGCAACGGCCAAAGAGATCGTCTTTACCAGCGGCGCGACCGAATCCGACAACCTCGCTCTCAAGGGTGTTGCCGAGATGTATTACGAACGCGGCGACCACATCATCACGGCGGTCACCGAACACAAGGCCATACTCGACACCTGCAAGAAGTTGGAGAAGCGCGGTTTCAAAGTCACCTATCTGCCGGTGGGCAGCGACGGTTTGATTTCGCCCGACGATGTAAAGAACGCCCTGACGGACAAGACCATTTTGGTCTCGATCATGCACGTCAACAATGAAATCGGCGTCATTCAACCCATCGCCGAAATCGGCAAGGTTTGCAAAGAGCGCGGCGTGCTCTTTCATACGGACGCTGTGCAATCGGTCGGCAAGATTCCTTTCGATGTGCAGGCAATGAATGTTGATTTGGTGTCGCTGTCGGCGCACAAAATTTACGGGCCGAAGGGCGTTGGCGCGCTCTATGTGCGTCGCAAAAACCCGCGCGTGCAATTGACGCCGATGATTGACGGCGGCGGTCACGAACGCGGCATGCGAAGCGGCACGCTCAACGTCACCGGCATCGTCGGACTGGGCAAAGCCTGCGAGATTGCCAAAGCGGAGATGCCCGAAGAGAGCGGGCGCGTTCTGGGGCTGCGCGAACGCCTGCGCACCGGCATCATGAATGAGATTCCCGATGTCTACATCAACGGCCATGCCAGCGAGCGCGTGCCGGGCAATCTGAACATCTCATTTGCTTACGTCGAAGGCGAATCGTTGCTGATGGGCATTAATGACATTGCCGTGTCGTCAGGCTCGGCCTGCACCTCTGCGAGCCTCGAACCGAGCTATGTGCTCAAAGCGTTGGGCGTCGGGGAAGAGCTGGCGCACAGTTCAATTCGTTTCGGTGTGGGTCGCTTCAACACCGAAGAAGAGGTGGACTACACGGTTGGCCGCGTCAATGACGCCGTGAAGCGATTGCGTGAGCTATCGCCGCTGTGGGAGATGGTGCAGGAAGGCATTGACCT
>CAYXVU010000191.1:0-11909 GCA_964468725.1 uncultured Clostridia bacterium
GGGGGTTGTTGCAACCTGCCGCTGACGGACTCAAATTCATCTTCAAAGAAGACATCATCCCGCTCGAAGCCAACCGCCTCCTCTATGTGCTGGCGCCGACCGTCTTGCTCATCCCGGCCTTGATGACCTTCATCGTCATCCCGTATGGCAGCGAAGTCGTCCTCTTCGGTCGCACCATCAAGCTGCACGTTACCCACTTGGATGTCGGCTTGTTATACGTTTTGGCGCTCGGTTCAATCGGCGTTTATGGACTCGCATTGGCGGGATGGTCATCGAATAACAAGTTTTCGTTAATGGGCGGATTGCGCGCCAGCGCGCAGATGATTAGCTACGAGCTATCGCTTTCGCTGTCGATCATCGGCGTGTTGATTCAAGCCGGGACGCTCGATTTAACCGGCATCGTCGAAGCGCAAAGCGGCTGGTACGGACTGAAATGGAACGTCATCACCTATCAACCGCTCGGTTTTCTGATCTTCTTCATCGCGGCGCTGGCAGAGACTAATCGCATCCCCTTCGATCTGCCGGAAGCCGAAGCCGAACTCGTCGCCGGATATCACACGGAATACTCCTCGATGAAGTTCGCCATGTTCTTCATGGCCGAATATACCAACATGATTACAGCGTCTTCGATGGCGACGACGCTGTTTTGGGGCGGCTGGCAAGGGCCGGGGGTGGCTGAGTACCCGCTCTTGAGTCTCGTTTACTTTGTAACGAAAGTCTTCGCCTTTCTCTTGTTGTTCATCTGGATTCGTTCGACGTTGCCGCGCTTTCGTTACGATCAACTGATGCGCTTCGGTTGGAAAGTGCTGCTGCCGCTGGCCATTTTGAACATTGTCATCACGGCGACGATTGCCTTGTTTGTGAGTTAGACGTGGCGAAGGCAGCAGGTTGGAAAGGATTCGCAAAGTCTGTAAAGTTGTTCGCAGGTGAATGATTATGATGGCAGCAAGCGAACATTGTTACATCGTAACCGATGATGAAATCCTTAGCGGCGAGCCGATCATCAAAGGAACCCGCACGCCTGTGCGCGCGATTGTCGAGCTTTGGCGACTGGGTGTAGCGATTGAAGAAATCCCTTCGCGCCTGCCGCATTTGAGGTTGGCGCAGGTCTTTGACGCACTGAGTTATTACGACGACCATCAAGCGGAAATTGACGAACACATCGAGCGTAATCGCATTCCTGATGACCTGCTTGACCCACTCGTAAAAAACTTATGAATCAACTCTTCATTGAACTCTATCTGGATGAAGATGTTGATGTGCTGATAGCAGATTTGGTACGAGCATCAGGGTTCGAAGGAATGACGACGCAAGAGGCCAAACAGTTGAGCAAAAGCGATGAAGAGCAAATGGCCTACGCAGTAAGTCAGCAAAAGACAATTTTCACCCATAACCGAAGTGATTTTGAACGATTAGCAGAAGAATACTTCTCGTCAGAGAAAGAGCATTACGGAATCATCATCGCCGTGCGTCGTCAGCCGTACGAAATTCTACAACGACTGTTAGCGATCTTGAATTCCGTAACCGCTGATGAGATAAAAAATCAATTGCGATATATCTGAAATAAAAGTGATGGTAACCCGATGACTTTTGAATTGGAGCTTGACCAAGCGATACGAAGCGCACAGGCTAGCTTGAAGGAAGCTGGTCTCTTCCAAGACAGCAAAGGTCAAGAAACTCTTTCTGTTCATATTGAAAGAATCCGCAGCATGTTCAATGGTGAAACTATTGCCTTCTGTATAGAGCGATTCATCGAAGCTGAACTCGACTTTCAATCATCTGGCAGCCGTGGACTTAGACGCATTTCAGAGACGATACCTAGATACGGCGCTTACTACCGCAAGCATCTCCGTTCAATGGATGCAAATGCGCGAATGGAAATTAGCAGATTGATTAGGAATCAGCTTCTTACAGGGTATGTGGCTGTTGCTATGTTTAGCGAACATAGCCCAGATGTTGAGGCAGACAATCATAGTGCAGAAGAAATCTATAGGGCTTGGATACCTATGATTTATTCAGATGGATATGGTGATACCCTGCTTCAGATCGTATATGCCTGTGGAGCTGATGCAAAAGCATCACATAAGGCATATCTTGCTAAACACAAAATTAAAGGAGGAGGGCTTTTCTCAACAGATAAATCAGGAATCATACTTTTGTATTATCACCTGGCAGGTGCGGCACTCCGGCTGGCAGAGAAGGAGCGGCAACCAAAGATGTAAATCATCGGCTACTAATTTGAATTAAGAAATTAAAAATGGAAAAGGCACTATTCATCATCTTCGCGGTCATCGCTGTTGCGGCGGCACTCAACATATTGGTGCAGCGCAATCCGCTCTATGGCGCACTGTCTCTCATCGGCACGCTGATCTCCGTCTCGGCCTTGTATCTTACGCTGCGCGCGCAGTTCATCGCGGTCATTCAAGTCGTCGTCTATGCGGGCGCGATCATGGTCTTGTTCATCTTCGTCATCATGCTGCTCAACCTGCCGAAAGACATTCCCTTCCTCGATAAGCAAAAGAGTCTGCGCTATCTGGCGATTCCCTGCGCGGCGTTGTTTATCGCCGAAGCTGTCTACGTCATTCGGCAAATCAACATTCAGAGTTTGCCGCCTGTGACCGGCGGCGCGCAGGCGCTCGGCACGACGTTGAGCATTGGCACGGGGCTGTTTACCAGCTACTTATTGCCCTTTGAGGTCACTTCGGTATTGATCCTGATGGCGGTCGTCGGCGCGCTGGTTCTGGCGCGCCGAGAAGATGATTGATCGGTTCGGTATTCGCCGTTTCGCCGGTGCAGTCAGTCAATTGGCAAGGGATGGCGGACAGAATTCGGAGAAGCTATGGTTCCTCTCTCATGGTATTTAGGGTTGGCGGCGCTGCTCTTCACCATCGGCGCGGTCGGCGTCTTCATCAAGCGCAATGCCATCAGCATCTTTTTGTGCATCGAGTTGATGCTCAATGCAGCGAACCTGACGCTGGTTTCGCTGTCGAGTTTCTTCAATGACCTGAGCGGGCAACTCTTTGTCTTTATCGTGATGGTCGTCGCCGCCGCCGAAGCCGCCGTCGGACTCGCCATCATCATTTCGATCTTCCGCAACCGCGAATCGCTCAACGTAGATGATGCAGACACGCTAAAACTATGACGACTTCTTTGCTGGCACCCATTATCTTCGCGCCGCTCATCGGTGCAGCCTTACTCGGACTCTTCGGCAAGCGGTGGAGTGAAAAGCTCATCGGCATCATCGCTTGTTCGACGGTTGCCGTCTCTGCGGGGTTTTCCTTCTATGCTTTCTTCTCTCATCTGCATCATCTCGAAGCGGGTGAAAAGATTTATCAACCGCTGTTCACATGGATCAGCGTCGGTTCATTTCGCTCGGACTTCTCTCTGTTATTAGACCCGCTATCGGGCATCTATATCGTCTTTATCACTTTCGTCGCCTTTTGGATTCATGTCTTTGCCACCGGTTACATGCATGGCGAAGAGGGTTACTGGCGATTCTTCGCCTACTTGAATCTCTTCATGTTCGCCATGCTGACGCTCGTTTTAGCCGATAACTTCCTCTTGATGTTCGTCGGTTGGGAAGGCGTCGGACTCTGTTCCTACCTGCTCATCGGTTACTACTTCACCAAAGATTTTGCCAACGATGCGGCGAAGAAAGCCTTCATCGTCAACCGCGTCGGCGATTTCGGTTTTGCCATCGGGGTCATGCTGTTGTTTTTGAAATCCGGTTCGATCTTTTACTTTGACGATGCGACGCGCGGCATAGCGGGCGCATTTGAATGGGCAGCACGGCAAGCAAGCGAGCCAATCGGATGGGCGACAATCTTCGCGGGCGGACTGACCACTATCGCCGTGCTGATGTTTGTCGGCGCAACCGGAAAGAGCGCGCAGATTCCGCTCTTTGTATGGCTGCCGGATGCGATGGCCGGGCCGACGCCTGTGAGCGCGCTGATTCACGCGGCGACGATGGTGACGGCGGGCGTCTATATGGTATCGCGCGCGAGTTCGATTTATGTCAAAGCGCCGACCGCCATGATGATTGTCGCCATTGTCGGAGCGGCGACAGCCTTGTTTGCAGCGACGATTGGATTGGCGCAATGGGATATTAAAAAGGTGTTGGCCTATTCGACCGTTTCGCAACTCGGTTATATGTTTTTGGCTTGCGGCGTCGGCGCGTTTACGGCAGGCATCTTTCACGTCTTCACCCATGCGTTTTTCAAAGCCCTGCTCTTCTTAGGTTCGGGATCGGTCATTCATGGCCTGCATCACGAACAAGACATGCGCCGCATGGGCGGGTTGAAGAAGTATATGAAGTGGACGTTTCTGACGATGGCTGCCGGGTGGATTGCGATTTCAGGGATTCCGCCCTTCGCCGGGTTCTTCAGTAAAGATGAGATTCTGTTCCAATCCTTTACGACCGAAGCGTTCGGCCATAGCACGTTGCCGAAAGCCCTTTGGGTAATCGGCGCATTGACCGCGCTGCTCACGGCAATCTACATGACGCGAATGATGGTCATCACCTTCTGGGGCAAGGAGAGATTTGACGAGCACGCGCATCACTCCGAAGCGCAGAGCCACGATCATCATACTGTGACGCCGCACGAGTCACCGATGAGTATGGTCTTGCCGCTTGTCGTGCTTGCCCTCGGCGCAATCGTCGTCGGATTCTTTGGCGTGCCGGAAGGCCTCTCATTCGGTCTATTGCCAAACTACTTCGAACATCTGCTAGCGCCCGCCATCGCGCACAGTGGGGCAGGCGAAGCGGTCGCGCCTGCGGCAGATCACAGCACAGAATGGATTCTCACAGGGGTTTCGACAGTCATCGCAGTTGCGGGTATTGTCATCGGCTGGATTTGGTTCGGTCGCAAACCGCTGTGGCAACCGCCGACGCTGCTCGAAAACAAATACTATGTGGATGAAGCCTACGACGCGACGATCATCGCTCCCGTGAAAGCAGCCTCTACGAACCTGCTGTGGAAGGTCATAGACGTGGGCGTCATTGATGGAGCCGTCAACGGCGCGGCCAAACTGGCAAGCGCATCGGGCGATTTGTTGCGCCGCTTGCAGACCGGATTGGCGCGCAGCTATGTGGCTATCGTCATACTCGGCGCACTGGCCATCATCGGCTATTTCATCTTTCGGTAACAGAATGCAAGGATTGAATGAATAGTTATCTGCTCACCATTTTGATTCTCTTGCCGTTGGTCGGCGCGGTCATGATTGGGATGATCGGGCGAGGCGAGCATCCGAATGAAAAGCCTTTGAAGTGGACGGCCTTGATCTTTGCGCTGCTCACCTTTGCGTTGTCACTTCTCATCCCCTTGCGCTTCGATTCGGCGGGCGGTCTGCAATTCGAAACGAACGTTGCCTGGATCAACGCCTTCGACCTCGGTGTGGGCTATCACGTCGGCGTAGACGGTCTGAGCCTCTGGCTCGTCGTGCTGACTACCTTTCTGGTTCCGGTCGCGCTCATCTCGTCGTGGAACTCGATTCATCATCGCTTGCGCGAATACTTGATCTGTATGTTGGCGCTCGAAACCGGCATGATCGGCGTCTTCGCAGCGATGGATATGTTCCTCTTCTATCTCTTCTGGGAAGTGATGTTGGTGCCGATGTACTTTTTGATCGGCGTGTGGGGCGGCGAGCGGAGAATCTATGCGGCAGTGAAGTTCGTTCTCTACACCGTCGTCGGCTCGCTGCTAATGTTGGCCGCCATCATCGCCGTTTACTATCTGCATGGCAAGACGACGGGCGTCTTCACCTTCGACATGGTGACGATCACCAATCATCTGCGGTCAGGCGAGTTCGTCTTGTCGCTGCGCGAACAGATATGGTTGTTTTGGGGATTCGCTTTGGCGTTCCTCATTAAAGTGCCGCTCTTCCCTTTTCATACGTGGCTGCCGGATGCGCACGTCGAAGCGCCAACCGCAGGCTCGGTCATTCTCGCGGGCGTGCTATTGAAGATGGGAACGTATGGCTTGATGCGCTTCAATCTGCCGATGTTTCCCGATGCCTCGTTGCAGTATGCGCGGTTGATCTCAATCCTCGCGGTCATCGGCATTATCTACGGCGCATTGGTTGCGATGGTGCAGCCCGATTTGAAAAAGTTGGTCGCCTATTCGTCAGTCAGCCATCTTGGTTTCGTCGTCTTGGGCATCTTTTCGTTCACCGATCAAGGATTGCAAGGAGCGCTCTATCAAATGCTCAATCACGGCGTTTCGACGGGCGCGCTCTTTATGATCGTCGGCATGATTTATGACCGTAGACACACGCGCTTGATCGCTGAATTCGGCGGACTGGCCAACGTCATGCCGGTCTTTGCGGCGCTCTTTTTAGTCGTCACCCTGTCTTCGATTGCGCTGCCTTTGCTCAACGGTTTTGTCGGCGAGTTTCTGATTCTCATCGGAACCTACACGTCGTCATTGTTGCCGCACGCCCGTTGGTTCGGCGCACTGGCGGCGCTCGGCATGATCTTATCGGCGGTCTACATGCTGTGGATGTATCAACGCGTGGTTATGGGCGAGGTCAAGAATAGCCAAAACGAAACGCTCACCGACCTCGATGGCCGGGAGCGCCTCGCGCTCGCGCCGATGATTTTGTTGATCTTCGTGATGGGCATCTATCCGAGCCTCTTTCTTTCACGCAGTGATAAAGCCATATCTGCGATTCGCGCGCGCGTGCATCCGGCTTCGCAGGTGAAAGAAGCGACTGCCGAAAAACCAAACGTCTTCGATGGTAAATCGCTTCGTTCATCACAGAGGGCACAATAGCGGGGTGTCGAAGGCGGAGAGACTTCTTGGTTGCCCTAGTTGCTCTGTAGTCGAAAATTTCCGTGTGCGACAGTTGCACATTGTCCGAATGGCTTAGGTATTGACATGAATCCTTCTCAGATTGGTATCAGCTATCACGCCATCGCGCCCGAACTCGTCACTTCGGGCGTAGCGATTCTGTTGATGTTGATTGATGCCTTTATGCGCCCGATTGAACGGCGTGTGGCAGGGCTTGTCTCGCTGGTCGGGCTGGCCGGAGCCGGAGTGGCGGTCTACTCGTTGCGCGGTCAAGGCGGTGCTACTTCATTTAACGGGATGATCGTCACTGACGATTTCCGACTGCTCTTTGCCCTCATCTTTTTGGTCGTTGCTTTTCTGGTCGTCTTGATTTCGGTGCGGTGGGCGGATGACGAACAGCTACCCAAAGGCGAGTACTTCGCGCTGTTGATGTTTGCGACGACCGGCATGCTGTTTATGGCGGCAGCCAATGATCTGGCCATGATCTTTTTAGGGTTGGAGATTACTTCGATTTCGACCTATGTGTTGTGCGGCATTCGTCGGCGCGACCTGCGCTCGAATGAATCGGCAATGAAGTATTTCATCCTCGGGTCGGTCTCGACCGCCTTCTTGCTTTATGGGATAGCGTTCCTGTACGGCGCCAGCTACACGCCAACGGCTGTGCCGGTAGCAACGACCAATCTGCAACTGCTCAAAGAGCGCATTGCGGCGGGCAACATCTATTCGCAAGAGATGCTCTTTGCCGGTGCAGCAATGTTGCTGGTCGGCTTCGGATTCAAAGTCGCCACCGCGCCATTTCACATCTGGTCGCCGGATGTGTACGAAGGAGCGCCCACGCCGGTCACGGCTTTTCTGTCAACCGGCTCGAAAGCCGCCGCCTTCGCCGCTTTTGCGCGGGTCTTCATTCTCACCTTCACAGGCGTCTCGGTGACTGCCGGACTGGCAAAAGGTCTGACCGCAGAACTGCACTCCACCATCACTACGGTGATGGTCGTCATGGCGATTTTGACGATGACGATTGGCAATCTTGCGGCGCTGGTGCAGAGCAATATCAAACGCTTGCTCGCCTATTCATCCATCGCACACGCCGGATATGCGATGGTGGCGATGGTGGCGATGGACTGGAAAGCCGTCGCTTTTTATTTGCTCTGCTACGTGGTCATCAATATCGGGGCGTTCGCCATCATCGAAGTCATTGCTCGGCGCGGCGACAAACGAACCGAGATTGCCGACTATGCAGGCATCGGTTTCAAATCTCTCGGTTTGGCGGCTTGCTTGTCGCTCTTTATGTTGAGTCTGGCGGGCATTCCGCTCACTGCCGGTTTTATGGCAAAGCTCCTCGTCTTTAAGTCGGCGTGGTCGGCGGGTTTCTACTTGCTGGTCATCATCGGAGTGATCAATAGCGCCATCTCGTGGTACTACTATTTGCGCGTCGTCGTCGTGATGTTCTTTTCCGAGCCTGCCGAAGAGTATCAAAAACCTGCGCTCTCGCGTTCCCTCATTGCCGCGCTTATCCTTGCCCTGATCGGCACGCTCTACTTAGGCATACTGCCGAATTCGGTGCTCACCGTCTTTGAAAAAGCGCAACGTCAGGTGACGACGGCGCAACGCTAGCGCAACGATTCACCTTCGGGGTATAGACGGTCAACGAATCACACAAACCGTCACGAAAAGAGGTTCTCGCCGATTCGGGCGATGGGCGGACAGCCCAAGCAGAAATAGGCTGCGGTGTTGTATGGGGATTAAAAATGTCGAGTCTATCACTGAGCGATTGGCAAAGTCGGCGCGCGCCATCAAAGCGGAAGACATCGCTGCCGAAATCGAACGCCAACTCGGCGAGCAAGCGCTGGCAGCCCTCTACCGGGATTTGATCCTCTCCGGGCGCACGCGGCAGTATGAACTCCATGCGCCGTCGAAACCTGCCGCAGTCGAAATTCTCCACACCTTACTCGGCATCGAACTCAAGATTGCCAAGCGACGCCTGCTCTGCCCGGATTTGGCAACGGCGCGTTACCTGTCGGTTTTTGCCCGACTGGGGTGCGATGTGATTGCCGTCCCTTATGACATCTCGCAAATCTCGCGCATCGCCGACGCATTAGAATCCGCCTGGCATCGCATGATGTTATTGGTCGAACACCTGACGGTTGATCGCAACGACCGCTTACGCGCCGCCGTGCGTCGCCGCTTGCTCGAAGATGCGCGCCAGAAGATTAATCAACTCGGCGCGGGCAGCAAATTTCCTCAATTCAATCAAGACACCCGCCAACGCCGGTAGCCGTTCGCCTATCGGGTTGACGACGGTTTCGGTTCCGGCGGCGCGAGAAACTTCAGCGGCGGCAGGGCAATCTTCAGGTGGCTCACATCCTGCCCGCGCAGATAGTCGTTAATGGCCTGCTGCACGCGCGGTTCAACCAACATGCTCTCATGACCGGCGTTTTCGATGATTAAATGAGTGCTGGTCTTGAAGGTGCGCCGAATGTCGTCAGCTTGAAAGACCGGGCAGTTGTTATCCATCGTACCGCTGATGAACAGTGTCGGGACGGTGGTGCGAATCGCCGAGCGATATTCGTCGCCCAGGTCGGGATTGCCCAACGCCGCGCCAATTTCGGGAAAGGGGAAGTTCATCACATTGCCAAAGAGCGCGGTCTTCGCTTCTCGTTGAATCTGCGCATCGCGCTCTCGCGTCGCGCCCGATGAAACATCCATCACAAACGTCATCAGCGACATGCCCTGGCTGTATTGAAAATAGCGGCGCTCAACGAATCGTTTGAGAATCGAGTAATCGCCTTTGTCCATCGTGTAAATCCACGCCGGGAAGATGGGCAAGTCGTTGGTGTCGCCCAAATCGCGCAGCATCAAAATCTGCAATCCGAAGCGTCCGACTTTGACATCAATCGGTTCCGCAGAGCCACGCCGCATCAAACGAACTGTCACCGGCTCTTTTTCCAAGCGTTCCATGATGCGTTTCGTAGTCGCAAACAGATCAGGCAGCTTCTCGGCAAAGATCGGGTCTTTGGCTACGAGGTCGGACAAGCGCCGCAGCGAAGCATCCGAACTGCTGGGCAACTTGCGCGTATGGTTCTGCCCTTCCGTGCCGACTAATGCGACCCGGTTCAGATGCATGCCGTGATAGCGAATGGTTGCCAACCCCAAATGCGTGCCATAACTGAAGCCGACGAGGTTGAGTTTTTCCGCGCCTAACGCTTTGCGTAAATCTTCAATGTCGTTGGCGCTCTCCTTCGTGTTGTAAGCCGCCACATCTACACCTTGACTGCGAAAATAGCTGACGGCCTCTTGCGCCCCTTCCATCAGAGCTTTGAGCATCACCTCTTGACTGGCGAAGGTATCAGGGGGCAATAACTTCGAAGAGAGGCGTGACAGATTCGGCTTTGATCTGCCGACGCCGCGTTGGTCGAGCAGAATCACGTCGCCGACTTCGCGCAGTTTCAAAAAGGCATCGGCATACGCGCCAATCTGCGCGAGGCTGATAGCCGACGACCCCGGCCCGCCATCAAGGTAGACGACCGGATAGCCGGGCTTTTCCGCCGTGCTCTTTAGGCGCACAAAGGCCAGTTCGATGAGGTTCGATTGCGGATTGCTGCGATTCTCTTTGACCGTCAGCCGTCCAAGTTCGCAGTCAATCCCCTGCCCTTCCACTCGCAATTGAAATGGTTCAAATGTGAGGGTACCCGCTTTACGAGCCTCCGCAGTTTGCGCCCTCGTTGGTATCCCAACGAACGAAGGCAAGGCAAAGAGCGCCGGGAAAACCATCACCACCACGCGAATCATCCATCTGCTGTGCATCATTCCACCTCTGATTAGTGATCTGTAATCTTCTTTTTCGTTGTGACGGCCTCAAAGCGGCAACTCAACATCTCTCGGGTTGGTGAGAGAGAAAACCGTCGTCCAACTTTGATCTGTCACTCGATTACTCTTTGCCAACCCTTTGTATCTCATCATCAAGATACTCGATAGATTTTGAGGCGGCGGCTTCGACCACCTCTGGGTCGTCAGTCTGTAACCATCGCAGGAAGCCTGCCAGCCCTTACAGGTTGAGCCCAAAAGGCTCTGTCGTCGTTGACCCGGCTGTAGGCAGGAAACAAATATCGAAATTTGGTTTACGCAAACCCATCACCGATGAATTACATTGCGAGCCTCCTGAGTGAACTGGCAGGAAGCCAATGAACCGGGTCGGCATAGCACCATCCATCTCTTAGTCCGTCCAACTTTCCAACGCGTCCTGACGGCCCTGACCTCGGCTGCGGAAACCCTCACGGCGTGCCGCCGACCCGCTCGTATACGGACTGGTTGACAAACATGTGTGTGATCTCTCCTCGGGCATTCCCGCGAAACGTGATGAGCGATCCATCCGAACGCTGGAATGACATCGCTCCGACGCGTTTGGCAGCGGTTCCTTGCCATATTAGTTGTCCGGCATCATCTACCGAAACTAAGACGGCACGGCGACGCCATCCTTGATCGGGACTTTGGTGGTTGTGTATGGCGTCGGCGTAGGTTCCGGCGAATCGCGCTACTGGCGAGTCGCCCGCGATTGGTGTGCGCATTGCCTGCCGAGTGCCAGATTCAGGAAATAGCGTAGAGACCAGCTTCGCTATCGCGGCATCGGCTAACACCCCCGACTCCTGGTTGTATGCGATGAACACACCGAACCGATGCGCCGGGGCCAGGTAGAGCAGAGCACCGAAGCCCCTCATGGATCCGCCGTGTGAGAAGGCGGGGATACCGAATGACCTGTTCTCCCAAAAGGTGAGACCATAGCCGGGTTGCGCCGGGTCGTTGCTGAACTGACGCGTCAACATCGCCCGAACAGAATCCGCGCCAAGCACTTGCCGACCTTTGAACCGCCCGCCATTAAGCAGCATGAGCAGGAGATTCCCCATATCCGCTGCTGTCGCATTGACGGTAGATGCAGGCCCAGTATTCATAAACTCCCACGGCATGGCTTCCCAATGACCGGCGAACCCGTATCCAACCGCTGTCTCGCGCCTCTGTGATGCTGACAGAAGAATGCTACTGCTCCGCATCTCCAATGGACTTAAGAGGTTGCGTCGAAGATACTCCTCGTAAGTCAGGCCGCTAACTTGCTCAACCAAATGACCA